>JAJZOZ010000109.1 GCA_021811405.1 bacterium | reverse complement strand
GCTGGCTTCCCTCCCGCTCATCAAGCTGCAGCCCATCGACGCCAACTCCCCCATGCTCTTCAAGGAGGGGGACCACATCTCCCTCAGCAACGTGACCGTGGACTATAACGGCATAGAGGTAGAGCCCACCATCCAGATCAAGCCGGTCTTCGAGGGCGAGAACAGGCTCTCGATCAAGGTGGTCAAGGTGGAGGCCGACGTGGCCTTCGGGCCCAAGGCCGCCTTCGGCGCCCAGCTGGACAAGGACGGCCTGATGGAGCTGGTGATGACCAAGGTCAGCGAGGGCATGCTGCAGGCCATGGATTCCGCTCTCGCCAAGAACCGCGCCGGCATCAAGGCCGCCGACGTGCTGAAATTCTCCTACGACCGCAAGAGCTGGAACCTGCGCGCGCAGGTCGACCCCGGCTTCGTGGCCCCGCTGCTGCCCGGCCTGATAGAGAACGTCACGCTGCGCAACTTCACTTTCGACGGCGAGGGCTTCGCCCTCAGCGTCAAGACCGGCTCGGCCAACGCGATAGCCCAACTGCCCGGCTACAACCTGGCGGTCTCGGACGGCATGCTGGACAACTTCATCGCCAAGTACACCAAGGCCACGGATTTTGAGTTCCATCCCAAGGGCCACGAGGGCGGGCTCAAGTTCCGCGGCGACGGCCGCCTCGAGGTCGCCGGCAAGATCTACGCCAGGGACGTCTTCGGCAAGCCCAACGTCTACTTCAAGGCCACCATCCTCCCCGTGTACGCCGGCCCCAACACCCTGAAGGTGAAGGTGGAGCGAGTGGACATAGACCAGGCCTACGGCATCGGCATCCCCGGCTTCATCAACGGCTGGCTGCAGGGCAAGATAATCAGCTCCCTGATGAAGACGCTGACCACGAACCCCCAGCTTACCAAGGTCATGACGGCGCGCCAGCTGGACGACAAGACCGTCCAGATAACCCTGAAGAACAGCGCTTTCCTGCCCTCCTTCGCCCAGGGCGCGGAGATCAACGGGCTTAAGATAGGCAACGGCCTGATGTACCTGGGCTTCCACCTGTGACCGCAAGGAGCTACGGAGAATTTATGAAGAAAACACTTATAGCGATTATAGCGGCGGCGGCCTTCTCGGCCGGCAGCGCGAGCGCTTTCGAGCTCGAAGGCCTGAGGGCCTCCGACCTCCGGACCCCCGCTCCGGACTTCCAGGTGCCGGCCCCCTCAAGGGCTTCCGGCGACGATTTCATAGGCATGGACCTGGCGGTGCGCGTCCCCTTCAAGGTGGTCAAGAAGGCCGTGGAGCAGGCGTCGGTCAAGGACAAGAGGATCTCCATAATCGACAAGAACGCTCCTATAGCCATGAAGTCGGGCGACTTCCTTAAGCTCACGAACATACAGATCGACCAGGGCGGCATAATCGTTAACCCCACGCTGACCCTCAAGCCCTACCTCGTGGCCGCCGACAAGCTGGCCATCCGCATACAGCGCGTGCAGCTGCACGCCTCCATGGAGCCCACCGTGAAGGCCGCGCCGGTGCCCCAACTCAACCAGGAAGACCTGATGGCGCAGGTTATGGACGTGATGATCAAGGCGGTCTACACCGCCGTGGACGGCGTCCTGAAGAAGAAGAACCTGCCCCTCAAGGCAGACCAGGTCATCGACCTGCGCTACGACAAGGCGGCCTGGACGCTTTACGGCACCATCTCCTCCAAGCAGCTGCACACCCTGATCGGCACCGGCCTGGTGGGCGAGATGCACCTCACCGGTCTGACCTTCAACGATACGGGCCTGGCCATAAAGGTTCAGACCGCGGACTAAGCCGGGCCGCTCCGGCTCAGGAGCCCCGCCCCCCAAAGGGCGGGGTTTTTGCGTTATTGGGGGTTATGCGATTTTTATAAATTTAAGTATAATCCCTTAAAGTCGTAAATATACAGAGGTGAACCTATAATGAAGAAACTCGTTACCCTGGCCCTGATGGCCACGCTGCTTCCCGCGGCGGCATTCTGCCAGAATCAGGCCCCGGCCTTCACGAAGGCCGAAATGGATGCCGCGCAGTCCGACCCGATGCGCTATACCATAGACCCGGATTCCGTGCGCGTGGAACTGGTCTCCAAGACCATCACGGCGCCGGCCCCCGCGGAACGCGGCGTGATAGGCAGCATCGTCACGATCATCAACATAGCCAACAAGATCTGGGGCATCATAAAGGACAACGCCCCGGTCGCCGAGGTGGAGACCAAGTACGCCGCGGCCGTGCCGGAGGGCGCCAGCTCGCCCAACCAGCTCTGCGAGTGGAAAGGCCCCGAGACCTACGAGTACAAGCTCACCGCCAAGAACATGTACGGCGGCGAGACCGTGTCCGTGAAGTATAAGGTCGTGTTCTCCTACGGCGGCAAGTTCGATAACAAGGGCCGGTACCTGACCGGCGTCACGATAGTCCCCGGCGCGATCAACGTCAGCTGGGGCTACAAGCTCGCCATGTCCGCCTTCGTGCCCGACACGACCATAGTGAACCTCGGCACCTACGAGGACCCGCTGGCCGCTATGCAGCTGAAGCTCTCCACCAAGATAGCCACCGTGCTCAAGGAATGGGACGGCAATAGCGTGTACCTGATAAAGGGCACCGGGGAGATGAAGGAGATAGTCAGCCCGTTCGCGCAGCCCCGCGTGGAGAAGCTGTCCTCCGCCAAGGCGCTGCTGAACCCCTCCCTGGTCTTCGGCCGCTGAGGCGACAGATGAAGGGATTCGTTAAGATAATCCTGGCGGGGGCGCTGCTGCTGCCCGCCGCGCGCCTTATGGCGCAGGACGGCCCCGTCATCGACGAGGCCTCCGTTATGATAATCCCGGCCGACCCCGGCGCAGCGACGCTGGCTCCGGCGGCCGCAGACGGTTCTTTCAGCGATTCCGTGGGCCAGTTCAAGAAGATCTTCAACTACGCGATGAAGGTCTACAACTTCATAGTCAAGAACAAGCCCGTGGTCAATATCGAGACCGACTACTCCAACGCCGTGCCCGAGGGCGCGACGCACTGGACGCAGCTCACCGGCTGGCAGGGCCCCGAGTCGAAGCTCTACACCTTCAAGGCCAAGAACATAGGCGGCCTGCCCGCCGTCACGGCCACCTACAAGGTGCACTATGTCTGGGGCGGCTCGTTCCAGGGCGCCGGCAAGTACCTGACCGGCGTGACGATAGAGCCGGTCAGCGTGACCACCGCCTGGGCGACCAAGCTTGACGTCGTGGTGGAAGTGCCCGACGAGAGCGTGGTCAACGCGGGCACGGACGAGGCCCCGGTGGCCCGGATGGACGTGCACCTGAAGTGGCATATCAAGACCTTCACCCAGGACCTGAAGCAGGAGGCCGTCTACCGCGTGCGCGGCGACGGCAAGCTTGAAGAGGTCGGGGCGCTGTTCGAGCGCGGCCGCACGGAGCTCAAGCTGGAGGCCGCGGAGCGAGCGGTCAATGGCGCCGTCTCCGGCTGGGAGGTGCTGAAATGAGGAATCTACTGATAACTGCCCTGCTGCTGGCGCCGGTCCTGACGTCCGCGCAGGGCTTCGACCTCGAAAGGGTCACGGCCGGCGACCTGGCGGCCTACGCCGAGAAGGCGGGCGCCCCGCAGGCCGTAGCCGAAGTCCCGAAGGAAAGCCTGAAGGACTGGACCGTCATGGTCTTCATGAACGCGCACAACAACCTGGACGACAGCCTGCTCTACGGCATCTCCGGCAAATGGGCCCAGAAGGACATGGCCGAGATGAAGAAGGTGGGCACGACCGGCAAGGTGAACGTGCTGCTCGAGTACGGCCTGAGCGGCCAGGGTTCCAAGCGCGTCGTCGTCACCAAGGGCGGCGAAACGCTGGTCTCCGCCGACCCGAACGGCGACATGGGCGATTACAAGCGCGTCATCGACTTCATCAAGTGGGCCAAGGCGGAACACCCCGCCAAGCGCTACATGCTGGTGCTCTGGAACCACGGCCTGGGCTGGATAGACCCGGTGATGCACAACGTCACTGACGGGTCTATCCCGACCGCCAGGGGCATCCTGTTCGACGACGAGACCAAGAACTACGTGCGTACGCGCCAGCTCGGCGAGATCCTGCGCCAGGCCGGCTACGTGGACGTCGTGGTGCAGAACGCCTGCCTGCAGCAGATGGCCGAGATCCTCTACGAGATGAAGGATAACGCCGGCCTGTTCATCGGCTCCGAGGAGACGATGCTGGCCTACGGCTACGACTACACGAAACTGCTGAACTTCCTCAACGCGACTCCCGGCGCGACGCTGAACCAGGTGGGCCAGTTCTTCATAGACTGGGAGAAGGACTTCTTCGCCCACGGCGCGCCGATAGTGGGCCCGGTGACCATACCGCTGTCGGCCATCGCGGCCACGATGTCGGCGGTGAACCCGAAGCCCCTCAACGACCTGCCGGCCTACCTCGACGCGTTCGCGAGGGCCGCGATGAAGAACGACGAGCACGAGGCCGCCAAGTACGCCATCGAGAACGCGGTGCGCTACTCGAGCCTCGACCCGAAGAACGACAAGACCAAGCAGATAGCGCCTTACGTGGACCTGTACGACTTCGCGAAGACGTTCAGCATGGTCAGCGGCTTCGAGACCGCGCAGGCGGCCGAGCGGCTGATGAAATTCATCCGCAAGAGCCTGGTGATGACCAGCGTCGGCCTGAACAAGGACGGCGTGAACGGCTACGACTACGCCAAGTCCGGCGGCATCTCGATAGGGATGACGATGAAGGCCAAGAAGCTGCCGCCCGCGCTCGGCGGCATCTACGAGACCAAGTACGGCGACCTGTCGCTGTCGCAGGCCTCGCAGTGGGACGAGTTCGTGGCCTGGACCGACAAGGTCTGGCGCCCCGAGTAAGCCGCGGACAAGGCGTAAAAAAGCCCCGCCCCCTTAAAGGGCGGGGCTTTTTCATTCTCCTGGCGGTTATCTCGCGCGGTAAAGCCCGGGCCAGATGGGGGAGAGGGAGCGCACAAAGGCGTCCGTGATGCCGCTCATCGCGGACGGTATGTCGAAGCCCTCGTAGGTCATCGAGGCGGACCAGAGTATGGAGCCGGTCTCCACGTCCACCATGCGAGACAGCAGCGAGACGTTCGCGGTGGTGCTCAGCAGCTGGGCGTTGGGCAGGCCCAGCACGGAGCCTTCCGTGTAGACGGTGCCGCCGTCCACCTTCTTCATCGTCGTGACCACGGGGTCCTTGGACTGGCTGACCACGTAGGTGCTGGGCGGCGTGCTTTCGGCCACCGTGCCCACGAAGAGCGCGTCCACGCCCAGCAGCCTGCCGAGGCGCTTGGCCGTGGAAGGGTCGAAGGCGCTGTCGGCCGTGAGCTGCTGTTCCCTCATAACGGAGTCCAGGCGCTGTCGCTCCACCACGTCGGCGCCGTGCTCCAGCAGGCTCTGGGTCATCAGGTCGGCGGCCAGGTCGCCCTTCGGCCCGCCGAAGGACAGCACGGCCACGCGCTTGACGGCGGAGAAATTGGCGCGCGGATTAACGGCCACCTTCGGGGCCACGCAGCCGGTCAGGAGCAGCAGGGCGGGGATAAGAAGTCTGTTCTTCATGTCAGTTGGCGCTGAGGTTGTTCAGATGCTTCAGGGCGGTGTCCTTGAGCTGCTGGTCCCTGGCGGCCTGCAGGCAGGATTTCCAGGAAGCTATGGCCTTGTCCTTCAGGCCCTTCTTCTCGTAGATGAGCCCAAGCATGTAATGGGCTATGGCCCTCTGCGGGTCCAGGCGGGCGGCGCTCTCGAAGGCGCGCTGGGCGTCGTCGGCCCTGCCCAGCCGGGTGTAGGCGAAGCCCAGCTTCACGTAGAGGTCCACTTCGGCGGGCTTGAGTATCAGAGCCTGCTCCAGTTCCGCGGCGGTCCGCTGCAGCTCGGCCGGGG
Organism: bacterium; assembly: GCA_021811405.1. GTDB lineage: Bacteria > Elusimicrobiota > Elusimicrobia > Elusimicrobiales > UBA9959 > UBA9959. Next base: position 2,957 of record JAJZOZ010000109.1, on the reverse strand, counting down.
TCTGCTCACGGATGTCCTTGGCGGAACCGGCGGTCTGCGCGGCGGCGGCCCCGGTCCAGGCCAGCAGCAGGGCTATCAAAATATGTTTCATATGACGGCACCTCCGTTCCTGACAAGCATATAAAATAGCGGGGGCTTTGTGTAGCGCGTGCCGCTATTTTTTGTACCATTGATGCGTAGGATCAGGAGGTGCTATGGGAACGGCGAAGATACTGATATTCCTGGCGGCGGCGGGCCTGGCGGCCTGCGCGGCCGCTGTAACGCTGAAGGTCAATGAAGGGACGGAGTACTATTACGGGCGCGTCTCTTTCCTCTCTCCCGACGGGCGCCTGCCTTACGGGAACACCGAGTCGGCCGTGAAGCGGGAGATAGCGGCCGGCGGGGCCAGGATAACGGAGACGGTCACCCAGCCAGCCCCCTCGCCTTCGATGAAGCCGGAAACCGTAGTCACCGTGATGACGCGCCGCAGGAAGACGCTGGTCTATGACGCGGCCGACGCGGGGAAGACCTTCTCCGGCACGGTCACCTTCCTGTCCCCGGACCTGAAGAGCTGGACCTACGACATAAAGCTGGCCGCAGGCGGCGCCGTAAAGGGCAAAGGCTCCATAGAGAAGAAGGCCCTCACTACCGATAAGCAGCTGGAGGGCGTGAAGCGCCCGATGCGGATAAAAGAGGAGCTGAAGGCGGTCTCCGAGGACATGTACCGGGTCCGCCTGTCCCAGTTCAATCCCCCGGGAGGCGCCGAATGAAATTCACTTTCGCCCACAACAGCCTGAACGTCCTGGACCTGGACAAAAGCCTGAAATTCTACAGGGAAGCGCTCGGCCTCTCCGAGACGCGCCGCATACAGGCCGCCGACGGCAGCTTCTCGCTGGTCTTCCTCGGCGACGGGCGCACGCCGCACAAGCTGGAGCTGTCCTGGCTGAAGGACAGGGAGAAGAAGTACGACCTCGGCGACAACGAGTTCCACCTGGCCTTCACGGTGGACGACTACAAGGCCGCCCACGACCGGCATAAAGAGATGGGCTGCGTCTGCTACGAGAACGAGGCCATGGGCCTCTACTTCATAGAGGACCCGGACGGCTACTGGCTGGAGATACTGCCGGAGAAGCGCTAGCCGACTTCACCCCCATACCCGGGCCGGCGCTGACGCCGGCCAGGTCGTCCAGGGCGGCTTTCAGGCCGTCCTGCAGGGCCGCCATGCGCCCGTAGTCGAGAGTCTCCGGCAGGTCGGACGGCCTGTGGTAGTGGGGCGTCCTGTAGAACGAAGTGTCCGTGAACATCACCGCGGGGTAGCCCTGCGCCCAGAAGCTGCGGTGGTCGGAGAAATCCACTCCCGGCACCCAGGCGGGCAGCGAGACCGTGCGCAGCGGCAGGCCGCTGGCCGCGCGGAAGGCCCGGTCTATGCGCCGCGCCTCGGCCCGCGAGCCGAAATCCGAGATCTGCGCAATGAAATCCCCTTTAGGCGGCAGGAACGGCCCGATCAGCGGCGGGTAGCGCTGCGAGAATATCCTGTCGCTGTAGTACCCGGTCATCTCCAGTATCAGCGCGGCCCTGATGTCGTCGCCGTTCTTCCTCGCGGCCGCGGCGTAGACCGCGCTGCCCATACCCTCGTGCCTGAAGAAGGGCGGTTCTTCGTTCGCGAAGGCGGCGAACTTTATAGTCCTGGCGTAGCTGCGGCCGGAGGCGTACTCGGCCAGGTCCAGCACGCCGGCCACGCCGCTGGCGTTGTCGTCTGCGCCCGGGTTGTTGAAGGTGTCGTAATGCGCGCCGACCAGCACTATCTCCCCCGGGGAGGAGAAGCCCTTCTTCGTGCAGATGAAGTTGCGGACCTTGACCCCGGCGGCGTAGAACTCCTGCTCCTCCAGCGCGCAGCAGGCCGCCCTGAACCTGCCGCGCAGGTACTCCTCCGCCCTGCCCAGCCTGGCCTTGTTGTTGTTGAACAGGTCCCGGGGCCCTATGCCCGCGGCCAGCGCGGAAACCGTCTCCCTGAGCTTTTCCGGGCTGGTGCGGGAAGGGCCGCCGCCGTAGGAGGGGGCCAGGAAGTTCCAGCCGAAGGTGCTCGCCCAGAGCAGCGCGAAGAACGCCGCCGACGACGCGGCCGAGACAAGAGCCAGCTTCCGCCATCCCTTCATGCTGGAATGCTAGCAAAAAACGGGGCGGCCGGGTCCGGCTCCTTGTCCGCTCCGGGAATATCTTGATAGTATCTGGGAATGGAGCGGCGCATAGTGCACGTGGACATGGACGCGTTCTTCGCGGCCATAGAGCAGCGCGACGACCCCTCGCTGAAGGGGAAACCCGTGATAATAGGGGCGGACCCGAAGGGAGGCCGCGGCCGGGGCGTGGTCTCCACCTGCTCCTACGAAGCCAGGAAGTTCGGAGTGCGCTCGGCCATGCCTATCTCCGAGGCCTGGCGCCGCTGCCCCAAGGGCGTATACCTCCGGCCAGATTTCCGCAAATACTCCGAAGCCTCGGAAAAAGTGCTCGCGGTCTTCAACGAGTTCACTCCCGACGTCGAACCGGTCAGCATAGACGAGGCCTTCCTGGACATAACCCGCAGCGCGCACCTGTTCGGCGGGCCGCTGGAGACCTGCCGCCGCATCAAGGCAAGGGTTAAGGCGGTCACCGGCCTTACCTGCTCGGTGGGCCTGGCCCCCACGAAGATGGCGGCCAAGATAGCCTCTGACCTCAGGAAACCGGACGGCCTGGTCGAGGTGCGCGAGGAGGGGCTGCGCGCCTTCCTCGCCCCGCTGGACATCTCCAGGCTCTGGGGCCTGGGCCCGAAGACGGCCGGGGTGCTGCGCTCGCGCGGCATAAACACCGTGGGCGAGCTGGCCGCCGCGGAGGCGGACGAACTGCGCGGCCTGGGCGCGCACGGCCCGGAGCTCAGGCTGCTGGCTCTCGGGGAGGACCCGCGCGAGGTCGCCCCGGACTACGACACCAAGTCGGTCGGCAAC
>JAJZOZ010000108.1 GCA_021811405.1 bacterium | reverse complement strand
CCTGAAGAAGATTGACGAAACTTTGCCCGTGGTGATGATAACCGGGTACGGCCATATCCAGTCCGCCGTGGACGTAATGAAGCTGGGCGCGAGCGAATACCTGCAGAAGCCGTTCGAGAACGCCCAGCTGGTGGAGACCGTCAAGCGCTTCGTCAAAGGGCCGGCGCCGCGCCGCGCGGCGCCCGCCGCCCGGCCCGCGCCCACCGAGCCCGCCCCGGCCCGGCAGGAGCCTCCGCCCGCTCCGCTTCCCGCCGCCGCGCCGGACGCCGCTGCGCCCGCTGCTGCGCCCGCCGCCGGCAAGGGGTCCTGGCTCCTCGTCGGGGCGCTGGCCGCCGCCGCGATCCTGTTCGGGATATACCGGGCGGTCTCCGGCAGCTCGTCCTATTACCGCGAGTATCCCGGGGTCGCCGCGAACATCTCGGCCTTGGTCTGGACCGGCGGCAACAAGCTCTACGCCGGCGACTGGCTCACGCAGGCCGTGTACCTCTATTCCGCGTCCAAGGACGGCCTTCACCTGGAACAGACCTTCCCGCTGGAAAAGACCCACATCAGCGGCCTCGCTTCGGCCGGCGACTATCTGTACGTCGCGGATTCCTGGAAGAAGGTCATAGAGCAGCGCAAGCTGGCCCCCGGCCTGCCGCTGGTGCGCAGTTACCCGGCGCCGGGAAAGGTCAGCGCCCTCTTCTACGACGGGGAGTACCTCTGGACCTGCGACGGCGAAGGCAATGCCGTGCTGCGCCGCGCCGACTCCGAACTGACGCCGTCCGCGTCGTTCAGGCTGCCCGAGAAGCCGGACCAGATCTTCAAGGACGGCAAGTATCTCTGGACCGTCGTGTCCTCCACGGGGAAGATCTACAGGCACAAACTGGACGACAGCCTGACGCTGGACAAGGTCTTCACGCTCAGGACCTCCCGCCAGGGCTATCCGCTCTCGGCCTTCAGCTGGCGCGACGGCCGCCTCTGGTTCGCCCGCGACGGGCTGGGAGTGGTGTTCGAAGCGGGCACGGGGGAGCTGGTCCCCGCCTAGCCCTGGTCCCTTTCAGGTCAATAAAAAACCCCGCCTGAGCGGGGTTCTTTATTTTGTCCGGCCTGGTCTTTAGTCCAGCAGTTCGTCCTTGACTTCCTGCTTGGCCGAAGTCACGGCCGGCGCGGTGGGCACCGAGCAGGTAAGCGCGTAAGTGCCGTAGCGGGCGGCCACGCTGGAGTTCGTGGTGTGGCGGGTGATGGTCAGCGTGTAGCCGGGGCCGTTGGCGTCCGAGGCGTCGGCTATCGCGGCCGAGAAGAACTTGGTCGTGATGGCGGTGCTGGTCATGTTCGGGTAGGTGATGTCCAGCTTCTTGAAGTCGGTGGAGTAGGTGCCGCCGCGGGCCAGGTAGCGCTCTTCGGCGGACTTGATGGCCGCGACGAGGGACATGGCCTCCGAGATGCGGGACTTCTCCACGACCTTGAAGTACTGCGGGATGGCGATGGACGCCAGGATACCGATGATCAGCACGACCACCAGCAGCTCTATCAGCGTAAAACCTCTTCTGATCCTGTTCATATTCTTTCCTCTCTTAATGGATTTATTGCCCCGAAATGCTGCTTGCTGGATTAAAGTATATCATACCGGAAAGGGAACCGGGTGTTTTTAATGTGAAGATTGTGTGAAGATTTTCGGCCGCGTTTAAGGGCGCGGCTCCCATTTGTAGCCCAGCCCTTCGACGGTGACCAGGCAGTCCTGCAGCTCGCCGAGGGTTTTCCGGATGTTCTTTATGTGGGTGTCTATGACGCGGCTGGTGTTCTCGTACGGACGGCCCCAGATGCGCTCCATCAGGAACTGGCGCGTCATTACCCGCCCGCTCTTCCTGACCAGCAGGTAGAGGATCTCGAACTCCTTGGGGGAGAGCTCCAGCCGGCGCTCGCCCACCGCGGCCTCGTGTCGGGAGCAGTTGATGGTCAGCGCTCCGGAGGTCGCCGTCTCCTCCTCCTCGCGCTCCTCTGCTGAAAGGCTGCGGCGTATCAGGGCCTTGACCCGTGCGACGAACTCCGCCGGGCTGAAAGGCTTGGTCATGTAGTCGTCTCCGCCCAGCTCCAGCCCCAGCACTTTGTTGACCTCGCTGCGGTCGGTGGTCAGGAAGATTATCGGCGTCAGGCGCGACGGGCCGTCGGAGGAACGGACCTGCCTGCAGAAATCGAGGCCGCTCATGCCGGGGAGCCGGAGGTCCACCACCATCAGGTCGGGAGTGAACCGGGAAAGGGTCTGCAGGGCGTGCTCGGCGGTCTGGCTGGTCAGCACGTTGTAGTTCTCCATCTCCAGCCGCTCCTTGACGGATTTCAGGAGGGCCGGCTCGTCGTCAATGACCAGTATGGTCTGCTTGGCTCTCATGCGTCCTCCCGCGCCGGCAGGAAGACCGAGAAGGCGCTGCCCCTGCCCGCCTCGCTCTCGGCCGTGATGCGCCCGCCGTGCAGCTCGATGATGAACTTGGCGATGTAGAGGCCCAGCCCGGTGCCGGTCTTGGCGGACGGGTATTCCCGCCGGCCCGAGCTGATGCGGTAATACTTGCTGAAGATGTTCCTGAGCTCGTGCGCCACGATGCCGGGGCCGGTATCGCAGACCCTGACCTGCTGGCCGCCGGGAGCGGACTCTACGAAGACGCTGACCGCCCCCGAGGCCGTGAACTTGACGGCGTTGCCGATGATGTTGGCCAGCACCTGGTAGAGGCGGTCCGGGTCGCCCTTCGTGTCGGGCAGCTCCTCGGCGATGACCAGCTCCAGCTTCAGGCCCTTCTGGGACGCGTAGGTCCTGAAAGCGCGCACGGCCCTGTCGGCCAGTTCCTCCAGGTTGACCGGCTTGATGTCCAGCTTCATCTCGCCGGACTCGATCCTGGACACCTCGAGCATCGAGTCTATGAAGCGGTTAAGGCGCTGGGAGTGCTCGTTTATCGAGATGACCTGCTCCGGTATCCTGTCGTACTCCTTCTTCTCGGCCAGCTTCATGATCAGGTCGGAGCAGAGCTCTATGCCTGTCACCGGGGAGCGCAGGTCGTGCGTGATGCTGGAAACGAAGTCGCGGCGTATCTCGTCGGACTCGCGGAGCTTGCGGGCCATCTCGTTGAACTCCAGCGCCAGGCGCGCCATCTCGTCCCTGCCGTTCACCGGGATCTCGTGGTCCAGCCTGCCGGAGCCTATGCTGCGCGCCGCCTCGGCCATGGCCTTTATAGGGTCCGCCACCGCCCTGGTGATGATCAGAACGCCGATGCAGCCTATAGCGAAGGAGAGAGCGAGAATTATGAAGAAGTTGGCGGAGGACTGCCGCAGCGAGGACTCCATTTCCTGGTAGATCAGGCGCGTGGAGAAATCCACCCGGGCCGTTATGCTGACGGCCTGCACGTGCGACTTCAGGGAGGCCTTCAGTACCTCCACGCCGTTCTCCACCTGGGTTTCCCACGTGCCGACCCTGGGCGGAGGGAAGGTCTTGAAGTAGCGCGGGGCCGGCTCCGGCGCCGGCGAGTAATAATCCTCCTTCAGCAGGACGCGGCCCCCGGCCGTCTCGCAGGAGACGCGGATTATCTCCGGGGTCTTCAGGAACGTCTTGAAATACCTGTACGCGGAGGACTTTCCCGGAGTGCCGCGCATCTCCTGGCAGACCTCGGACAGGGCCAGGAGTATCTGCATGTTCTTGCGCTGGCTGTTGGAGGAGATGGAGGACAGCTCGCTCTTGATGAAAAGGAAGGCGGTCAGGCCGGAGATCCCGGTCAGGAGGGCAAGGAGGAAGATTATCAGCTTGGTGCGTATGCCCATGATGGCTTGGGGGCTTCCGCGGACCGCGGCAGAGGGCCTTAGCGTGGAGTGCGCCCGGCGCGATTCGAACGCGCGGCCACCCGCTTAAAAGGCGGATGCTCTACCACTGAGCTACGGGCGCCTTACTCCATGCTGCTTTGGAATTATAGCAAATAAACCGTAGCCGGAGAGCGGCCGGCTGCGCCGGGGATACGCCCCGGCCTCGCGCGGCGCATAGCGCCGGCTCGGCCGGCCTGGGCTATGCCCGTGCCGTATCAAGCGCTATGCGCATCAGACGGCCTGGGCTATGCCCGTGCCGTATCAAGCGCTATGCGCATCAGACGGCCTGCGGGTAATTTTTGCTTGCCGCAAAAATTAGGGCTATAATATAGCGCGATGGCGACTAAGCGCAGGTTCAAGGTGCGCGTGCGCGGCAAGGTGCGCAACCGGCTTTTGCGGCGCGGCGGGATAGCCGCCGGCACGGCGCTGGGCCTGCTGCTGGCCGCCTGGGGCGGCGCCGCGGCCCTGAAGCATTCGGCCGGATTGCTCAGCGGGCGCTTCCTCGCCTTCAAGCCGAAGTCCGTCGCGCTTGACTGTCCCTCCGCCGCCGCGTACCCGTCCCTCATGGAACTCGTTACCGGCGCCGCCTCCGGGACCCTTACCGGGGCGCAGGCCAGGGAACTTTCCGGCCGCATCCGCCGGCTCCACCCCGGGGTGGCAGAGGTGCGGATCTTCAGGAACTTTTTTACCGGGAGGGTAAGCGTCACCGCCGTGCCGGAGCAGGTGGTCGCTCCGGTCCTCTCCGACGGCGCCACGGCCTACCTGGGCGTAACCGGAAGACTGATCCCGGAAAATCTGTCCGGAGGCCAGAACCCGCCCTTCCCCGTGGAGCTTCGGCACGCCCCGGAGAAGGCGCCCGAGCTGGCCGCGTTCCTCTCCTCCTTCGCGCCGCTCTCTGGCATGCTTTATTCCAGCCCCGCCGGGCTCAGCTGCGACGGCAGCGCCTGGGACTGCACGCTCCGGCTGCAGGACGGTTCCGAGGTGCTGTGGGGCGGATTTGAATTCACCAAGTTAAAAATATTAAGATTGAACGAAGTCATGAAGGTCGCCCTTTCCAAGAGCCGCGGGCCGTTGCGCGCGGACCTGAGGAATTTCCGGGAGGGGAAAATTTTCGTTTCCGCAGTGAATTCGGGAAAGAAGTCCTGAACGTCCGGCCTCCGCCGGCGCCTGCGTCAGAGAAGCGGTTGCAGGGAGCATCGTATGGGAAAATCCGAGATCATCGCCGGGCTTGACATGGGCTCCGGCAAAGTAACCTGCGTAATAGCGGAGCGCGACGACGAGCATAACAAGCTGAAGGTACTGGCCGCGGCCTCCGTGCCCTGCCGCGGCCTGAAGGGCGGCGTCGTCGTCAACATCGAGGAGGCCGCCAGCGCCGTGGAGCGCGTGATGGACGCGGCCGAGAGCAAGGCCAACGAGGTGGTAGGCGAGGTCTACCTCGGCGTCCGCGGGGCGCATATCCAGGCTTTTGACAGCAAGGGCGCCTATAACATCGCCCGCACCGACAAGGAGATAACCAGCGAGGACGTCGCGAGCGTCATAGAGACCGCAAAGGCGTTCCAGCTCTCTCCGGACCGCGAGATACTGCACGTCATCCCGCAGGGCTTCTCTCTCGACCGCCAGCGCGGAGTTCCCAACCCCATCGGCATGGAGGGCTCGCTGCTCGAGGTGGGCGTGCATATCATCACGGCCTCCAGCCCCGCGATAAACAACCTCGTGAAATCCGTGTCCAAGGGCGGCTTCCGCGTGGTCGCGCCCATCTACACGCTGCTGGCCGTCGGCGAGCTGGTGGTGTCCGAGGAGGAGAAGGAACTCGGCTGCATCCTGATAGACTCCGGCGGCCAGACCACCTCCATCGCTATCTACTCCGAGGGCGGCATCCACTTCTCCAGGGAGATCCCGCTCGGCGGCGACAGCATTACCCGCGATATCGCCTACGGCCTGGGCACCAAGATCGAGTCCGCGCAGGAGATCAAGGAGCGCCACGGCGCGGTCCTTTCCAAGATCCTCGAGGACGACAAGCCGATCGTGATAACCAAGCTCGACGGCCGGACGAAAAAGGAGGTCAAGCCGCGCGAACTGCTGGACTACATCCAGCCCCGCGCCGAGGAGATCTTCGAGAAGATAGGCCAGGCGGTGCAGTCCTCCAGCTACCCCGACCTCCCCGGCGGCGCCATACTGACCGGCGGCGCTTCGCAGCTCAGGGGCATGCCCGAGGCGGCCGAGGTGATGCTGGACCTTAACCAGTCCAGGCTCGGCCTGCCGGCCCAGGAGATCCTGCAGTGCCCCGAGGAGTACATGACGCAGGAATACGCCGGGGCGCTGGGTCTCGTCTGCTACCCCTACCTGAAGAACTGGACCGCCGACGTCTCCGCGCCGGTCCGCGGCGGCAACGTGCAGAAGAAGTTCTGGCGCTGGGTGAAGGACCTCTTCTGAGACCTTTCTAAACTATGTCCGAGAACAGGATCAGGTACGAGAACGACTTTCACGACCGCGAGGCCGTGATCAAGGTCATCGGCGTGGGCGGCGGCGGCGGCAACGCCGTGAACCGCATGGTGGAGGCCGAGATCCGGCTGGTGGAGTTCATCGCGATCAACACCGACGCGCAGGACCTGCGCCGCAGCAAGGCCCCCAACCGTATCCAGATAGGCGAGGACCTGACGAAAGGCCTCGGCGTGGGCGGCGATCCGCAGAAGGGCGCGGCGGCCGCGGAGGAGTCCGTGGAGCTGCTGCGCGAGGCGGTCGCCGACGCGGACCTCGTTTTCGTTACCGCCGGCATGGGCGGCGGCACCGGCACGGGCGCGGCCCCGGTGCTCGCCAGGGTGGCCAAGGAGAGCAACCCGAACGCGCTGGTGATCGGCGTGGTCACCCGGCCGTTCTCCTTCGAGGGCATGAAGCGCCGCGAGCAGGCCCAGGAGGGCATCAACGAGCTGCGCAAGCACTCCGACTGCCTGCTGGTGATACCCAACGACCATATCCTCTCAGAGGTCAGCCGCAGCACCAGCTCCGACGAGGGCTACCGCATGGCGGACGACGTGCTGCGCCAGGCCATCCAGGGCATCTCCGACGTGATAACCAGCGCCGGCGCGATCAACGTGGATTTCATGGACGTCCGCAGGATCATGATGAAGTCCGGAGAGGCCCTGATAGGCATCGGGCGCGCCTCCGGCCAGGACCGCCATACCGAGGCCGCCAAGGCGGCGATACATTCCCCGATGCTCGAGAGCGCGGTAATCGACGGCGCCAAGGGTATCCTGGTGAACTTCACCGCCTCGCGCGAGATCCGGATGGTGGAGGTCCACGAGGCGATGGAGTACATCGGCAAGAACGCCAATCCGGACGCGCTGATCAAGTACGGCCAGGCCTTCGACGACACGCTGGGCGACGAGATAAAGATCACCGTGATCGCCACCGGCTTCACCCCGAAGCGGAACGACCTGGCCGGCGAGCTGCGCCGCCGCAAGGAGCTCGACCGCACCGGCCGTCCCGTGCGCCGGCTGGAGGGGGACCAGCCTCAGTTCGAGCCGGCGTCGGCTATCTCCGACGACGTGGACAAACCCGCCTACCTGCGCCGCGGCAAACGCAGGCTGGACTGAGCCCGAGGGAGGAAGCATGGCGATAGACCTGAACCTGCTGCTGAAAGTGATGGTGCAGAACAAGGCTTCCGACACCCATATCCGCGGCGACTCGCAGGTCTTCCTGCGCATCCACGGCGCGATCACGCCGATCAACTCCTCGCACATGACCGAGGCGCAGGTGGAGAGCCTGGTGTTCCCGCTGATGACGCCGCGCCTGAAGAAGATCTTCGAGGAAAAGCGCGAATGCGACTTTTCCCACGACGGCGGCGAGCTGGGGCGCTTCCGTTTCAACGTCTTCATGCACAAGGGCAAGATGGGCGTGGCCATCCGGCACATCCCGCTTAAGATCCCTACTTTCGAGGAGCTGCGCCTGCCGACGGACTCCATCAAGAAGATCCTGCAGAACGAGCGCGGCCTGGTGCTGGTGACCGGCATCACCGGCTCCGGCAAGACCTCCACGCTGGCCGCGATGATAGAGTACCTGAACCAGAACTGGGACGCGCACATCATCACGATCGAGGACCCGATAGAGTTCTCTTTCACCGAGAGGAAGTGCATCATCAGCCAGCGCGAGCTCGGCTCCGACACCACCAGCTTCGTCGACGCGCTGCGCGCGGCGATGCGCCAGGACCCGGACATCATCCTGGTCGGAGAGATGCGCGACCTCGAGACCACGCAGGCGGCCATCACCGCGGCGGAGACCGGGCACCTCGTGTTCGGCACGCTGCACACGATGAACGCCGTGCAGACGATCTCGCGCATCATCGACATGTTCCCGCCCTACCAGCAGGCCCAGGTCCGCATGCAGCTCTCGGAGAGCCTGCGCGGCATCATCTCGCAGCGCCTGCTGCCCTGCACGAAGGGCGGCCGCCTGCCGGCCGTGGAGATCATGACCAACACGCCGCACGTCAAGAAGATGATCTCCGACAATACGCTGGACGCCGTGGTGCAGGCCATCGCGAAGGGCGGCTTCTACGGCATGCAGACCTTCAACCAGTCGCTGGTGAAGATGCACAAGGAAGGCATGGCCAAGCTGGAGGACATCCTGCTGGCCGCGTCCAACCCCGACGACGTGCTGCTGGCCGTCAAGGGCATAGAGCAGGACGTGCCGACGAAGAACTGAGGCGGAGAACTTAACAGGGGACCCCGGGAGGCAACATGTTCGCAGAAGGCTACATAGGCATAGCGGGTATCATAGGCGTGGGCAAGTCCACGCTGACGATGGAGCTCGCCAAGGCCCTGAACTTCGAGCCGGTGCTCGAGGAGGTGGGCGGCAACCCGTACCTGGAGCACTTCTACAAGGACATGAAACAGTTCGGCACGATCATGCAGGTCTGGCTGCTGAACCACCGCTTCCGCCAGCACCGCGAGTTCGTCAGCCGCATCAGCCTCGGCAAGATCCGCGGCGTAGTGCAGGACCGCACGATCTGGGAGGACACGATCTTCGCCCGGATGCTGAACAGGCACCCGGACAAGATCATCTCCGACCTGGACTACAACACCTACCTGGACCTCTTCG
>JAJZOZ010000107.1 GCA_021811405.1 bacterium | reverse complement strand
GGGCCTGACGGCCTGGGGCAGCATGTCCGGAGGTGCCGTCACTGAATGGGACGGTGTCGGCGTGGACAACGCGTACCGGAGCGGCGGGACGATACAGAGACTTTACGGCGTCAACGTATATAACCAGAGCGGAGGCGTCTACAACTACGCCATAGCCACGAACGAATCCGCTGGCGCCAACAACTACGCCCTGTACAACTCGGGCGGGGCGAAGAGCTATTTCGCGGGGGAAGTGGGGCTGGGCATCAGCGCTCCGTCGGCCAAACTGGACGTGGTGAGCACCGGCACGGCCGTGGACGTGTACGCGCAGATCTGGCGGAACGGCTCCGGCGTGATCGTGGGCTCCATGAGCGCCACCGGCGTGCTGGAGGCGGTCAGGTTCGTGGGCGACGGCAGCGCGCTGACCGGCCTGGCGGGGGGGAGCGCCGGGCCGTCGGTAGACCTTTCCACCATCAACGCCACGGCTACTACGCCCTACGGCGGAGTTAATATCACCACCAACGTCTTCGTCAACGGCGCGGCGCGCCTCGCGATGGAGGTAGTACAGGCGGCCGACACCGGAATAACGCTTACGTCGTCCGACTTCGGCAAGACCATTACCGTCAACAGCTCCGGCGCGCAGACGGTGACGCTGCCGTCCGTGTCCGCGGCCGACATCGGCGCCACCATAACCGTGGTCAAACTGGGCGCCGGCAAGGTGACTATACAGGCCGCAGCGTCCACCTATCTGGCGGATTCAACTGCCGGAGGTACCATCTACAACACGGCCGTAAGTCCCGCTTACGCCGCGATAACGCTGCGCCTGGTGACAGCCACGCAGTGGATGATACTCGGCGGCGAGGGCGCGTGGATAAGCACATGAGACGCTTCTCAACTGTCTTTTCCGTCCGCGCGCGCCCGGCCTCTTCTGTCCCAAGAACCTGAACATACGGCGAATTGACATCTTTCGTCTTTTCTTCGGGATTCCCTTGGCGATTTGAATTATAATTATTATATATGCAGGGCTAGGGTTTTTATAAATATGCGACTTCTGTCGACCATAGCCGTTTTCATCCTCTTTTCGGCCCCGGGCCGGTGCGCCGCCGCGGAGCTGGAGGTCGTCGACAGGCTGACCGTCAGCGGCTACGCCGTGCTGAACTCCTCGGCGGAAGTGGCCGGGCTGCTGGGCGTCTCCACCGGCGCGCCGCAGGCGGCGCTGGACGTGGTGAGCACCGGCACGGCCTCCAACGTCTACGCGCAGATCTGGCGGAACGGCGGCGGCGTGATAGTGGCCAGCATGACGTCGCAGGGCACGCTCTACGCCACGCTCCCCCCGGGTACGGGCGACAACCTGGGCGACCATACCGCCACCAGCGACCTGAACATGGCGCAGCACAGCGTCGTCAATGTGGCCAGCGTGACCATGGTGGGCAAGGGCCTGCAGATCGGCACCGACCTTACCACGGGCGCCAACGGCGTGTTCATCTCCACGGCGGGTTCCATAATGACGCTGGGACTGGGCAACGGCACCGCCGCGCCTAACGCTCGCGGCGTGGGCGCGGTAGACCTGCAGACCAGCCGCAGCGCCGCCGGCCAAGTGGCGGCCGGCCACTATTCCGCCGTGCTGGGCGGGCAGGGGAACACGGCCGGAGACCAATATGCTGCGGTTTCCGGCGGGCAGGATAACACGGCCAGTTCGCAGTTCTCTGCGGTTTTCGGCGGCCATAATAATCGCGCCATCAATGGTTGGGCAGTGGTCGCCGGCGGAGACAGCAACACCGCGTCAGGGACCGACGCCGGCGTTATGTCCGGAGAGTGGAATACCGCTTCCGGCTATGACTCCGCGGTTCTGGGCGGACTCTCCAACGTGGCTTCCGGAAATAATTCCGCGGTGCTCGGAGGAACTAACAGCCAGGCCCAGGGCAGCTATTCTCTGGCCGCCGGCTATTCCGCCGTCTCCGGAGCGGCGGGCGCTTTCACCTGGGCGGACAGCGAAGGCGTACAGGTGACCAACAGCGTGGCCGACAGGACCTGGTTCAAGGCCAGGGGCGGCGTTATCCTGTCCACCAGCCCGATGGCCAGCACCCCGGGCCTCTTCGTTACGCCGCAGAACAATGTGAATATCGGTACCGATACCGCCAACAACGCCAGGCTGAGCGTGTTCGGGATCAGCTACTCCAACCCTCTCATAGAAGCGTACGGCCAGGGCCAGATGTGGGGGGGGTACGGCTACGCACAGATAATTTCCCGTTCCCACGCTACCTATCCGGGTTACGGTTTCAAGAGCTCGGGCGGCGACTGGCTCGGCATGATACGTTCGGCGAACGGGCAGATAGAGATAGTGACCGGTCCCTCCGCCGTTCCAGGCAGGACGGCCGTGTTCGATATAGCCCATAACGTTGGCATAGGGGTAAGCGCGCCCGCCGCCGATACCCGGCTGGACCTGCAGGCCGGGGGGGACACCCCGGGGCACATGGCCCAGGTCTGGCGCAACGGCAGCGGCGTAGTGGTGGGCTCCATGAGCGCCACTGGCGTGCTGCAGGCGGTCAAAATACTGGGAGATATCTCCGGCGCCAGCGGCCTGCCCTCGGGCGACAACCTGGGCGACCATACCGCCACGCGGAACCTGAACATGGCCGCGTTCGATGTTATCGGGGTGTCCACCGTCAGCGTAAGCTCCATAACCACCGCCGCGGCGGGGGTCACTTTCAGCACCAACGTCTATCTCGCCGCGGGCCGCCTGGGTATCGGTACCGCGGCCCCCTGGGGCGCCCTGGCCATAAAACAGAAATACGGCTACGTCTCCGTTTCGACCACGGGCGCCTCCCCGGGCACCTTCGTGGACATCGTTCACGGCGTCAGCCAGTCCGCGGACGTGCTGAACGTGGGCACTTCGGACTCGGGGGACGTCATGAACGTCACTACCAACGGCACCAACTTCAACCAGCCGGTGGCCGTCAACGCCTGGACCAGCACCGAAGGCCTTACCGTAGACCAGGGCAGCACGGGCCGGGTGCTGAATATTACCAAGGGCGGCGGCGCCACGTCCCTGCTCACCATCCCCAATTCCGGGCGGGTGGGCATAGGGACGGCCAGCCCGGCGGCCGCGCTGCACGTGCAGAACTCCGCCACCGCCAACGTCGTCCAGATCTCCACCGGCGCGGCCGCCGCGCAGAACATACTCACCCTGTCCAAATACGGCCGCCTGCAGGTGGGGCCGTCGGGCAGCTACTACGGGATTCCTTCCTATAACCTCGTGGTGGATACCAGCCCGGCTAACGGCCTCCCTCTTGTCTATGTGGGTTCTTTGCCTTCCGACACGCAGTTGACCAGCGGGGCCGGGTTCTCCGTGCAGATCGGCAACAGCGGCACCAAGCTGCTGGTCGGCGACGGGGGCGCCAACGTCCGGCTGGGCAGCGACAGCGGCGGCAACGCCTGGGTTACGGCCGACTTCGGTTCGGCCAACGCCAACTTCCAGGTGGGCCCTTCTTTATACCAGCGCTCTTCCGGCGTAGCGGGCCTGGGCGTCACGAACCCGCTGGCCATGCTGGACGTCAAGAGCACCGGCACGGCCTCCAACGTCTACGCGCAGATCTGGCGCGACGGCAGCGGCGTGATAGTGGCCAGCATGACCTCGCAGGGCAAGTTGTATGCGGATATCTCCGGGGCCACCGGAATCCCGTCCGGCGACAACCTGGGAAACCACACCGCCACGCGGGACCTCAGCCTTTCCGGTTTCGATATAGTCGGGGTGTCCACCATCAGCGTAAGTTCCATAACTACCGCCGCCGCGGGGGTAACGCTCAGCACTAACCTCTTCGTTAACGGCAGCGTTGGAATAGGGACGACCGCTCCTTCCGCGTTGCTGGATATTTCCGGGGCCGTGACCAACCCCATCCCCGCCGTCAACAGCGCGGTAGGATACAGAACCGGCTGGATCAAACCCTCCTACGTGCAGAACGTCAGCGAAGACAGCCCGTGGAACGGGTATATGACCTCTTTCATGGTAAGCCCGGTCATGACGGGCGCGGGCAACATATCGGGGCTCGCCGGCATAAACTCCTCTGTGGATTACTCGGGAACCGGCACCTTCACCGATAACCTTAACGCTATCGAAGCAGTTCCCAATATCCACGGGGGAAGCATTCCGGTGGTCCGGGGCCTCACCTCCTGGGGCAGCATGTCCGCCGGCAGCGTTACGGAATGGGACAGCCTTAACGCGCAGGACGCGTACCGGACCGGGGGCACTATACAGAATCTCTACGGCGTCAAGGTGGATAACCTCTCCAGCGGGACCAACAACTACGCCGTCGCCACGGCCCAGGCTGCGGGGGCGAATAACTACGCCCTGTACAACTCGGGCGGGGCGAAGAGCTATTTCGCGGGGGAAGTGGGGCTGGGCATCAGCGCTCCCTCGGCCAAACTGGACGTGGTGAGCACCGGCACGGCCGTGGACGTGTACGCGCAGATCTGGCGGAACGGCTCCGGCGTGATCGTGGGCTCCATGAGCGCCACCGGCGTGCTGGAGGCGGCCAGGTTCGTGGGCGACGGCAGCGGCCTTACCGGCGTGGCCGGCGGCACGTCCGGGCCGTCCATAGACGTGTCGACCGTCAACGCCACCGCCTCCACGCCCTACGGCGGCGTCAACGTGACCACCAACGTCTTCGTGGCCGGGCGGCTGGGCGTGGGTACGCGCTCCCCGGGCTACGCCGTGCACGCCGTGGTCTCCACTGCCGAGGCCACCTCGCTGATGATCTCCACCGGGACCGGGGCCAACGACTATATCCTGAAGCTTTCCAGCTCCGGCGTGCTCTACGCCAAGGCCGGCGTCACCTACGCCGGCGACCTCGCGGAAATGTATCCTTCCCTCGACGACGCCGGCGCGGCCGACGTGGTGATGATGGCCGCCGACGGCGGGGCGGTGCGCGTTCGCAAGGCCGTGGCCGGCCGCGGCCGGGTGCTGGGCGTGGTCTCCACCGCGCCCGGCGTCACCATCGGCACGGGCGACCTGGGCGAGCACAAGGGCGCGGTGCCGGTGGCCCTCTCCGGCCGCGTGCCGGTGAGGGTCTCCGCCGAGAACGGCCCGGTCAGGGCCGGGGATTTCCTCGGCGCGTCCTCGCGGCCAGGCAGGGCCGCCAGGGCCGCCGGCAGCGGCATGGTGATAGGCATGGCCCTCGAGGACCAGGCGCCCGGCCGCGACTACGTTCTCTGTTTCGTGAACCCGCAGTACTGGGTGGATCCTTCCGAATTCGAGCGCCTCAGGGAGGAACTGGACGAGCTGAAGAAGGGGCGCCGGTACTAGGAACTTGAAGCGGCGCACCCGGCACGGCCGCGGGCGCCACGCTATGTCTAAACTGTCGGCTTTCTTACGGAGAAAGACCGCCGCCGCCGCCCTGTTGGCGCTGGCGGCCGCCGGCTTTATGGTATGGGGGGGGGACGCTGGCCAACGGTTTTCTCTACGACGACGACACCTTCGTGGTCCAGAACGAGGCCATCCGTTCCCTGACACCTCTGATCAAATTCTTTTCTCCCGGCGTTTCCTCGAACAGCGAGCAGATGAACGGGGACGTCTGGCGGCCGCTGACCACTTTCAGCTACGCCCTAACCTACCGCTTCTTCGGCCTGAGCGCGCCCGCCTACCACTTCTTCAACGTGGCGCTGCATGTCTTGAACGCCTTCCTCTTCTACCTGGCGGCGCTGGCCCTGCTGGGACGGGGGCGGCGCGGCGCGGGCACGGCAGCCTTCGGGGCGGCGCTGCTCTTCCTGCTGCACCCGGCGCAGAGCGAAACCGTGGCCTGGGTCAGCCAGCGCTCCAACGTGCTGTTTCTTTCTTTTTATCTTGGTTCCTACCTGCTGTATATCCGTTCCTTCCGTTGTCTCCGTGGCGGCGGCGAGAGAGATGGAATATCCCTGAGCCACTATGGCCTTTCGCTGGCGCTCTTCGCCCTTTCCCTGCTCTCCAAGGAGATGGCCGCCTCGCTGCCGGCGGTGGTTTTCCTGACCGCTTATATCTACGAGAAACGGGGGGCGCGCGGTTCGCTGCTGCGCGCGCTGCCTTACGCCGCGCTGACGCTGGCCTTTCTCTGGGCCAGGAGCTCCGCGCTGGGCCACCTGGCGCAGACCGGCTACTGGGCCGGCGGCCTCGCCCCGCAACTGCTTACGATGATAAAGGGATTCGCCTATTACGTAAAAATAGCGCTGGCCCCTTACCCGCTGAGCGTGGAGTACCTCTTCCCGGTAAAGCGCGCGCTGGACGCGGAGCTCGCCGCTTATCTCTCGCTGCTGGGCGGCCTTCTCCTCCTGGCGTGGAAGGCGCGCGATTCCAGGCCGCTCGCGTCGCTGGGCCTCCTCGTCTTCTTCGCGTCGCTACTGCCGGTCGCCAACATTGTGCCGATAAGGACCATCATCAACGAGCGCTTCCTCTACGGCGCGCTGGCCGGCCTGGCGCTGGCCGCCGCCGACCTGCTGGCCCATGCCCTGGAGCTGAACTCTGGGCGCCTGCGCAAGGCGCTGCTGCTGGGCGGCGCGCTGCTGGCGCTCTACGCCGCGGTGGATGCGGTCCGCGTTCGCGACTGGAAGGACCACTGGACCTTCGTCCGGGCCAATCTCCGCACCTGCCCCCAGTCCGCCACGCTGCACTACGGCCTGGGCCGCGCCTACGCCGCCCGGGGCGAGTATGAAAAGGCCGCGCGCGAATTCGAGCTCTGCCTGGCCATAGACCCGGCCTACGCCGAGGCCCTCTCCGATCTCGGGCGCCTCTCGGAGCGGGACGGCAGGAAAGCGGAGGCCATCGCCCGTTACCGGCAGTCGGTGCAGAAGCGGGTGGATTTCTTCGAGGGGCTGCATAATCTGGGCCTGGCCTACTATAAGGCCGGCGACTACGCCGCCGCGGTAAAGACGCTGGAAAAGGCCGTGGCCGTGAAGGAGGCCGGGGGGGCTTCCGCGGCGCTGCTGGAAGCCAAGACCAATCTGGCCGCGGCTTGCGCCGCCGCGGGAGACAGGGAAAGGGCTGTCGCGCTTACGCGGGAGGTGCTGCGGGAGGCCCCTGGCCTGGAGAAGGCGAGGAATAACCTGGCTTTGTTCAGCGGCGCTCCGGCGCCGGAGCGAGCCGGGGCCGTAGCCTTGCTTAAGAAATTCTTCTGCGTGGAGCCTGTGCGCCGGGCCCTGGAGGAGGGCCGGGCCGGCCGTTACGCCCGCGACGGTTCGGCGGTAAGGCTGCTGAACGACGGTTCCCGGGGGAGGCCGGAGTTCATCTTCGAAAGGACGTTGGCGGAGGGGTACCATATCAGGACCCGCTCCGCGGAACTGTCCGTGGCCCACTCCGGCGCGGCGTCCAGAGGGCTTTTCGTGGAGGAAGGCGCATTGGTCTATAAGGACGCCTATCGCGACACCGACGTGCTTTATGTCCCCAGCTCCCACGGGGTCCAGGAACTGGTGCTCCTGAAAACTCCGGCCTCGCCGCGCGCCCTGGAATACGAGTATTCCTCCGAGCCGGAGATAACTCCGGCGGGCGAGATAGTCGTGGCAGGCCTCGCCCTGTCCAGGCCGGTGGTCTTCGACGCGCGTGGTAAGGCTTACCCCTCTTCTTTCTGGAAAACGGGCCCTCGGCGTGTGCGGATAGAGGTTCCGGAAGGGCTTTCTTACCCCGCGCTTATAGACCCCGCCTGGCGCCCTACCACCTCGATGACGTACGGCGCTGAGGCTCAGTCAAGCGCGCTGCTGCCGGACGGTAAGGTCGCTTATCTGGGCGGCATGACGACCAGCAATAATTACCTGCGGTGGGTCAACGTCTTCGACCCGGTGACGGAGACCTATTCTTATCCATGTTATTTCTCCTCCGACCGTAATCTCTATCCTTCGGTTTCCCTTAAGGACGGGCGAGTGCTGTCGCTGCGGAATCTCGGCTCGGATATCTTCAACCCTTTTACCCGCAGCTGTTCCGTGGGGCCTGTTCTGCACGTGGCGCCCAACACGGCCACGCTTCTCGCCGACGGGAAAGTGCTGCTGGCAGGCAATGGTATGCTGGAGATGTACGATCCTTATGCCAATACCGCCTCTACCGTCGCGGTCCTTGGCTTCAACCCGAGATCCGCGCTGCTGCTGCAGAATGGCAAGGTGTTGCTTACCACCGGTTCATATACCAACAACGGGGCCGGGCTCTATGACCCGGTCTCAAATACGTTGACGCCTACCGGCGGCCTCAACAGGGCCAGGGCTGATTACTCTGCGGTCGAGCTCGCTGACGGGCGCGTCCTCCTGATGGGCGGTACGACAGCCTATTATGCCCCGGTAGCGGATGCCGAGATCTATAACCCGGAGTCCGGTACCTGGAGCACCACCGGCAGCATGCTTTCCGCACGGTTCGCTTTTTACGCTTCGCTGCTGCCTGACGGAAAGGTGCTGGTCTCTGGAGGCTACGGCTCCAATGAACTCGGCACCGCCGAGCTGTACGACCCCGCGGCCGGGACCTTTTCCGCGGTGGCGACCTCGCTCAGCGCAACACGCTACTACCAGAGCGGGGCGCTGTTGCCGGACGGCCGAGTTCATTCCGCCGGAGGCAGCCATGGGGCCTCCGAATTGTCCAGCGCCGACCTTTTGATACCTTCTGCGGGCGCTTGGAGCGCCGGTAACGCCATGAACGACGCCCGCCAAGGCCACAGCACCACGGTTCTGCCCGACGGCAAGGTGCTGGTGGCGGGCGGCACCGACGGGAATGGCACCGTCTATTCCACGGCCCAGCTCTACGACCCTGCCGCCGGGACCTGGAGCACCGCCAACTCCATGGCGGCCCCTCGTTACGCCCATAGTGCGACGCTGCTGCCTGACGGCCGGGTGCTGGTGGCGGGCGGCACCACGGACGGGGCGACGTCCATCTCTTCCGCCGAGCTCTACGACTACGCGTCCGGTTCCTGGTCTTCCGCCGGCTCCATGTCCGCCGGGCGTTTCTCCCATTCCGCAGTCCTGCTGCCTGACGGACGGGTCCTGGCCGCCGGTGGTTATAATAGCGGGACCACTTTCAATTCTTCGGCGGATATCTATGACCCCCGCTCCGGCTCCTGGTCTTCCACTGGAGGCATGGGCGAGGCGCGCTCCATGTTCGCCGCCTCATTGCTGCCGGACGGAAAGGTGCTGGCGGCGGGAGGCTATAACGGGGGGAATCTTTCTACGGCCGAGCTCTACGACCCTTCGGCCGGATCCTGGTCCACTACCGCCTCCATGCTGACCCCCAGGGACCTGCACACGCTCACGCCGCTCTACGGCGGGAAGCTGCTGGCTGCCGGCGGTT
>JAJZOZ010000106.1 GCA_021811405.1 bacterium | reverse complement strand
AGAATAATTGCTGTATGCGCGCGCTTTACAAGGCGGAAGAATACCTGGTACGGGCGGAACGCGGGGCCGTCATCCTCCTGATCTTCGCTATGGTCGCGCTCTCCTTCATGCAGGTGCTGCTGCGGCTGTTCCTGCACTCGGGCATAGTCTGGCTGGACCCGCTGCTTAGGCACATGGTGCTCTGGGCCGGCCTCTTCGGCGCGGCGCTGGCGGCCCGCTACTCCCACCATTTCGCGCTGGAGGCCTTCGTGCACCTGGCCCCCAAGGGTCTGCGGCGGCCGCTGGAGATCTTCGCGGCGGTCTTCACGGCGGCCGCCTCCGGGCTGCTCTTCTACGCGGCCTGGAAGTTCATCCGCGACGAGTTCGCCTCCGGCTCGGTGGCCTTCTACATCGACCGCCTGCCGGTCAAAGGCGGCTGGGTAGAGGTCATCATACCCGCGGCTTTCGCCCTTATAGGGCTGCACACCCTGATAGGCATCTTCAGGCCGAAGGACCACCTGGAGGGCCCCTTCTGATGGCCATCCTGGTAGCCCCGCTGATACTGCTGCTCGCTTTCCTCGGCGCGCCGGTCTTCACGCTGATAGGCGGCGGCTCCATCTTCCTGTTCGCCGGCGCCGACATCGATTCCTCCGCCGTCATCGTCGAGATGCTGCGCCTGGCCTCGCTGCCGGCGCTGATAGCGATCCCCCTTTTCACCTTCTCGGGCTACCTGCTCGCGGAGAGCAAGGCCCCG
This sequence comes from bacterium, assembly GCA_021811405.1. Lineage (GTDB taxonomy): Bacteria > Elusimicrobiota > Elusimicrobia > Elusimicrobiales > UBA9959 > UBA9959. The sequence continues at coordinate 8,672 of JAJZOZ010000106.1, read as the reverse complement.
CAGCGCATGCTGGCCCTGGCCGAGGCCCTCTTCGGGGCGCTGCCCGGAGGGCTGGCCATAGTGGCCCTCTTCACCACCGCGCTCTTCACGGCGTTCACCGGCGCCTCCGGCGTCACTATCATAGCGCTGGGCGGCCTGCTCTACCCGATGCTCAGCAAGCAGGGCTACCCGGAGAAGTTCTGCCTCGGGCTGCTGACCACCACCGGCAGCCTCGGCCTGCTGTTCCCACCCAGCCTGCCCATTATCCTCTACGCCCTGGTGGCGAAGATCAATATCGACAAGCTGTTCATGGCCGGCCTCCTGCCGGGCGCCCTGCTGCTGGCGGCGCTGTCGGTCTACGCTTTCTTCACGGCCCGCCGCTCAGGCGTGAAGCATATCCCGTTCTCCTGGGGCGCGCTCGGCAAGGCGGCCAGGGCGGCCGCCTGGGAGATCCCGCTGCCTTTCCTGATAATAGGCGGCATCTACCGCGGGCTCTTCACGGCCAGCGAAGCGGCCTCCGTGATGGCCTTCTACGTGCTGGTCACCGAGGTGCTGGTCTACAAGGACCTGCACATAACGCGCGACGTGCCGCGCGTGGCGGTGAAGAGCATGCTGCTGGTGGGCGCCATCTTCATGGTGCTGGGAACGGCGCTCGGCTTCACGAACTACCTTATCGACGCGCAGATCCCCGGCAAGATCTTCGCCTGGCTGCACGCCTACGTCTCCAGCAAGCTGGTCTTCCTGGTGCTGCTCAACGCCTTCCTGCTCGTCATCAACATGATCGAGATCTTCTCGGCGATAATCATCGTCGTGCCGATCATCGTGCCGGTGGCCGCGCAGTACGGCATCGACCCCGTGCATCTGGGCATCATCTTCCTGCTGAACCTCGAGATCGGCTACATGCTGCCGCCGCTGGGCCTCAACCTCTTCCTGGCGAGCTCGCGTTTCCACCGCAAGCTGCCCACGCTGTACCGGGCCATAGGGCCCTTCCTGCTGATCCTGCTGGCCATGCTGGCGCTGGTGACCTACCTGCCGGGTATAAGCCTGATAGGCGCGAAATAGGCGCGGGCGGCGGGCTTTCCGCCGTCAGCCGTTAATAAGACTATAGAGTAGTATCGCGAGGACTACGAGGGTGACGGCCACGTAGAGCCAGTCCCTTTCCCTGAGGAAGCCGAAGACGGAGAAGACCACGCGGGCTATCGGCGTGGCTATCAGCATCAGCAGGCCCAGCTGTATCAGGCCCCTGCCGTGCAGCGAGAAAGCGTAGCGGAATATCCCGGCGGCGCCGGAGAGCTCCGGCGGCTGGCGCGTGAAGACGGAGTATTCGGCGGCGGCCAGGCCGTGGCGCGCCAGGTACAGGACGCCGCCGGCCGCCACCACCGCCGCCGACGAGAGAACGCCGACGCGCAGCAGCTGGCCTATAGTGACCTCTATCTCCTGGTCCATCAGCCTGCGGGCCATGCGCCTCACAGCAGCCCCCTTAAGCCCGTGTAGATCATCTCGAGGGCCAGCACGAAGATCACCGCGCCGAAGACCTTGCGCAGCGTGGAGGTATCTGCCGCGTACAGGCGGCGCGCGCCCAAGGTGGAGCCGGCCAGCACGCCCAGCATCACCGGCATCGCGAGACCGGGGTCTATGTAGCCCTGGCGCAGGTAGATGCCGGCGCTGGCGGCCGCGGTCACGCCTATCATGAAATTGCTGGTGGCGGTGGAGACCTTGAACGGCAGCCTCATCGCCTGGTCCATCGCCAGCACCTTGACCGCGCCGGAGCCAATGCCCAGCAGCCCCGAGAGGGTGCCGGCCACGAACATCAGGCCGAAGCCTGAAGGCACCGAGGCGACGTTGTAATGAGTGACCCCGTCCTTGGTCGGGTAGGAGCCGTTCATGCGCAGGCGGGTCGCCAGCGGGTCGGGCCGGGAGACGGCGGCCCCGTCCTCCCGGGGGCGGCTTGAGACCCACGCGGAATGTATGAGGACCAGGCCGAAGATCAGCGAGATGGCCGCCGTAGGCAGGCGAAGGGCGAGGAAAGCGCCCAGCAGCGCGCCCAGCGTGGTGGCTATCTCGAGGAACATGCCGATGCGGATATTGCTGAAGCCCTCGCGCACGTAGGCCGCGGCGGCGCCGGAGGAGGTGGCTATCACCGAGACGAGCGAGGCGCCGATCGCGTAGCGGATGTCCACGCCGAAGCCCACCGTCAGCAGCGGTATGATGACCACGCCGCCCCCCAGGCCCGTAAGGGAACCCAGGAAGCCGGCGGCGAAAGCGCCCAGCGCGACGATGGCGGTGAAGAGGAGCACGGGCATAGCTGCTTTACTGATTCTACCATTTTAGGCCGTGCGCCGATGATGTGTTATAATTTATCTGCCGACGGAGCGGCGTTAAAACCATGAAGATAGAACTCAGCGACAAGCTCAAGACCTTCAAGCCTTTCCTCTTCGAGGAGCTCTACCGCAAGGAGCGGGCCGAGCGCGCCAGGGGCAAGGATATCATCAGCCTGGCGGTAGGCGACCCGGACATCCCCACCGACCGCCGGATAGTCTCCGCCGCCGTGAGCGAGCTGCGCAAGGCCGCCAACCACCGGTACCCCAACACCAAGGGCAACGAGAACCTGCGCCGGGAGATCTCGGCCTGGCACAGGCGCCGCCACGGCCTGTCCTTCCACCCCAGCGACGAGGTCTCGATACTTATAGGCTCGAAGGAGGGCATAGCCCACCTGCCGCTGGTGGTGATGAACGAAGGGGACTGCTGCCTTATCCCCGACCCGACTTACCCGACGTACCGCACAGGCGTGGTGCTGGCCGGCGGCCGGATCCACGACGTGCCGCTCGAGGAGAAGAACGGTTTCCTGCCCGACCTCGGCAGGATACCCGCCAAGGTCCTGTCCCGCGCGAAGCTCTTCTTCCTCAATTATCCCAACAACCCCACCGGGGCCTGCGCCACGCTGGACTTCTACCGGGACCTCGTGAAATGGGCGAAGAAGCACGGCGTTATAATTGCCCAGGACGCGGCATACTGCGATATGTACTTCGGGGAACCCGCCCCCAGCATACTGCAGGTGGACGGCGCGCGCGACGTCGCCGTGGAGTTCTACTCCGCTTCAAAGACCTACTGCATGGCGGGCTGGCGCATAGGCTGGGTGGTCGGCAACTCCAGGCTGGTCTGCGCGCTGAACCAGCTGAAGGAGAACATAGATTCCGGGCCGTTCAACGCCATACAGAACGCCGTCGCCTACGGGCTGAAGCATCACGAGAGCATAGTACCCGCCGTCCGGGCGCATTTCAAGCGCCGGGCCGACAGCTTCTGCCGGGCGCTGGGCGCCGCCGGCTGGCGGTTCATCCCGCCCGGCGGCAGCTGCTTCGTCTGGGCGAAGCCTCCGGCCGACGTGCCCTCGATGGATGCTGTCTACTTCATGCTGGAGAAGGCCTCCCTGCTCACCGCGCCCGGCTCCGGGTTCGGCCGGTACGGCGAGGGCTACATCCGCTTCTCCCTCACCGAGCCCGACTCCCGCCTCAACGAGGTCCTGCGCCGCCTGAAAGCCCTGGACTGGTCCTCGCTGAAATAGTCACCCGGAACAGGAAATGGAAAGGCCCGGTCTCAGCCGGGTCTTTTCTTTTTTTGATTTTATACAGCCGAAGGGTGCCGGGCTAGCAAAACCTTCGTGTGTGGAGCGTAGCGACACTTTCTTGCCCGAGCTTGCATAGCGCGAGGGCCGAATGATGAGCGAGACCACGGTGTGGGCGAGCGCGTTTTGCGCTCCGGCACCCTGAGCCTACTCGCAGGCGCTGCTGTCGAACCTGATCTCCGAGTTCTCCCCGACGTTGAGCCTGTCCTTCATGCCTACCACGGTGGCGCTGGGCCCCACCAGCGAGCCGGTCAGGTTCATGTCCGTGATGACGGCGTTCTCGTTGACGATAGAATCGGAGATTATGGACGAAGCTATCCTCGCCCCGTCGCCGATGGAAACGTAGGGCCCGACTATGGAATTCTCCACTTTCGCGGTCGGGGAGATATAGACCGGCGGAATGATCTGCGTGTTCTTCGCCTTCGGCGCGAACCTCTTGCGGTCCAGTATGTGCCGGTTGGTCTCCAGCAGGGTCTCGGGCTTGCCGCAGTCGTACCAGCCGTCTATCGGCAGGGGCTTTATCCTGTGCCCCGATCTCACCATGAGCGACAGCGCGTCGGTGAACTGCACCTCCCCGCGCGTGGTGCGCCCCGAGGCCACCAGCTTCTCCAGGCTGTTGTAGAGCAACTGCGAGCTGCGGAAGGAGTAGATCCCCACTATTGCCAGGTTGGTTTTCGGCTTCTCCGGCTTCTCCGCCATCGCCGAGATGAATCCTCCCCTAGTCTCCACCACGCCGAAACGCCTCGGGTCCGCCACCTCCTTGACCGCGATGCAGTCGTCCTTGGAGGTCAGGAACTTCGAGATATCCGCGTCCAGTATGGTGTCGCCCAGCATTACCAGCACCGGGCCGCCGACGCTGCGCCTGGTCAGCCAGATGGCGTGGCCCAGGCCCCTGGGTTCCGGCTGCTCCACGTAGGTCACGTGCAGCCCCGGGTAATTGGCCGACACGTACTCCTTGATCTTCCCGCCCAGGTAGCCGATGACCAGGCAGACCCTGCCGATGCCCGCCTTCTGCAGGTCGTCGAGAATATGCCCGATTATGGGCTTGTCGCCCACCGTGAGCAGCACCTTGGGATAGGTATAGGTGTGGGGACGCAGGCGCGTGCCGGCGCCGGCCACCGGCACCACCGCCGTGAATTCGCTCTTTGCCATAAGTTCCTCTCAAGCCTCCGGTATCTCGGACCGGCCTCAGTCTACGGTCATCTGCCTGTAGACCTCGGCGTAATCAGGCGCCTGCTTCTTCCCCGCCTTCGCGTACCTTATCGAATCCCAGAAATTAGGACGCTTCAGCACCGTCCCGTAGTCGGCCAGCGCGTCGAGCCTCCGCCCGAGCAGGTCAAGGGCCTCCGCCCTCCTCAGGTAGCAGTAGGTGACCCAGCCCTTGTCCTGGAAGCCGGTCTTCTCTATGCCGGTGGTCAGCCAGCCGACGGCCTCCTCGTAACGTTTCAGCGCGATCAGCGCGTCGCCGGCCGACAGGTAGATCATGGCGAGCTGCTGCTCCAGGCCCGCCTGCGGCTTGACGTGCCAGGCGCCGAGGAAGGCCTCGCTCTCCGCGAGCACGCCAGCCCAGTCCTCCGCCTGCATATGCGTCATTATCTCCCCCATCCTGAACAGCATGTTGGTGGGGTCCATGGCCCTCAGCTCGGCGGTCTCGGCGTAGGCCGCCTTGTAGTCGTGCTCGTGCATCGAGTAGATCTCTATCAGGAAGAAGCGGGCCTCCACCTTGAAGAAGCGGCCGCGCTCCTTGGCGAGCCTGACGTACCCGATGCCGCGCTCCTTGTCCCCCCCGACGAAAAGCTTGGCCGCCAGCCCCAGCGTGCCCGGCAGCGTCGCGGCGTAATAGTCGAAGATCCCGAGCCCGAGGTAGGCGTCGTAGACCGCCGGGTTCGCCTCTACGCATTTCTTCAGGTACTTCCTGCCCTTCCGGCCGCGCGTGTAGGCCTTCCACCAGCTGCGCTGCACCGCGTACCAGCGGCCCTCCAGGCCGTAGGCGCTGCCCATGAAGAAGTAGGCCTGGTCCAGGTCCTTGCCCGCTTCGATCATCGTCCCGGAAAGTTCTATGGTCTTCTCGGCGTTGGTGATGAAGTCTTTCTCGACGCTCCTGAAACTGTCCTGCACGTCGAAGTTCTGGGAATAGCGCCACCACGAGAGCGCGGCCAGCGCGAAATAGCCGGCCGGGCTCTCAGGGGCCAGCGCGGTGATCTGCCGGAACTGCTCCTCGGCCTTGTCGAACTCGAGCCGGTACATGTAGGCGATACCCTTGTCGTAGCGCTCGTCGGCGCCGGGGCTCAGCGTGAACGGCCTGGTGGAGGCGTTGAGGTCCACGAGCGCGGGCCCCAGGTCGTCGTCGGAAGCGGCGAAGGCCCGGCAGGGGAGCAGCGCGAAAAGCAGCGGCAGCAGCAGTCTAGTAATTGTCGGCATAGCGTTTCGGGACGGCACGGCGCCTAGCCCTCCGCCTGCTCGGCGTAGCGCAGGAAGTTGTGCGCCTCGGCGGCGCCGATATCGTACGCCTTGGTGCACTTGGCGCCGTCGAATTCCAGCAGGTTCAGGCCCAGGTCTATCGGCGGCTTTATAAGGTAGACGTCCGGCTCGGACTTGATGAAGACGCGGGACTCGTAGATCTTCTGTGTGTGTATCGCCAGCATCCTGCGCGCCTTCCGCTCGAAATAACCCAGCGGCCCGTAGGCCGGGAAGTCCATGTCCTCCGGGCGGGAATTGCCGATCATGATTATAGTGCGGCAGCCCTCGAAGATGCTGAGGTTGATGGTGGCTATGCCGATCACGCCCCCGTCTACGAGGTGGTAGCGGCGGCCGTGCTCCTCCAGCGGCACCGGCGGAAAGATCATCGGGATGGAGCAGCTGGCGACCAACGCGTCGTTAAACGGCAGGCCGTGGCCCTGGGTGGAGCCGTCGAAGCGGGCGATGTACGGCAGCTTGGTCTCCACCGCGTGGCTGATCACGTAGAACTTGATGTTCCGCGGGAACGTGGGGCCGCTCTTGGCGAGGAAGCCGTTCAGGAACCCGTAGATGGACTTGTTGGAGAACAGGCTGAGCTTGGCCAGCCTGTTCTGCATGAAGAAGTTCATCTTCGCGGTCAGGCTGCCGCTGTCCTGCTGGTAGAGCTCCAGCGGGATGTTGCTGTACCGCGGCCGGAAGCTGAGGATCTTCTCCGAGGTCAGCGACTCCCAGACGCCGCGCAGCTCGGCGGTCTTGTCGTAGCAGTAGGCGGCGCCGTTCAGCGAGCCGATGCTGAAGCCTGCCAGCGCGTCGAAATGCAGCCCCTGCTTGACGAGCTCCGCCAGTACGCCGGACTGCCAGGACCCGAGAGCCCCTCCGCCGCAGAGAAAAAGGCCCGCAGGCCTCCTGAACTTGAACATGCCCTTTATATCGCCTCTATTAAATTAATAGAATATTATTTTAGCACAATAAAGGCCGCCGGCAGGCGGCCGGCACGGAGAGGACAGTGAAATGATGTCGGATTACCTGGTACTTATCGGCCTCGCGCTGGTGATGGGAATGACACTGGTGCTGCCGTTCTCGGTAAAGCGGGTGGAGGAGGACCTGGAGGCTTTTCTCTTCGTAATGGGCCTTTCCGCGGTCAGCATCTCCGGCCTCTGGAGCATGCACCTTATAGGCGAGGCCTTCAGGGAACCCATACCGATAACCCTGACGGTAGCCGCCGTGGGACTGATCTTCCGCAAGGTGCGCTCCCACCTGAGCCACTGGGTGCATACGCTGACGAAGAAGCTCGGCGTGTCGGCCGCCATCTTCGTGATCGTGGCCGCGCTCGGCCTAGGGTCCAGCTTCCTTACCGCCATAGTCTCGGCCATCATCCTGGCCGAGGTGATCTCCATACTCAAGTTCGACCGCGCCTACGAGATACGCCTGACCGTGCTGGCCTGCTACGCCATAGGCCTTGGCGCCGCGCTTACGCCCCTCGGGGAACCGCTCTCCACCATCGTGGTCGCAAAGCTGAAGGCCCCCCCGCACAACGCGGACTTCTTCTATCTGCTGAAAGAAGTCGGGGAATGGATCATACCCGGCGTCCTGCTCTGCGCCGCGCTCGCGGCCAGGGGCGCGAAGGCCGCCTTCTCCGACAAGCGCGGCCTGCAGGAGGACGCGCACGATTCCCTCAAGGTGGTGCTGGTCCGCGCCGGCAAGGTATACATCTTCGTGATGGCGCTGATCTTCCTCGGCGCGGGCCTGACCCCGCTGGCCGAGCGCTACATGGTCAGCCTGCCCACGTGGCTGCTGTACTGGGTGAATTCCGTCTCCGCCATCCTCGACAACGCAACGCTGGCCGCGGCCGAGATAACGCCGGCCATGACGGACCGCCAGGTAACGTTCGTCCTGATGGGCCTGCTGATCTCCGGCGGCATGCTGATCCCCGGCAATATCCCCAACATCATCAGCTCCGCCAAGCTCGGGATCAAGTCCAAGGAATGGGCGAAGTCGGCCCTGCCTTTCGGAGCCGCGCTGATGGCGGCTTATTTCGTCCTTCTGATGCTGCTGGTAAAATAAAGGAGCCCCGCTTATGGACTGGAACTGGAAGACCATCATCGAGCCGTTCAAGATCAAGAGCGTGGAGCCTTTGGGCATTACCACGAGGGAAGAGCGCCTGGAGGCCCTGGGCCTGGCCCACTACAACCTCTTCAACATCAAGGCCGACAAGGTGCTGATAGACATGCTGACCGACTCCGGCACCGGGGCGATGAGCGCGGCCCAGTGGGGCGGCATCATGAACGGCGACGAATCCTACGCCGGGGCCCGCAGCTACTACAATTTCGAGCGCGAGATACGCTCGCTGACGGGCTTCACGGAGGTGATACCCGTGCACCAGGGCCGCGCGGCCGAGAAGATCCTTTTCAGCGTGATCGGCGGGAAGGGCAAGCACATAATCTCCAACTCACATTTCGACACCACGCGGGCCAACGTGGAGTTCTCCGGCGCCGAGGCGGTGGACTTCCCCGTGAAGGAGGCGCTGAACTTCGGCAAGCCGGCGCCGTTCAAGGGCAACGCCGACGTCGCCGCGATGGAGAAGTTCATAAAGGAGAAGGGCGCGAGGACCATC
>JAJZOZ010000105.1 GCA_021811405.1 bacterium | reverse complement strand
GCGCGGCTGGAGACCGCCCTCGCCAAGCTGCGCGGGCTGTCGCCCGCTTTCAAGGGCGACGAGGTGTTCTCGGACCGCATCGAGGCGGTCGCCGAGGGCATCCTTACGGGCCATTTCGTCAACTAGTCGGGACCGACAACACAGGAGAAACCATGAACAAGGTCATTCGCGCGCCCCGGGGCGGTAAACTTTCGTGCAAGGGCTGGCAGCAGGAGGCCGCTCTGCGCATGCTGATGAACAACCTGGACCCCGAGGTGGCCGAACGCCCCGAGGAACTGGTGGTCTACGGCGGCCGCGGCAAGGCCGCCAGGAACTGGGACTGCTATGAGGCCATAGTCTCCTCGCTGAGGAGACTGGAGAACGACGAGACGCTGCTGGTGCAGAGCGGCAAGCCGGTCGGCGTGCTGCGCACTCACGAGTACAGCCCGCGCGTGATCATAGCCAACTCCAACCTGGTCGGCAACTGGGCCAACTGGGAGACCTTCGACGAGCTGGAGAAGAAAGGCCTGATGATGTACGGCCAGATGACGGCCGGCTCGTGGATCTACATAGGCACGCAGGGCATACTGCAGGGCACCTACGAGACCTTCGCCGAGTGCGCCCGCAAGCATTTCAAGTCCGACCTTACGGGCAAGCTGACCGTCACCGGCGGCCTCGGCGGCATGGGCGGGGCCCAGCCGCTGGCCGTGACGATGAACGGCGGCGTGGCGATCTGCGTGGAGGTGGACGAGACCCGCATCCAGAAGCGCCTCGAGACCCGCTACGTGGACACGATGGCCCGCTCGCTCGACGAAGCTCTGCTGATGGCGGAGAAGGCCATGAAGGCCAGGCAGCCGCTCTCGATAGGGCTGCTCGGCAACTGCGCCGAGGTGATCCCCGAGATCGCCCGCCGCGGCGTCAAGGTGGACGTGCTGACCGACCAGACCTCGGCTCACGACCCGCTGCGCGGTTATATCCCGAAAGGCTATACCCTGAAGGCCGCCGCCGAGCTGCGCGCCAAGGACCCTAAGAAATACGTGGACCTGGCGATGAGGTCGATCGCGCTGCACGTGGAGGCCATGCTGAAGATACAGAAGGCCGGCGCGGCCACTTTCGACTACGGCAACAACATCCGCACGATGGCCTTCAAGCAGGGCGTGAAGAACGCCTACGACTTCCCCGGTTTCGTGCCGGCCTATATCCGCGGCCTGTTCTGCGAGGGCAAGGGCCCGTTCCGCTGGGCCGCGCTCTCCGGAGACCCGAAGGACATCGCGGTGACCGACGCCGCCATCAGGCAGCTGTTCCCCAGGAACAAGCACCTTAACCACTGGCTGGACATGGCGGCCGAGAAGGTGCACTTCCAGGGCCTGCCGTCGCGCATCTGCTGGCTGGGCTACGGCGAGCGGCACCTGGCCGGCCTGGCGTTCAACGACCTGGTCAAAAAGGGCAAGGTCTCGGCCCCTATCGTGATAGGGCGCGACCACCTGGACTCCGGCTCGGTCGCCAGCCCTTTCCGCGAGACCGAGTCCATGAAGGACGGCTCGGACATGATCGCCGACTGGCCCATCCTCAACGCTCTGATCAACACCGCCTCGGGCGCCAGCTGGGTGTCTTTCCACCACGGCGGCGGCGTGGGCATGGGCTATTCGCTGCACGCCGGGCAGGTTACCGTGGCCGACGGCACCAAAGAGATGGCCGCGCGCCTCGAGCGCGTGCTGACCAACGACCCGGCGATGGGCGTGCTGCGCCACGCCGACGCGGGATATAAGGAAGCGAAGGACTTCGCCAAGCGTAAAGGCGTGAAAGTCCCGATGATGAAATAAGGAGAACGACCATATGGCTTCGGAATTCAGCTTCGACGTGGTTTCAAAGGTGGATTACAATCTGGTGGACGAGGCTATCGCCACCGCGATGAAAGAGATAGTCAACCGCTACGACTTCAAAGGCGTGACCTCGGAGATCAACTTCGACAAGAAGGCCAGCTCGATAGCGCTGCAGTCCGCCGACGAGTACAAGCTCAAGGCCCTCTATGACGTGCTGCTGACCAAGCTCTCCAAGCGGGGCCTGCCGCTCAAGAACTTCCAGCAGCAGAAGGTGGAGAGCGCGCTCGGCGGCACCGCCAAGATGGCCGTCAAGGTGCAGAACGGCATCCCGCAGGACAAGGCCAAGGAGATGGTCAAGGCCGTCAAGGAGCATAAGTTCAAGGCCAACGTCTCCATCCAAGGCGACGCGCTGCGCGTCACCTCCAAGTCCAAGGACGAGCTGCAGGCCGTGATGGGCGTGCTGCGCGGCGGCGACTTCGGCGTTACCGTGCAGTTCGACAACTTCCGCTGATGGCCGTACTTTTCACCGGTATAAAGCAACTGCTTACCTTCGCCGGGGACCGGGCTCCCCGCGCGGGGGCGGCCATGCGCGAGACCGGGCTGGTCAGGAACGCCGCCGTGCTGGTGGAGAACGGCCTGATCGAGGCCGCGGGGCCCCGCGCCGCCGTGGCCCGCCACAAGCTGGCGAAGAAGGCGAAGGTGGTGGAGGCCGGAGGCGTCTGCCTGCCCGGTTTCACGGACAGCCACACTCATATGGTCTTCGCCGAGCCGCGCCTCAAGGATTTCTCGATGCGCACCGCCGGCGCCTCCTACCAGGAGATCAAGGCCGCCGGCGGGGGGATAGTCTCCAGCATCGGCGCCGTCAGGAAGCAGTCGCAGAAGGCCATGGCGGCCCAGCTCGCGGCGCGCGCCGCGCGCTTCCTCGAATGCGGCACCACCACGGCGGAGGTCAAGAGCGGCTACGGCCTCTCGCTGGACTCCGAGCTCAAGATGCTCCGGGCCGTGCGCGACGCCGCGAAACTTACCCCGCTGGAGCTGCTGCCCACGCTGCTGGCCGCCCATAGCGTGCCGCCGGAGTTCAACGGCGACGCGCAGAAGTACCTGGATTACGTGACCGCTGAGATCCTGCCCCGGGTAGCGGCCGAAAAACTCGCCATCTTCGCCGACATCTTCTGCGAAAAGGGCTATTTCACCCCGGAACAGACCGCGGCCTACCTGAAGGAGGCCGCGCGGCTGGGGCTTAAGCCCAAGGTGCATTCCGAGCAGCTCTCCAACTACGGCGGCACCCGGGCCGGCGCGGCGGCCGGCGCGGTCAGCGCCGACCACGCGGACCACGTCTTCGCCGAGGACATCGCGGCCATGCGCGACGCCGGCACGATAGCGACGCTGCTGCCCGCCTCCAACCATTACCTGGGCCTCTGCAAGTTCCCGCCGGCGCGCGAGATCATAGCCGAGGGCGTGCCGGTGGCGCTGGCCACCGACTTCAATCCCGGCACCTGCCCGTGCTGGAACATGCAGTTCGTGCTGAGCGCGGCCTGCACGCATTGCGCTATGACGCCGGAGGAGGCCATCTGCGCCGCCACGGTCAACGGCGCCTGGGCGCTGGGTATAGGCGGGCGCTGCGGAGCCGTGATGCCCGGCATGCAGGCGGACCTCGCCTTCTTCGAGGCCGACGATTACCGCGAGCTGTGCTACTATTTCGGCGCCGACCAGTGCACCATGACGGTAAAGAAAGGGAAGATAGTGTTCCGGGGACGTTCTTAGTTAATTAGTTTTTTGCCGCTGAAATGGTAATGGTAAAGCGGCCTAATGAACGATCGCCCACGCGTATTCCGGTAACGAGTTACAGGATAAAATAACTAATTAACTAAGAACGTCCCCATGAAAATAATATTGTTCGACATCGACGGAACGCTCGTGAAGGCCGGCGGCGCGGGGGCCAGGGCCCTCGACTTCGCGGTAGAGACCATGACCGGGCACAAGAAAGCCTGCGACTCCATCCAGCTGCAGGGCGCCACCGATAAGACCAACTTCGTCAACGCCTTCGCGGCCGGCGCCGGGCGCAAGCCTACGAAGCGAGAACTGGATACGTTGACCCGCAAGTACGTAGACAGGCTGCCGCATGAGGTGCTTCGGTCCGTGAAAGCGAAGAAGTACCTCAAGGTGAAGGGCGTAGAGAAGTTCCTCGACCGCCTGGCCGGGCGCAAGGACGTGCTGGTCGGCCTCGGTACCGGCAACCTCAAGGACGGCGCCTTCATAAAGCTGGAGCCATCCGGCCTGATGAAGCATTTCGCCTTCGGCGGCTACGGCTGCGACTCCCACCACAGGAGCGAGGTTCTGCAAAAGGCCGTGCAGCGCGCGGCCAGGATAGCCAGGACCTCCATAAAGGACGGCGAGGTCTTCGTTATAGGCGACACCCACCGCGACGTGGAGGCGGCCAAGGAGGCCGGCTACCATAGCGGCGTAGTGCTGGACGGTTTCGGCGACAGGGCCCTGATCATGCGCTCCAACCCGGAACTGCTGGCCAGGGACTTCTCGAATATGAAGCCGTGGCTGATCTGGCTGGGCCTGGAGAAGGACCCCCGCGGCGTGCGCCGCGGCACCTACATCTGTCCGGATTCTCCCATCGAGCACGCGCATTACGGCCGCACCGGCCTGGACCTGCGCGACATCGAGCTGGGCATGAGGAAACTGCGCGAAGCCAAGCGGAAGGCGGCGGGAAAAAAATGAGGATAGAAGATACTCTCACTTATAAGGATATCGCGGAGATCCCGGAACTGCTGGAGGCCTTCTCCGCGCGGGCCGGGGCCATGAAGAAGCTGGCCGTGCGCTCAGTGGACAAGACCGTCTACCTGGTCGGCCGCGGCTCCTCCGGCACGGCGACGCTTTTCGCCAAGTACATCTGGGAGACCTACGCGGGCACCATCACCAACTTCATCCACCCGCATTCCATCTTCGAGGCCAGGAAGCCTCTCAACTTCAAGGGACAGGCCGTCTGGGCCTTCTCCCAGTCCGGGCGCAGCCAGGACATCGTGGCCTGCCTGCGGAAGCTCCTCGGGTGGGGTGCGAAAGGCGTAGCGGTGACCAACGAGGCCGACGAGAGGAATAACCCCCTGGCCCGGCTGGCCGGGCGCCATATCCTGCTTTCCGGTTCCCCGGAATTGCCGGTGGCCGCCACCAAGAGCTTCGAACTTCAGCTCTGGGCGGTGCTCTGGGCCGCGCAGGCCTGGGCGAAATGCTTCTCCCCCGCGGATTTCAAGGCCGCCGTCGTGGCCGCCCGCCGCGCGGTCTCCGAGGATTACGGCGGCCCGGGCCTGCCGGGCCGCATCCGCCGGGCGGGCATGCTGGGCTTCGTCGGCCGCGGCCCCTACAACGCCGTCGCGGAGGATTCCGCCCTCAAGTTCCGCGAGATGTCCAAGACCCACGCCCTGGGTTATTCCGCCGCGGAATTCCTTCACGGCCCGATCGGCGCCTACGGGCGCAAGGACCTCGTCTTCCTGTTCTCGCCGTCCGAAAAGCTGCCGGAGGACATCCTGAAGGTACGGAAGGCCCTCGCCGAGCGCGGTACCGCCTGCGAAGTGGTGAAGCCCGGGCCCCTGAAGTTCCCGTTCAGCTGCATCCCGGTGGATATGAGCATGAAGAAGCTGGCGCTGCGGCTGGCCCTGGCCAAGGGCCTAAACCCGGACAACCCCAAGGGTCTCAACAAGGTCACCCAGACGTTCTGAGCCGGCAAAAAAAGACCCCGGGGCGGCCCGGGGTCTTTTTTTGTCCTGACGGACGCTTACAGGTCCGTCATGTAGGCTATTTCGTCGTACGGCGTGCGGTACAGCGGCTGCTTCAGGCGTTTCTGGTCGAAGATATGCCCGAAGATGCCGATGGAGCGCGCCACCACGAACAGCGCGTTGAGGCAGCCCATCTTCACCGTGCCGTCTATCTCTTCCTTGGTGAAAGAGCCGGTGCTGTGCAGCATGTCCACGAAGGAGATGCCGATGCAGCCGTCCACGTTGAGGATCAGGTTGCCCTTCTTGGCGGTGGTGAGCTTCTCCACCTCGAGCGCGTAGTCCAGCAGCGGCGTGCTCTTGAAGTTCTTCTTGCAGAAAGCCTTCATCTGCGTCACGCGCATGTCCGGGTTGGTCACGCTCTTCACGCGGTGGCCGATGCCGGGTATCGGCACGCCCTTCTTCTTCATCTCGGAGATGAACTGCTCCGGGGTGAGTTTGGCGTCGTAGGCGCGCTTGAACTCCTGCGCCGCGCCGTCTATGGCGCCGCCGAAGCGCGGGCCGATGGTCAGCAGGCCGGAGACCAGGCTGGAGATGATGTCCTTGCCGGCGCGGGCCGCGACGATGGCGTTATGCGCGCCGCTGACGGCCGGGCCGTGGTCGGCGCACAGTATCAGCGCGGTCTCGAGGAACTTGGCGCCGTAGTCGGGCAGCTGCCTCTTGAACCACAGCAGGCCTATCACGCCTCCGATCCCCATTTCATCGGAGAGGACCTTGGAGATCGGGATGTTAAGGTACTCGAGCTCCTCCTTCTTCTCGTTGGAGATGGTGTTGATGAACGTGGTGGACTTGCGGATCTTGCCTTCTTTCATGGCCTGCGCGAAATCCATCGGCAGCGCCGGGGCCGGGGTATCCTCGGCGGGCTTTATCGCGCCCTTCTTGACCAGCTTAAGGTAGGTTTCGTTGACCTTCACGCCGTAGTCATCGAAGGAATCCGGCACTATCGCGCCGGCGGCCTTAAGAGCGGCGTTCTTGGCGTCCGCGGTCTCGAGGTCTGAACCCGCCTTGGCGCCAGCGTGGCCGAACTGCACGCCCGCGGGGAACATCTTGGAGCAGGTGCCGGTCACCCAGATGACTAGCGGCTTGGTGATCTTCTTGGCTTTGAGGGCCTCGACGATGCGCAGCTCCTCGGTGCCTCCTATCTCGCCCAGCGCCACTATCATCTTCACGGCCGGGATGGCCTCGTAGCGCAGGATGTGGTCCAGCAGCGTCGAGCCGGGGTAGGCGTCGCCGCCTATGGCTATGCCCTCGTAGAGGCCGTCGGTATTGCGGGCTATGATGTTGTAGCACTCGTTCGACAGGCCGCCGGACTTGGAGACGAAGCCCACGGAGCCGGGGCGGTGCAGCTTGGACTCCACGATGTTCTCGTAGGTGCCCGCGGTGTTGGCTATCTTGAAGCAGCCGGCCTTGATGCCGCCCACGGTGGCGGGGCCGATGACCATCTTGTCCAGTTTCGCGGCGGTGGCGGCCAGTATGCGCGCGCGGCGCTCCGGCACGCCCTCGGCTATCACGCAGACGGTGCGGATGTTGGGGTGGTTCAGCGCCTCCATGGAGCTGTCGAAGGCGGAGCGGAACGACGCGAAGTTGACCACGACGTCGGCCTTCGGGTGCCTGGCGGCGGCCGAGGCGAAGTCCTTGTACATCGGCAGCAGCACCTCGCCCTTGCCGAAGAAGACCTTGTGCACGCCTTCGCTGCCGGGGTTCACTATCGCGGCGACCGAAGGGGTCTTGCGGCCGCACGCGTAGTCGAAGTCCAGCATGCGCTGGATCGCGTTGACGTGGTAGCCGTAAACTATCGAGGTGGTGTCCTTGGTGAAAAGCTCGGGTTTCATTATTTCTTACCTCCGGCCTTGACGGTCTTGGACGCCGGGGTTTTCGCCGCGGCGGGTTTCAGCGCCATGGAGACCACGGCGGTCATGTGCGTCTCTGGCCCGTATACCTCTATCGGCACGCCCAGCGTTTCGCCGAGCTTGCGCATGTTGGCGAGGCCTTCCTTATAGTTGGGGCCGCCGCGGCGCACGTAGATCTTCACTTTGCCTTCCACCAGCTTCTTCTGGTATTCCTTCAGCGCCTTGATGATGCCCTTGAAGGTCTTGGCGACGTCGGTGAAGTTGGCTATGCCGCCGCCGATGATCAGCACCTTGCCGCGCGGGTCCTTCTTGCGGGTCATCAGGTCGAGGACGGTCCTGGCGTACTGGTAGGTGTCCTCCTCGGACGGGTCGCCGGAGTACTCGCCGTAGTTGGCCAGCTCCTTGGAGAAGCCCAGGTCGCAGACGGTGTCGGCGTAGATGACGGACGCGCCGCCGCCGGCCACCATGTTCCAGACGCGGCCCTCGGGGTTGAGCATCGTGAGCTTCAGGCTGGCGCCGGTCTTCTCGTCTATCGAGCGGATGAAGTCCTCTTCCTTGGTGTGTTTCTGGCCGAAGGAGGAGGGGAACTCCAGGTCGCCCCAGATCTTCGTGCACTCGAAGGCGGCCGTGTCGTCCACCCTCGCCACCAGGTCCAGCGGTACTATCTCGTCGCCGTGGAACGTGAACGGGTTGATCTCGAGGTACGTGAAGTGCCCTTCCGCGTACACCTTGTAGAGCGCGCGGACGAACTCCTCTATCTGGCCCTTCCGCTTGCCGAACTCTGGCAGGTTGAGCTTGACGTCCTCTATGTTCGCGAGTATCGGGACGTTGGTCTCTTTGACCTTCTCCCAGTTCTCCTCGACGTAGATGCCGCCCTTGTTGGAGAGGTAGATCGTGTCGAAGTCGCGGAAGGCCTTGATGGCCACGTAGCACTCCTCCGCGTCCTCGGAATGCGGCGTGAACGGCTCTATCATGAACGTGTGCAGCTCGCCGGTGGTCTTGCCCACCGTGACGGTCTTGTGCATGCGCTCGGCTATCCAGTCCCACGTCGCCTTGAAGTCCTTGTTCAGGCACAGCAGGCCGTGCTTGCCGCGCTTGCCGAACAGCTGGTCGGGCTTGGCCACCAACCGCTCCTTGAGCAGCCACGGGTGGTCCTTGACGAGCTTCTTGGGGTCGGTGTCCGGCGTAACGAGCGCCAGCTTCTCCGCCCTGCCTTTGAAGGACGGCACGTACTGCGCCAGCCCTTCGAAGAGTATCCTCTTGCCTTCGTATTCCCTTATGCCTCTTTGAGCCATTGTGGTCTCCCTTATTTACCGGTAGTCTGGTTGAGCAGGCCGCCCGCCGTCAGGATGGCCTTCTGGCGCCCGGAGAGGGCGCTGACGCATTCTATGGACGCTCCGGTGCGCTCGTTCTTGAGCACTACCGGCCTGCCCTCGGCGAAAGCCGCGCGCCAGTCGCCGCAGGTCAGCTTATCGCCGGCCTTGATGCCGTCGTAGTCCGCCGCGTTCTTGAACGTCAGCGGCGCTATGCCGAAGTTGATCAGGTTCGCCGCGTGGATGCGCTCGAACGACTTGGCCACCACGGCCTTGACGCCCAGGTACATCGGGCACATCGCGGCGTGCTCGCGGCTCGAGCCCTGGCCGTACGACTCGCCGGCCACTATCACGTTGTGGCCGCCGGCGGCCTTGTTCTCCAGGCAGCGCTTGTGGAAGGTCGGGTCCACGTTCTCGAAGACGTACTGCGCGTACTTCGGCACGTTGGAGCGGTACTTCAGGCGGGCGCCGGCCGGCATGATGTGGTCGGTCGTGATCTTGTCGCCGACGTGGATCATCACGGTGCCGTCGAGCTTCTCCGGCATCGGGCCGTTCTTCGGCGGCTCGCCTATGTTGGGGCCGCGGAACACCTCGGTGCCTTTCAGCTCCGCCGACGGCTTGATGAACATGCTGTCGTCCACGAGGAAGGAGGCCGGCTCCTTTATGGCCGGGTACTCGATGCCGGCCTTG
>JAJZOZ010000104.1 GCA_021811405.1 bacterium | reverse complement strand
TTCCGATCTCTCCTTAGTGAGAGTTGCGCGCGTTCTTAATGTTAATTATACTAAAAAGCGAAGTTCACCCATATTCGGCACCCGGCGGCAGCGCCGGTGGCCCCGAGGAGCGTTGAGATGCGTGGAAGATCCATCCGACTGACCGGTTCCCATATCATAGGCTGCTATTTCTCCCGCCCGGACGGGCGCTCCTTCCGCGGGGTCGACCCGGAAACGGGGCGGGAACTGCCCGGGGTTTTCCGCGAGGCCGGCCAGGCCGAGGCGGACCGGGCCCTTAAGCTGGCCCAGCGCGCCTTCGCAGAGCTGCAGGCTGTCCCCGTCGGCAGGATAGCGGGCATGCTGAGGCGGGTAGCGGCCGGCCTGGAAGCCGCCGCGGGTCCTATAGTCGAGCGGGCGCACCTGGAGACGGGCCTCCCTTATGAAAGGCTGAGGTCGGAACTATCCCGGACCTCCGGCCAGGCCCGCGTCTTCGCCGATCTTATGCTCGAAGGTTCCTGGGTACAGGCCAGGATAGACAGGGCCATCCCCGGCAGGAAGCCTCTGCCGAAGCCGGACCTGCGGACGATGATGATGCCCATAGGCCCGGTAGCGGTCTTCGGCGCCAGCAACTTCCCGCTCGCCATCTCCGTGGCCGGCACCGATACAGTGGCCGCCTTCGCGGCGCGCTGCCCCGTGGTGGTCAAAGGCCATCCCGCCCATCCCGGCACCTGCGAGCTGGTCGGGCGCGTCATAGCGGACGCCGTGCGCCGCTCCGGCCTGCCGCCCGGCATGTTCTCGCTGCTGCAGGCCTCCGGCTTCGAGGCCGGGCTGGCCCTCGTCAGACATCCTCTCACCGCCGCCGTAGCCTTCACCGGCTCGCTGGCCGGCGGCAGGGCCCTGGCCGACGCCGCCGCCGCCCGCCCCGCCCCCATACCCGTATACGCCGAGATGGGCAGCGTGAACCCGGTGTTCCTGCTGCCGGGCGCCCTGAACTGCAGCCCCGAGGAGATAGCCGAGGGCCTGGCCCGTTCGCTCAATACCGGAGTGGGGCAATACTGCACCAACCCAGGCATGGTGATAGCCGCCGACTGCCCCGGCTTCTCGCGTTTCCTGGCCGCGCTCTGCGCCAGGGCCAGGACGGTGCCCGCCGCGCCTATGCTGCACGCGGGGATACAAGCGGCCTATGACCGCGGCACGGCCAGGCTGGCCTCCATACCCGGGGTGCGCCTGGCGGCCGCGGCGCCGGAGGGGGGGCCCGGGCCGAAGAAGGCAGTCTGCCGCGTCTTCACCGCCGACGTCTCGCTGATAAGCCGCCGGCCGGAGCTGAGCGAAGAGGTCTTCGGGCCCGCCACCGTGGTCTACCGCTGCCGGAGCGCGGCCGCCATGCTGAAGGCCGCCGACGGCATGAAAGGGAGCCTTACGGCCACCGTCCACGCCGCCCCCGCAGAGCTAGGGAAGAACGCCGCCCTCCTGCTGGCCCTGCGGCGCAAGGCGGGGAGGATAGTCTGCAACGGCTACCCCACCGGCCTTGAGCCCTGCCCCAGCCTGCACCACGGCGGCCCTTATCCCGCCACCACCCACAGCTTCTTCACCAGCGTCGGGACCGCGGCCATCTACAGGTACGTGCGTCCGGTCTGTTTCCAGGGTTTCGATGGGCCCGGCCTCCCTGAAGAGCTCCTGGAGGGCAACCCCAGGGGGATAAGGCGGCTGGTGGACGGCGTCCTCCGGTGAGACCGGCCAAAATGCTATACTATTCCCTGGTAGGGTCCGCCTTTCACGGACGAGCTTTGCGATACTTCCTTAAGGAGTCATTATAATGGCAAATAAAAAAGTTGCGATGGACGGCAATACGGCCGCGGCGTTCGTGGCCCACAAGACCAACGAGGTCATTGCTATATACCCCATAACCCCTTCCTCGGTGATGGGCGAGCTTTCCGACGCCTGGAGCGCCAAAGGCGACAAGAACATCTGGGGCACCATTCCCAACGTGATAGAGATGCAGTCCGAAGGCGGGGCCTCCGGCGCGGTACACGGTTCCCTGACCGCCGGCGCGCTGACCACCACGTTCACCGCCTCCCAGGGCCTGCTGCTGATGATCCCGAACATGTACAAGATAGCCGGCGAGCTCACCAGCACCGTCTTCCACGTCTCCGCCCGCGCGGTGGCCTCCCACGCCCTTTCGATCTTCGGCGACCATTCCGACGTGCTGGCCTGCCGCCAGACCGGCTGGGCCATGCTGGCCTCGGCCAACCCGCAGGAGGTCATGGACTTCGCCCTGATCTCCCAGGCCGCCGCGCTGAAGACCCGCGTGCCGTTCCTGCATTTCTTCGACGGCTTCCGCACCAGCCACGAGCTGAACATGGTGGAGCCCCTTTCCACCGACGTGATGCGCAGCATGATCAGCGAGAAGCTGATCGCCGAGCACAAGGCCCGCGGCCTCAACCCGGAGAAGCCGGTCCTGCGCGGCACCGCCCAGAACCCCGACGTCTTCTTCCAGAGCCGCGAGGCGGTGAACCGCTTCTACGACGCCGTCCCCACGATGGTCAAGGAGGCCATGGGCCAGTTCGAGAAGCTGACCGGCCGCAAGTACAACCTGTTCGACTACGTGGGCGCCCCCGACGCCGAGCGCGTCGTGGTCGTGATGGCCTCCGGGGCCGACACGGTCGAGGACACTGTCAACTACCTGGTCTCCAATGGAGAGAAGGTGGGCGTGCTGAAGGTTCGCCTGTACAGGCCCTACTCCGAGGCCGATTTCATCAAGGCCCTGCCCAAGACCGTCAAGGCCATCGCCGCGCTGGACCGCACCAAGGAGCCGGGCTCCCTGGGCGAGCCGCTCTATCAGGACGTGGTCACCGTCTGCGCCTCGGCCTTCAAGGCCGGCGCGCTGAAGGAACTCCCGGTCATAGTCGGCGGCCGCTACGGCCTCGGCTCCAAGGAGTTCACCCCGGCCATGGCGAAGGGCGTCTTCGACAACCTCGCCGCCAAGAAGCCCCTCAACAACTTCAGCGTGGGTATCCTCGACGACGTCACGAACCTCAGCCTGAAGTACGACGAGAACTTCACCACCGAGCCCGCGGACACCTTCCGCGCGCTGTTCTTCGGCCTGGGTTCCGACGGCACCATCGGCGCCAACAAGAACACCATCAAGATCATCAGCGAGGAGACCGGCCAGTACGCGCAGGGCTACTTCGTCTACGACTCGAAGAAGGCCGGCTCGATGACGGTCAGCCACCTGCGCTTCGGCAAGAACTACCTGCGCACCCCTTACCTGGTCTACAAGGCCAGGTTCATCGGCTGCCACCAGTTCAGTTTCCTCGAGAAGTACGAGATGCTCGACAAGGCCGAGGCCGGCGGCATCTTCCTGCTGAACAGCCCGTTCGGCGCGGAAGAGGTCTGGGACAGACTGCCCATCGAGGTGCAGGAGGACATCGTCAAGAAGCACCTTAAGTTCTACGTGATCAACGCCTCCAAGATAGCCGAGGAGACCGGCATGGGCGCGCGCATCAACGTGATCATGCAGACCGCCTTCTTCGGCATCTCCGGCGTCCTGCCGAAGGACGAGGCGATAGCCGCCATCAAGGCGTCGATCAAGAAGACCTACTCCAAGAAGGGCGACGAGGTGGTCAACAAGAACTACGCCGCCGTGGACCAGACCCTGGCCGCCATCCAGGAAGTGAAGGTGGGCAAGGCCACCTCCAAGATCAAGCGGGCCTGCGAGGTCGAGGGCTTCCCGAAGTTCGTCCGCGAGACCCTCTGCGAGATGATCGCCTTCCGCGGCGACCAGCTGCCGGTGTCCCGTATGCCCGTGGACGGCACTTTCCCGACCGCGACCAGCCAGTACGAGAAGCGCAACATCGCGCTCGAGTCCCCGGTCTGGGAGAGCCACCTGTGCATACAGTGCGGCTTCTGCTCGCTGGTCTGCCCGCACGCCGCCATCCGCATCAAGGCCTATGACGGCGCCGAGCTCTCCAAGGCCCCCAAGACCTTCAAGTCCATGGACGCCAAGGCCCCGGCGCTTAAGGGCATGAAGTTCACCGTGCAGGTCGCCGTCGAGGACTGCACCGGCTGCGGCGCCTGCGTCTACAACTGCCCGGCCAAGGAGCGCAAGGACGGCAAGGAGACCGGCAAGAAGGCCATCAACCTGGCCCCGCAGTTCCCGCTGCGCGCCACCGAACGCGAGAACTTCAAGTTCTTCCTGTCCCTCAAGGACACCGGCTCGGCCAAGGTCAACCGCAACACCGTGCAGGGCTCCCAGCTGGTGCGCCCGCTGTTCGAGTTCTCCGGC
This sequence comes from bacterium, assembly GCA_021811405.1. Taxonomy (GTDB): domain Bacteria; phylum Elusimicrobiota; class Elusimicrobia; order Elusimicrobiales; family UBA9959; genus UBA9959. Next base: position 5,179 of record JAJZOZ010000104.1, on the reverse strand, counting down.
GCCTGCGCCGGCTGCGGCGAGACCCCGTACGTAAAGCTGATGACCCAGCTCTTCGGCGACCATGTCGCCGTGGCCAACGCCACCGGCTGTTCGTCCATCTACGGCGCCAACCTGCCCACCACGCCCTACTGCACCCGCGAGGACGGCAGGGGCCCGGCCTGGTCCAACTCCCTGTTCGAGGACAACGCGGAGTTCGGGCTCGGCATGCGCCTGGCCTACGACAAGATGGGCGAGGAGGCCCGCGAGCTGCTGACCGCCATGAAGGCGGGCCCGCTAAAGGCCCACGCCAAGCTGGCGGACGACATCCTTAACGCCGACCAGAGCGAGTGGGCCGGCATAGAGCAGCAGCGCGGCCGCGTCGCCGACCTCAAGAAGGCGCTGGTCGCGGCGGGCGGCGAGCAGGCCGCCCGCATGGGCACGCTGGCGGACTACCTGATCAAGAAGAGCGTCTGGATCCTGGGCGGCGACGGCTGGGCCTACGACATAGGCTACGGCGGCCTGGACCACGTGCTGGCCACCGGCAAGAAGGTGCGCGTGCTGGTGCTCGATACCGAGGTGTACTCCAACACCGGCGGCCAGATGTCCAAGGCCACCCCGCTCGGCGCCGTGGCCCAGTTCGCGGCCGGCGGCAAGCCGATGCCCAAGAAGGACCTCGCGATGATCAGCATGACGTACGGCAACATCTACGTGGCCCAGATAGCGATGGGCGCCGATTATAACCAGTCCGTGAAGGCCTTCGCGGAAGCGGAAGCCTACGAGGGCTCGTCCATAATCATCGCCTACAGCCACTGCATAGCCCACGGGATAGACATGGGCGCCGGGATGAACGAGCAGAAGAAGGCGGTGATGTCCGGCCGCTGGCCGCTGTTCCGCTACAATCCGGCCCTCAAGGCCCAGGGCAAGAACCCCCTGACCATCGACAGCAAGCCGCCCACCATCCCGGTGAGCGAGTTCATGAACGGCGAGAACCGCTTCCGCACGCTGCAGAAGAGCAACCCGGAAGTGGCCGCGCGCCTGGCGAAGCTGGCCGAAGAGGAGTATAAGTGGCGCCTAAGCGTCTATCAGCAGATAGCGCAGATGTCCTGCGAGGTGCCGTCCAAGGAAGGGGAGAAGGTCGCGGCGTAAAGGCCGGCGGCTTGACGCAGAGGGCGGACCGCACGGTCCGCCCTCTTTTTTTGACATGGGTCAAAGGACCCAGCCTGTTCCGGACCCGCCAGCCGTTTTGCCCTCAGCATTCCGTCCGTTCAACCGTAATTACAAGGCAGTACATTGTTTTATGCTTACCCGGAAGGCCTAGGCGCGTCTGGGCCTTAATAGTCGCGGGCTCTGGGCCTTTGGACGCTGATGGGTTCCGCGCAGCGGCGTTATACTGTAAGTGTAGAACAGGAAAAAGGAGTATACAACTCATGTTCAAATACCTCTCCTCCTTCTCCGTGCTGGGCGCCCTGCTGTTCGCGCTCCCTCAGGCCCCCGTCAGCGCGCAGGATTTCACCGAAAAACCCGTCTCGATACACGATCCCCGCTTCAACAAATACGAGCGCGAGCTCGCAAGGCAGTCCCCGGACTACTTCACTATAAGCACCGGCTCCGTGCGGGTCACGCTGCAGGAAGTCACCGAAGAACCGGACATGAGCTATGTGCGCCTGCAGGAGGAGCCCCCGAAGGACCTGAACAACGTGCTGGTCAGCGTGGAGAAGATCGTGAACATCGCCTCCAAGCTGTGGGAGATCGTGAAGGACGGCAAGCCTGTGGCCAATATCGACACCAAGTACGCCACCGCCTACCCGGCCGGGGTGACTTCCGCCACCCAGCTCGCCCAGTGGACCAAGCCCAAGACCTACGTCTACGGTTTCTACGCCGAGAACCTCTACGGCGGCACGATGATAGACTGCAAGTACAAGGTCTCCTATACCTATAACGGCTCCTACAAGGGCGTGGGCAAGTTCCTGACCGGCGTGGCCGTGATCCCCACCTCGGTCTCCGTGGGCTGGGGCTACCGCTTCGACATGTCTGCCCAGGTGCCCGACTCCACGATAGCCAACGTCGGCACCGATAAGGACCCGGTGGCCGCCATGCAGCTCAAGCTGACCTGGAAGATGTCCACCGTGCTCAAGGAAGTCACCGGCACCAGCGTCTATTACGTGCAGGGCGACGGCTACTACGACGAGATAGCCAGCCCCTGGAAGAAGGACGGCCCCAAAGAGGGCGCCAAGCCCCTTGAGAGCCTTAAGGCGGCCGCGCCGCTGCTCGGCCCGGTGGCCTTCGACTAAGATTCGGCAGTAAATATAAGGAGGAAGCGAAAATGAAGAAACTGCTAGCACTTGCCGCGGCCGCCGCCGCGGTGTTCGCGGGACGGGTCTCCGCTGCGGAGAACCTGGACATGAAGTACTTCACCATAGACCAGGACTCCGTCATGATAGAGGAGATCCAGGACAAGGGCGGCACCGTGAAGCCGGGCAACGGCACCATACCGCCACCGGACCAGCTGCCCAAGCCGCCCTCGGGCCCGCAGATCAACCCGCCGAAGCCAGGCGACGGCAACGCGCCTACCCAGCCCGGCTCCAACGGCAACATAGACTTCACCAACGTCAACAACACGATAGACTCGCTGGACAAGATCGTGAACCTGATGGAGAAGATCTTCGGCATCATCGAGAAGAACCAGCCGGTAGTGAACATTACCACGAACTACGCCAACGCCGTGCCGTTCGGGACCAGCCACTGGACCCAGCTGCAGGGCTGGAGCAAGCCGGCCACCAAGAAGTACGCCTTCTCGATGAAGAACGCCTACGGCTCGGAGGTCGTGAAGGTCACCTACCAGGTGCACTACACCTATAACGGCAACTTCCAGGGCAAGGGCAAGTTCCTGACCGGCGTCACCATAGAGCCTCTCAGCGTGACCACCGCCTGGGGCTACAAGGTGTCCCTGGTCTCCGAGGTCCCGGATTCCACCATCGCGAACGTCGGCACCCACGAGGACCCGATAGCCTCCATGCAGGTGCAGCTCAGGTGGACCGTCCACACGATGGTCAAGGACATCACCCAGAAAGGCATCTACTACGTGCAGGGCGACGGTCTCCTCCAGACGATCGGCACCCCGTTCAAGAACGCGGAGAACGCCAGGACCCAGAAGAAGATGGACGCGGCCACGCTCGACATAGCCGGCACGTCCTTCAACTAAGTCCTCCGCGCCAAGCGCGGAAAAGTTCCTCCTTACCCCGGCGCCCTGAAAATGGGCGTCGGGGTTTCGTCTTTTCTCAGGGTTACCGGTGCGCAAACCGCGGTGTCGCGCACACCGTGCGCGCACCTCATCACTCGGCCCTCGCGCTATGCAAACTCGGGCCTCCGCGAAGGGTTTGCGCACCGGTAACCCTTCGAAGTATCTGGTTGATGACGGTTTTGCTTAGCCGGGTCCCGCGTCCCGAGCTCCATGGCTGGGAGTAATGAGTGGGGAAGCTTATTCCAGGTCTTTGAGTTTTTTGAAGAGGTCGAGCTGCTGGGGGGAGAGGCGGTGGGGCAGGCGGATGGAGACGACGGCGTAGAGGTCGCCTCGCGAACCCTCCTTGCGAGGCAGGCCGCGGCCCGAAAGCCTGAGCTTACGGCCCGTATCGGAGCCGGCGGGGAGCTTCACCTTAACCGGGCCGTCCGGTGACGGAACGGAGATCTCCGCGCCCAGCGCCGCGTCCCACGGAGGCACGTCCACTTCGGCGTACAGGTCGTCCCCGTCGGTCCTGAAGCGCGGGTCCGGCTGGACGCGGATCTTAAGGTATAGGTCCCCGGCGCGGCCGCCGGCTTCCCGGCCCTGGCCCCGCAGGCGTATAGTGGCCCCGTCGCGCAGGCCGCGCGGCAGCTTCACGTTGATATCGCGGGTCTCGGTGCGCCTGCCGGCGCGATAGGCGAAGGAAAGCTGCTTGTGACCGCCGCGGATCAGATCCTCCACCGTCAGCCGCAGCTCGGCCTCCATGTCCAGTTGTGAGCGCGGCTCCTCTTCCTGCATGCCGCCGAAGCCCCCGAAGCCTTCGGCCCCGCCGAACATGGACTTGAAGAAGTCGCTGAAATCCCCGAACTGGTCGAAGCCCTGGCCGCCGGAAGACTGGTAATGGTACTGGAAACCGCCGGGCCCCCTGCGCTGCTGGCGCCCCGCGCCCGGTCCGGGCCCGTAGGCTCCCGCGCCGGCCTGCCAATCCTTGCCGTACTGGTCGTAGAGGGCGCGCTTCTTCGGGTCCGAGAGGACCTCGTAGGCCTCGTTTATCTCCTTGAACTTGCTCTCGGCGGCCTTATTCCCCTGGTTGCGGTCCGGGTGATGCTTCAGGGCGAGCTTCCGATAGGCGGATTTTATCTCCGCCTCGCCGGCGGTCTTGGGGACCCCGAGTACGGAGTAATAGTCGATGAAATCCGGCATGCGCTATTTGAGCTTGTAGAGGAAAACACCTATGAAGGCGGCAAAGCCGAGCATTACCCAGCGTTCTATAACGCTCTCGGATACGCCCGGGAGAGCGGCGTCCAGCGCCCGGGCGATCACCACGGCGGAGGCGACGCCTATCCAGAAGGTCCAGAGCTGGGCTTTTGAGACGGAGTCCTCGGCCTTGGGCTGCTGGGGAGGGGGTACCGGCTGCGGCGCCGGCTCGGGGGCCTGGGCGGGATGGTTCTTCTTTGCCATATTATTTTTTCGTTACGAAGGAGATATCCTGGAAGATGACCGTCACGCCGAGCTCCGTCCCTTCGTGATTCTTGACTAGCATGGTGCTGTAGCCTATGACGAGCGGGGTATTGGCGTGCATCACGGAGATCTCCGCCCGGCGCACGCATTTGCCGGTATCCAGGGTCTCCCTGATCACCTCTATCAGCGCGGGGAAGCCGTCGAAAGCCTCGTCGTACATCTTGTCCGTGCAGCAGGTATCTGCCGGCATCCGGAGTATCTTGCCGGCCATGGGGTTCAGGTAGACCACCCTGCCGGACATGTCGACGCTGATGAGCCCTCCGGTAAGGTTATCCAGTATGCACTGGTAGTATTCCTGGATGTTCTTGATCATGCGGATATTCTACAAAAAATCCGCGGCGGCTTTTTGAGCGCCGGATTTTTTTGTATAATTTATACAGTTCATTCGCCGGTAGCTCAATGGTGGAGCATTCGGCTGTTAACCGAAGGGTTGCTGGTTCGAGTCCAGCCCGGCGAGCA
>JAJZOZ010000103.1 GCA_021811405.1 bacterium | reverse complement strand
TGACGCTGATGGAGGCGCGGACGGTTATCGAGGTCTGGCGGAATGACTACAACAAGGTCCGGCCGCACGGAAGCTTGGACTGGATGACGCCGGAAGAATTTGCCAGGAAGCAGGGAATCTTGGTAAAAACTAGCAGTGGGGAACCGCAGTTAAGCGCGGGCTAAAAGGCGGGGTAGGGTTACGGCAACGCGCCCCGCGCGTATAATCATGAGAACACTGATGATCTTGGGCTTGCTGTTAGGGAGCACCTGCCTTAGCGCTGAAACACGAGGAGCAAATCCACTCTCGCCGTTCGCGAATCTACTGAAAGTTTCCGAAATGGAACTCTCCATGGCAGCCAAGACCGAACAAGTGCGTTACGAATACCTAAAACTGGACAAAGACATCTTCGCTGCCGAGCCCGCTACGCTGACCACGGCAGAGCTGTCCGAACGCTTCAAAGGCTTATATGCGGTTTGGTATTTCCTTCGGGAACCACAGATCCCCGCAAGGCTGGAAAGCGTCTTCCAGGCTCTTTCGGACCGCGGCGCGGCCACCGCCTTACAGACCTCCTCGATGCAGGACGTATTACTGGAAAGTCAGCAATTCGCTAAAGCAGCTGAAATGATAGAAGAGTATCCGACGATTCGCCTTAACTCGGTCCCAGAAGAGATCAAGAAGTCCGGAGAGGCAAAGAACGCCTATCGCTATTACAGCGTGGGACCGGGCCTGAAGAGCGCAGAATTGAAGAGTTTCGAATTGCCAGCAGGGCCGTCGCTGATAGTATACGGCGACCCATACTGCCACTTCACATCGGAAGCCATCAAGGCACTTTCCACAGACAACCGGACAGCTTCGCTCTTCCCTGGGGCAGGAACGCTCGTCACCGCACGATACAACTTTAACGGCGTATCTGAGTGGAACGCCACGCATGTTTTAAAGTTCAAAATACTGTTTTCGGTCAAAGACTGGCCAGTTGTAACGACCGGGTATATGCCAGCCTTCATCTTCTTGAAGGATGGCCAGCCTGTCTGTTATGCCCACGGCTGGCGCGAAGAACAGACCGTACAGGAAATACTGGCATGCGCGAAGACCGCAGGGTTCGAAGACACGGAAGGGCGAATTCAGTATGCTCTCCGGGTACTTAAAAGCGATTTCAAGGACCAGACGGAATTGGAGTCAAATATTGCGGCCGCGGGCCTGGAGTATCGCAGACTTAAGGAGCAAGGCGCATTTTCAACCGATGCGCTGTCTGCATATTCCACCCCAGTTTTGGAGGAAGCGTACGATCTTCTCTATTACGTGCAGTTTTACTCTCCGTTGCACACCGGGTTATCAGAAATGGCCGGTGCTTTTGCGGAGCTGGAAAAAAGAGGTTTGCTGAACGATGAGAAGGCGTCCAATATGAGCGAAGCATACCTGGATGCCAGGGAATTCGAAAAAGCCGCGCAGCTTAAAACATCGTTTCCACGATTCAACCTCCCGACGGCTCCAATTGCAGGAAAAAGGCCTGAGACCGGCGCAGGAGAAGCAGTTGTCTATTCCCTGCCGGGGCCGGGGGCGGCTCTAAAAGTTAAGAAAATAAATAAATCCGGAAAAATGATAGTGGCCAGTGTCTCACCCGGCTGCAAGGCCTCCCGGAGAGCGATTATTGACCTCGAGTCCGATCCAAAACTGTTTAAGATTTTTAAAAAGAGCGGATTGTTGCTGCTTGCGCGCAGTTACTTCGGGCCTGCGGCGAAGTGGAATAAGGACCACGAACTTGACTACTTGTTCGCAAACTCCGCGGACTGGCCGGAACTTGATTTTGACGCCTACCCGGTTTTCTACTTCTTCGATAACGGAAAGGTGGTTTATCGCTTCAGCGGCTGGCCCGACGGAGGGAATAGAGACGAGTTATATAAGGGTCTGGGCCGACTTGGGTTTATTGAGTAAATTTGCGGGCTCTGCTCTCCGTATATTCCGCAGTTTTCCCACGGTGGCAGAAGTCTTTATTCGTTACTGCGGCAACCGACGCAGACCTTAAGCTTTATAAAACCCCGCAGGAACTGTCCGCCGCGGTGGAAACCCTCCCGCGGGACATCCCTCTATATATAGATTCCGAAACTCGGAGGGGGCGTTAAAGGCGAAGATATCGCCAAAGAGCTGCACGAGAAGGGCTTTACCGACATCACCATGGCCACCGGCCACGACGCCGCCAAGTTCTCCCACCTCCCCTGGCTGAAGACCGCCGGCAAAGAACCTCCCTGGGTCTGAGCGTGGCGGCTCATGAGCCGGTTTACTGTTGCGACTCTGTCACGCCGGATTTTTGGTAAGATTATATATCCGCATGACCCCGCTCATCCTGGTGGAGGAACAATGAAGAACAGGCTATTCTCAGTTATGCTGGCGGCCGCGCTGCTGCCGGCCTATACCTTCTCTATGGCGGCCCTGCCGCCGGGAGTAACGAAGGGCGCCTCCGTGGAGGGCATAGACGAGTACATGCTCCCCAACGGCCTCAAGGTGCTGCTGTTCCCGGACCATACCAAGCCTACCGTCACCGTGAACATCACCTATGAGGTGGGCTCGCGCAACGAGAACTACGGCGAGACCGGCATGGCGCACCTGCTCGAGCACCTGATGTTCAAGGGCACGCCCAAACACCCCAACATCCCGCAGGAGCTCACGGCGCACGGCACCTCGCCCAACGCTTCCACCAGCTACGACCGCACCAACTATTTCGAGACGTTCTCGGCCACGGACGCCAATTTGGACTGGGCGCTCAGCCTCGAGGCGGACCGCATGGTCAACAGCAATATCGCCAAGAAGGACCTGGACTCGGAAATGACCGTGGTGCGCAACGAGTTCGAATCCGGCGAGAACAACCCGCGCAGCATCCTCATGGAGCGCGTGATGTCCGAGGCCTACCTGTGGCACAACTACGGCAAGGCCATTATAGGCGCGCGCTCGGACATAGAGAACGTGCCGATAGACCGCCTGCAGGCCTTCTACCATAACTGGTACCAGCCGGATAACGCCGTGCTGACCGTGGCCGGCGACTTCGACCCGGCCAAAACGCTGGCCCAGATACAGAAGAAGTTCGGCGCCATCCCCAGGCCCAAGCGGGCGATGCGGAAGACCTACACGCAGGACCCTACCCAGGACGGCGAGCGTCAGGTGATACTGCGCCGCGTCGGCGATACGCAGGAGGTGATGGCGGCCTACCACGTGCCCGCCTCCTCCGAGAAGGACAGCGCCGCGCTGGACGTGCTCGCCTTCGTGCTCGGCGACACCCCGGCCGGCCGGCTCTATAAAGCGCTGGTGGACACCAAGAAGGCGGCGATGGCCTTCGGCTTCAACTACGACCTGCGGGAGGGCGGCCTGATGCTCTTCGGCGCCAGCGTGCGCAAGGAAGGCTCTCTCGAGGACGTGCGCGACGAGCTGCTGAAGCTGGTGGAGGGCGCGTCTTCGCGCGACTACACGCAGGAGGAGGTGGACAGGGCCAAGACCGCCATCCTCAAGGACATAGACCTTACGCTGAAATCCCCCGACCGCGTGGGCATGAGGCTTTCCGAGTCCATAGCCTCCGGCGACTGGCGCCTGTTCTTCATCCGCAGGGACCAGGTGAAGGCCGTGACGCTCGACGACGTGAAGCGGGCGGCCGACCATTACCTGAAGAACAGCAACCGCACGCTCGGCTTGTTCTATCCCACGGAGAAGCCGGACCGCGCCGAGATCCCCGCGGCGCCCGACGTGGCCGCGCTGGTGAAGGACTACAAGGGCGGCAAGGCGGTGGAGGCGGGCGAGGCCTTCGACCCTTCCACGGAGAACATCGACAAGCGCACGCTGCACGATTCCCTGAAGGACGGCCTCAAGCTGGCCATGCTGCCCAAGAAGACCCGCGGCTCCAGCATCCGGCTGATGCTTACCCTGAAGATGGGCTCCGAGGAGAGCCTGAAGAACATGGCCGAGGTGCAGGACCTGACCGGCTCCATGCTGATGCGCGGCACGCTGCATCACACGCGCCAGCAGATACAGGACGAGTTCGACCGGCTGAAGACGCGCGCGTCCATCGGCGGCGGCTATGTCTCGCTCGAGACCGACAAAGAGAACCTGGCGGCCGCGCTGAAGCTGGCGGCGGAGGTGCTGAAGGAGCCCGCGTTCCCGGAGAGCGAGTTCGCCACGCTGAAGCAGGAGGAGCTGGCGGGCATAGAGGAGCAGAAGAGCGACCCGGAGGCGCTGGCCATCCAGGAGTTCTACCGGCATCTGTCCCCGTACCCCAAGGAGGACGTGCGCTACACTCCTACCTTCGACGAGCAGATAGCCGGGATCAAGGCCGTTACGCTGGACCAGGTGAAGGCCTTCCATAAGGACTTCTACGGCGCCTCGGCGGGCCAGCTGGCCGTTGTCGGCGATTTCGACCCGAAGGAGTTCAAGGCGCTGGCCGAGGAGCTGTTCGGCGGCTGGATCAGCCCCAAGCCGTTCTCCCGCCTGGTCAGCGCCTATAAGGATATAGCCCCCGAGGACGTGGCTATTGAGACGCCGGACAAGGCCAACGCCAACGCGTACCTGGGCGTTAACTTCGCGATGCGCGACGACAATCCGGACTACCCGGCCCTGACGCTGGCCAACTTCATGACCGGCGGCGGTTTCCTCAATTCCCGGCTGGCCGTGCGCATACGCCAAAAGGAGGGCCTGAGCTACGGGGTCGGTTCCTACGTCTCGGTGAACTCCCTGGACGAATACGCCAGGTTCCTGGCCTACGCGATATTCAACCCGAAGAACGCCGATAAGCTCAAGACCGCCTTCCGGGAGGAGCTGGCCCGGGTGGCCAAAGACGGCTTCACGGATAAGGAGATAGTCGAAGCCAAGGACGGCTGGCTGCAGAGCCGCAAGGTGGGCCGCGCCAACGACGCGCGCCTTGCCTCGCAGCTGGCCTCCAACGAGTACCTCGGCCGCACTATGGCCTGGGACGGGGAGCTGGAGAAGAAGGTCGCGGCGCTGACCCAGGAGCAGATAAGGGCGGCGTTCGCCAAGTGGATACCGCTGGACAAGATGTCCTTCGTGCTGGCCGGCGACTTCGCGAAGGCCAAGGCCGAGGCCGCCTCCGGCGCCCAGGCCGCGGCTGCCGAAAAGAAGTAGCGAAAGCGGAAGAAAAGGGCGCGTTCCTCATTGGAGGGCGCGCCCTTTTTCTTTGCCGGCCTTGGATTGAAAGCGGGCCGGTATAATGCTAAAATATAGGTTCGGCATTACGTTTTACGGGCCCATAGCTCAGTTGGTTAGAGCAAGCGACTCATAATCGCTGGGTCGTAGGTTCAAGTCCTACTGGGCCCAGTTTTTACCAGAAATAAAAAAGCCGTCCGGAATTTCCGGGCGGCCTTTTTATCGGGCATCGTCCCGACCGGCTTGCCTCCTCGGACGCGGGGTCGGCCACACCGTGGCCGCCCCTCATCACACTGCGGTGTCGCCTGTGCTCCACTCGGCCTCGCCGCTTACGCAAGTCTCGGCCTCCGCGAAGGTCCGCGTAGTCAAGCCGGTCGTGCCGATAAAATAAAAAACCCGGGTTTCAGCCGGGTTTTTTATTTGCTGTATTGCGTGTATTGTTATGAAAAGAGCTATTTCTTTACGGCCTTGTCTTTGACGTAGGTGTACTCGACGGGCGCGCCGGCGCCGTGCACTCGCAGCAGCACCAGCTCGTTGTTCTCGAACACGAACTCCTTCTCCAGCTCCCCGCCCGGTGAGAACGCCTTCACCGTGCCGTCGGGGATCTTGCCTTCCTTCCTCATCAGGTTGAAGTCCTTGTCCAGCTGCATTTTCCCGATGAACTTGTTGTTCAGGCGGAAGGCGTAGCGCTCCCCGCGCGCCAGCGAGTAGGTCTTTACCGTCACCATGGAGCCGGGCTCCTCCGGCGCCGCGGCCTCCTGCGCCGGGGCGGCGGCCTGGGCCTTGGGGGCCGCGGCGGGCTTGTCGTCGGCGTAGAAAACCTCTGAGGCCACCGAGCCGTCCGGCGCGTATTCCCGCTTCCAGCCGTTGAGCTTGTCTCCCTTATATTCCGCCTCGAGCAGCGGCTTGCCGTCCTCGGAATAATAGCTGAACGTCCCGTTCTTGTCGCCGGCGAGGTAATAGGCCTGCACCTGCACCTTGCCGGAAGGATAATAGGCTTTCAGCGTGCCGTCGTTCTTGCCGGCGCGCATGCTCTTGACCGTCTTCAGGCCGCCGTCCGGGTAATACTCCGTGTAGGTCCCGTCCTTGACCGCGCCCTCGAGCGAGAGCAGCGCGCCGGAGGCGTCGAAGGTCTCCGTGGCTATGGCCACCCCGCCCTCGAAGTATACCAGCTGGCGGGTCATGGTGCTGGGGGCGATGGTCTGGAAAGTGAGGAGGGGGGGCGCCGGCTGGGAGGTGGAGACTTCAACGGCGGGCTGGGTGGAGACGGCCTGGGCGGCTTCCGGGAGCTGCTGCTGTATATCCGCCTTATTTATGGTGAGCGAGCCGTACTTGGTCTGCAGCAGCAGGGTGTCGTTCATCTCGCCGGTGACGGCGGCTTCCAGCTTGGTGCCGTCCTTGAGGATGAAGGTGTCCGCCCGGCAGATGCCGGGAAGCAGGAGTAAAGGAATATATATAAGAGACTTCATGGGCCCTCCAGATGCTTAGATTCTACTAAAGAAATGCCCGGCGGCGAAGCGGGGAGGGCGAAAAAACCCCTTGACAAAATGATACCCATCTGGTATCATTTATCCACGATGAAACTTCTCAACAGGGACGTGGACTACGCGGCGCGCGCTCTCGTCTACATGGCCAGGGCGAACAAGCCCACGGTGGCCGTGGTGAGGATGCGGGAGGAGGTCGGCGTGACCGGGCCTTTCCTGCGCAAGATCATGCAGAAGCTGCAAAAAGCCGGCTTCGTGCACTCGGTGAAGGGCAAGGGGGGCGGCTTCGCGCTGGCCCGCCGGCCGGAGAACATCCGGCTCGGGGACCTGATAAACGCGCTGCAGGGGCCGGTCAAGTTCAACGAATGCGTCTTCAAGCAGAAGCTCTGCCAGCACCACGACGCCTGCGTGCTGCGCACCAAGATAGCCGGCCTGGAGAGCAGGCTGGCGGCCGAGATGGAGGGCATAACCGTCCGGGACCTGATATGAAGCGCAAGAGGCAGATCATCAATATCGACGAGGACAACTGCGACGGCTGCGGCAATTGCGTCACCGGCTGCCACGAGGGGGCCCTGCAGGTCATAGACGGCAAGGCCCGCCTGGTCAGCGACCTGCTCTGCGACGGCCTCGGGGCCTGCATAGGCGAATGCCCGCGCGGGGCGCTGAAGATAGAGGAGCGGCCCGCCGAGCCGTACGACGAGAAGAAGGTGATGGACGGCATGGTGAAGCACGGCGCCAACACCATAAAGGCCCACCTGAAGCACCTGGCGGACCACGGCCAGAAGACTTTCGTCAGGCAGGCGCTGGAATATCTCAAGGAAAAAGGAATAGCTAACCCACTGGAGGAAGAAATGGCACACGGACACGATCACGGACACGGAGGCTGCCCCGGCAGCCGCATGATGGACCTGCGCGAGGGGGACGGCGCGGAGCAGGGGGACCCCGGCTTCAAGTCCCAGCTGAGGCAGTGGCCGGTGCAGCTGCACCTGGTCTCGCCGATGGCGCCCTATTTCCAGAAGGCTGACCTGGTGGTGGCCGCGGACTGCACGGCCTTCTCCTACGGCAACTTCCACAACGACTACATCAAGGGCCGGAGCATAGTCATAGCCTGCCCCAAGCTGGACGACGGCCAGGAGATCTACGTGGAGAAGCTGCAGGCGCTGATAGAGGACGCCAAGGTGAACACGCTGACCGTGCTGACGATGGAGGTCCCCTGCTGCGGCGGCCTGCTCGCGATGGTGAAGCAGGCGGCCGAGGCCTCCAAGCGCAAGGTGCCGATCAAGAGCGTCGTCATAGGCATACAGGGCGGCATCAAGAGCGAAGACTGGGTCTGACCCGGGTGTAACCGCCCGGCCCTTTACCTCCCGCCGCCTTAGCTGTACAATATAACGGACCTCTTGGCGCGGGAGGAAACTATGGGCAAGTTCATCACACTGCTGCTGCTGGGCCTGCTGGCCGTCTACGGCCTGCTGCTGGCCAAGCCCGACTTGTATTTCAACAGGTCGCTGGCGCACGGCTCCTTCGTGCTGCACGCCCGCGGCCCGCTGCCGGATTCTCCGGAGGCGGTGCTGGACGACGCCGAGCAGGCCATAGCCGCTTCGGACATCTACCTGCAGGGCAGCAGGTTCGACGTGTACCTGCCGTCCGGCCCGGGCCAGTACAAGTTCTTCACGCCGCTGCTTTCCGGGGATTATTTCCGGGTGGGGCCCTTCAACGGCGCCATCTACCTGGCCGACGCCGATTTCACGGCCAAGGAGGCCGGGCCCTATTCCGGCGCGGAGCAGCGCCGGTCGCTGCGCGGGGTGCTGGTGGCCGCGGCCGTCTGGGACATGGTGCGGCTCAAGGTGAGGCCGCTGACCTTCTTCGCGATGGACAAGTGGATGGTCAGGGGCTACGCCGAGATGATCTCCGGCGGCACAGGCGAGTTCGCCCCCCAGGACGCCTGCGGCGCCGCTTCGCGCCCCGGGCTCGACGATTACAGGTTCGGGCTGATGCTCGACAGGGTGCTCAAGGAAGAGAACACCGTGTTCAACGACCTGCTGGGCAGGAATTACAGCGAGGAGCAGGCCGAGTCGAGGTTCAGGAAAGCCTACTGCGGGGCCAATTAGGGGTCAGTCCGCCAGCCCCGCCCGCTTGAGCTGCTGCCGGTACCGCGCGTCGAAGTCCTCCATCGCGCGGCTTTCCCGGTAGCGGTGTATCTCCAGCCATTCCAGGTAGAACTGGTCCCTCTTCGGGTCCACGTCGCCGGCTCCCGGCAGGGCGAGCGCGGCTATCCCTTTCGAATAGGCGTCCTCTATGGCGAAGAGCTTCTGCGTATAATCGCCGGTTATGGAGAAAGCCTCCGGCGCCGGCGGCGCGGCGGCAATTTCCTTGAGCAGCGTTTCCTTGGCGGCCAGGTAGTCTGTCAGCAGTTTGTCCGCCGCGTCGGTACTGGCGCCGAAGCGGTTGAGCCGCGGCTGGGACCGGACGCTGTCCGGCGCCCGCGGACCCATGAAGTGGACGGCGAGGCCGACGGTCAGGGCCAGCAGGACCGCCGCGGCGGCGACCTGGGGGAGGCCCGGCCGCGGTTCCGGGGCCGGCTTGCCGGAAGGGGCGGGAGCGCGGCCCGCCTTTTCGGCGGTACGCTTGTTCAGCGGCTCGTAGCAGAGGCCGCAGTAAGGGGCCTCCGGCTTGTTCCAGTAGCCGCATTTCATGCATTTTATCTTGCGCCGCACGGCCTAATGATACAAAATTACCCGCGGCGCGCCGCCGGGTTAACTAAAAGGGCGCTTTTTTGATAAGATATCCACGTAACGGCGCGGTGGCCAAGTGGTAAGGCGGCAGTCTGCAAAACTGCTATTCGCGGGTTCGATTCCCGCCCGCGCCTTGAATTTATTTGCGGTGAGGGCGCCCGGCTCCCGCCGGGCCTGAACGGTCCA
>JAJZOZ010000102.1 GCA_021811405.1 bacterium | reverse complement strand
CCACACGCCCGGCAGCGCTTTGCCGCAGGGACAAGTCCCGCCGGCTGCCAGCAGATTCGAAGAGACGGAAAAGCCGTCCCGCTTTATCACCCCGCGGCCGCAGGCGGGGCAGACGGTGTCCTGCCCCCCCGCCCCGCCGATGTTCCCGCAATAGACGTAGCGCAGGCCAGCCCGCAAAGCTAGTTCCCTGGCCCCGTAAAGGGAGGAAACGTCGGTGGGCGGCGTGCCGGTCCGCTTGTAGTCCGGGTGGAAGGCCGTCAGGTGCCACGGGATGTCGGGGGAAAGCCCGGCGAGGAAGTCCGCCATGGCCGAGACCTCCGCGTCGGAATCGTTGAAGCCGGGTATCAGCAGAGTGACCACCTCCAGCCAGAAGCCCGCCTCCCTGATCAGTTTTATGCCGTCCAGGACCCGGTCCAGCCGGGCCCCGCAGACGCGGGTGTAGTTGGCGGCGTCGAAGGTCTTCAGGTCCACCTTCCAGAGGTCCATCACGGGCCTCAGCAGCGCGGCGGCCTCGGGAGTGGCGTAGCCGTTGGAGACGAAGCCCGCGCGCAGCCCCCTCTTCTTTCCCTCCGCGAAGACTGCGGCGGCCCACTCGGCCGTGATCAGGGGCTCGTTGTAAGTGGAGATCAGCGCCTTCGCGCCCGACGAGGCCGCCAGAGCGGCCAGCCCGGAGGCCGACACTTTCTCCGCCGCGGCCGCCGGAGCGGTCCTGGCGTCGGAGATGTTCCAGTTCTGGCAGAAATCGCAGCGGAAATTGCAGCCGAACATGCCGAAGGAGAGGGTCCTGGAGCCGGGCAGCGCGTGGAAGAAAGGCTTCTTCTCTATCGGGTCCGGGGAGGCTCCGGAGACGTAGCCCCAGGGCGCCATCAGCCTGCCGCCGCTGTTGAAGCGGACGCCGCAGATGCCGTCCCGGCCTTCGGCCAGAACGCAGCGGTGGGCGCAGGCCAGGCACCGCACCCGGCCGCCGGAGAGCTTCTCCGACAGCGCGGCCTCGCGGACCAGTTGCGGCAGGAAAGGCATCAGCTCCCCGGCAGGCTCTGCTTGGGGGCCAACACGTTGAGGGCTGACGGCAGCGCGGTGAATTTTATCTTCCCGTCATGGGAATAGAAGTCCTCCCCGTCGAGGTGATACCAGGCGCCGCCGCCGCAGTCCACCTCTATTACCCGCCCCTTGAGGGAGGAGTAGATATCGGCGAATTCGGGCAGGGTGCCCCGGAACAGCGCGGCCGCGGCTGGGAGCATGCGGACCAGGCGCGGCTTCTTGACGGAGACGAAGTCCAGGTAGCCGTCGTCTATGTAGGCCCCCGGCGCCATCCGCGCGCCGCCGCCGTACTGCACCCCGTTGAGGACGGCGTTGACCATGGCGGTAAACTGGAGGCGGCGGCCGTCCACCGTCACGGTGACGGGCGCGGGACGGTAGGAGAGGAAGCGCCGCGCCGCGTGCCATACGTAAGGGAGTATGCCGCGGCGGGAGCTGAGGGAGTTGAAGTCCCTGGCCACCTCCGCGTCCAGGCCCACCCCGGCCGCGCAGAAGAAAGGCCTGCCGTTGGCGAGGCCGGCGTCCACCGGGCGGGGTTCCCACTTCACCAGGCCCTCCAGGGCCTCCTCGAAGCGCAGCGGGATATAGAGGTTGCGTGCCAGGCCGTTGCCGGAGCCGCAGGGGAGGATGCCGAGCGAGGCCGGCTTTCCGACGAGGGCGGAAGCCGTCTCGCGGATGGTCCCGTCCCCCCCGACGGCCACCACCTTAGTGAAACCGGCCAGGGCCGCCTTGGCCGAGAGCTCGGCGGCATGGTCGCGGGCCTTGGTATATTCGGCCTCGCAGCGGAGCTTGCGCCCCGAGAAGAAACGCTCTATGGCCCCCAGGACGTCGCCGTGCCGCATCCCGGCCCTGGGGTTGATGATGAAGAAATAGGACATCCTATTCCACCGCGCTGAGGCCGGTGGCCCAGTCGGCCTTGCCGCCGGTGGGCTCTATGGCGAGCAGCTTGTTGCCGGAGGCGGGGTCGCCCGCGGAACAGAGGAAGCGCACGCGGTAGGAGTAGCCTATGCGCAGGTCCGGCTTGTCACCCAGCTCTCCGGAATCGTCCACGTACAGGTAGTCGACCTTCTTTCCCGGACCGGTGTGCACCAGGTTGAGCCGCCAGCCGTTCCCGGTCTTCTTAGCCGTTATCATCTGCAGCTGCAGGACCAGTTCCTTCCCCTCGTAGGCGCCAGGGGAGGAGAAGAAATCGTCAGGGGAGGCGACGGAGCCGGTCTTGGCGGGGGCGTAAGGTTCTATCACCGGCGCCTCTTCGGCGGAGTCCCTGTCCTCCGCCCCGGCTTCACGTGTTTCCTCCGAGGACGTGGCCGGCTTAGTCAGTTCCGACTCCGCCAGCCCGTCGTCCGCCGGGTCGGGGACGTACGGGGCGGTGCTCTCGGCCTGGACCGGCCGGTAAGGGGCCTGCACCGGCGCCGCGGCCGGGACCAGGCGCTCTTTGATCATGAAGCCCAGGACCACGCCTGCCACGAAGAGCAGCAGGGTGTTCAGGAACCTCATCCGGAAGAAATCCATACGGGGATTTTATAATATTTGCGCTATATTGTATATTTGCTGTATATGGAGGGCAAACTCATGAAGCTATTCATTCTTGCCGCGCTGCTGGCGCTGCCCGCCCGGCTCTGCGCGGCCGAGGCTGCTTGCGTCTACCAGCTGCAGGGCGGCGTGGAGGTCAGGCGCTCGGGAGAGAAGGACTGGGAGAAGGCGGAGAAAGGGCTGCCGCTGCGGCAGGGCGATTCCCTGAGGACCGGCCCCCGGGCGTGGTGCGAGCTGCTGCTGCGCGACGGCACCTTCGTCCGGCTGGACCAGAACTCCGAGACCGGAGCCGACGAACTGAAGGCGGACGGCGAGGGGCGCTCGGTCGGCTTCTCCTTCCTGAAAGGCAGGGCCGTGTGGCTCGTGGCCAAGATCAAAGGCAAGGTCTTTTCGAAGTTCTCGGTGCGAACGCCTTCGGCGGTCTGCGCGGTGAGGGGCACCGAATTCGCGGTCAGCGTATCCACCGACGGGGCCGCGCAGGTCGGCCTCTTCGAGGGCAAGGTGGCCGTATCGGCCGAAGGCGGAGAGAAGGACCTGGCCCCGGGCCAGGAGGCCTCTGCGGCGGGCGGCGAGGTGGCCGTCGCCGCCAGGCTGTCCAGGCTGATGAAGGCGGAGGAGAAGCGCTGCGCCGCCCTGCGGGGGCGGGTGGAAAAGCTCCGCGCGCAGCTGGCCGCCAGGCAGGATTTCCTGGACGGCTACACGAAGGCCCAGCGCGAGCGCCTCGACGAGCTGCGGAAGCGCCGGGAGGAGAAGCTCAAGGCGCGGCAGTAGGACCGCGGCGGCGGAAA
The DNA here is from genome assembly GCA_021811405.1 of bacterium. Lineage (GTDB taxonomy): Bacteria > Elusimicrobiota > Elusimicrobia > Elusimicrobiales > UBA9959 > UBA9959. Next base: position 6,394 of record JAJZOZ010000102.1, on the reverse strand, counting down.
AGAAGAGGCCGGGCAATGCCCGGCCTTTTCTTCGCGTCTGACGAGCCCCTTTACTGAAGCTCGGCGTCCAGTGAGTAGGACGACGTGCGGCTGACCTTCACCGGGCGCTTCGTGTTCTTCATCAGCAGTTGGGACAGGTCGGCCGCGCCGCCGCGGTGCATGGCCACGTCCAGCACGGCCGTCCCCCCCTCGTACGACCTGACCCAGGAGGCGCGAACAGCGGGGATGTTGCGCAGTATCTTGGTGAAGTCGCTGAGGTCGTTCATGTCCTTGACGTTGGAGAGGTTCAGCCTGACCATGCTGCGCTCGCGGAGAGCCGTAAGTATCTTCTGCGTGAGCGTGCCGGCGGCCTTCTTGGCCGCGTTGATCAGCGAGGCCCTGGCGGAGGCCTGTTCGTTGAGATCTATGCCGCCGGCCGATTCCTGTACCGAGGCGAGCGTCTCGTTGGAGCCCTGCTTCACGGCCGACAGCGAGATGCCGGCGCGGTAGGAGACGAAGCCGCCCAGGCCTTCCTTCGTATTGAAGGCCGTCTGCGCGGTACCGCTGACCAGTATGTCGGCCTTGTCCTTCTCGCCGGTCAGGAAGCCGGCCTCGGCGAACTTGTCCTTGAGCTGCAGGGCGGCGAAATCGCCGTTCAGCGGGGCGCCGTCCGCGGTCTCGGGCACGTCGAAGCCGATCACCGGGTTGCCGAGCTTCTGGGGCTCGGGCTCGAGCGCGCTCAGCTTGGCGGCCAGGTCCTCCTTCCGGACGTGGGCGCGGATGCGGGTCTTGTAGAAGTCCCCGTCGCGCCACTCCTTGAGGGTTTCGTACTTCTCTATATAGCCCTCGGTCCTGGAAGTGATGCTGTCGTCGATGAGAACGGCCTTGGAGACCAGAGCGTCCTGGGAGACGTAGATGCCGACGACCAGCCCGAGCGCGTTCTTCATGGCCTCGCCTATGGCGGTCTTGCGGGCGCCTTCGACGTCGCCGTTGACCACGGGCGCCATGCCCTCGGCTTCCACCACCTCGGTCTCGTAGGCCGGGTTTATGGAGCTCTTCCTGGTACCGCCGCAGCCGGCCGCGGCCAGGAAGGCGGCGGCCAGCAGCGCGCGGGAGATGCCGGTCCTGGTCACGCGGCTACTCGGCTATCTTGAGGCCGGCGTCCTTCAGGGCCTTCTTCGGCAGGCGGAGCACCACTACGCAGCCGTCGTCGGAGGTCCACTCGGTGCGGACGACCTGCGCGCCCTTGATCACCGCGTCTATCTTGGTGGCCAGGACGGAGTCGGTCTCGATGGCCTTCTCCACGGTGATGCCGCCTTCGAGCTGCACGCCCTTGACGAAGGAGAGCATGTTGTACTGGCCGTTGACGATTGAAGCGTTGCGGGAAGTGGCCATGCGCTGGGTCTTGTTCTCCAGCGTCTGGTCCGCCGCGCCTATGCCGCGGGCGAAGATGTAGTGTTTGGTTATCCCCTCTTCCACCCACTCGCGCTCGATCTCGCCGCTGCTGGAAACGGTGCCTTTGTCCGGGGAAGAGCCGCAGCCGGCCGCGAGCAGCCCGGCGGCTATGATGAAGAGAACCTTTTTCATGATACAGCCTCCTTGAGAAACCCTTACGGTCTCAATTCTATAAACAAATATACCCGGTGTCAATTTGGGAGGAGGTCAGAAACGGTAGCCGAGCAGTACGGAGGCGACGCTGTTCTTGATGTCCGCCCTGGACCCGCTGCTGTCGTCTATGGTGGAAAGGCCCCTGGTATAGCGGCCCTCCAGGAAGATGGCGCCGCGGCTGGTCTCCATCTCCACCAGCCCGCCCGCCACCACCCCGGGGTCGAAGCCGCGGATATTGTCCAGGTTGCCGGAGGAGGAGGACGTGACCGTGCGGTCCTCCCCCCGGGCGGAGAGCTTGAAAGCGAAGGAGGGGCCGATCAGCAGGGCCGTCTTGGGACCGTTGCGCGTCTCGAAATTGAACCGGGCCAGCACAGGCAGCTCCAGGTAGGTGAGGCGGACGCGCTGTTCGTAGATCTGCCCCAGCAGGTCCCACTTGTAGAGGGCGCCTTTCTGTGAGATCAGCAACTCCGCCTGCACCAGGAAAGGCAGCCCCTGCACCGGGAAATCCAGGTAGCCGCCGGCCACCAGGCCGGAGCGGGAGATCTTGGAATCGCCGTAGTCGGCGTCGCTGCCGACGAAGGTGGAGATGTTCAGGCCCGCCTTCAGGCCGGCGGCGGGTTTGCCGGCGGAAGCCGGCGCGGCGAGCGCGGCGAGCGCGGCGAACAGCAGCAGGGGCAGTTTTTTCATGTTCCTTGCCTCGCTAGTAGATCCAGAAGAAGTCCGAGTCGGTCTTGGGCTTGGCGGACGGCTTCCCGGCGGGTTTGGCGCCCGGGCGGGCGGCGGGCTGCTTTTTTTCCGGCTCCGGCGGCGGCGCGCGGAACTCCCTGGCCTTCTTCTTCAGCTCGGCCGTCCGCCAGCCCGCGAACTTGTACGAGAAGGAGACCTGGGAGGTGTTGTATACCTCGCCCGCCACGGACATGCCGAAATCCAGCGCGAAACTCTCGTAATGAACGCCGAGCCCCAGCGCGAGGCCCTTGTTATCGTCCATCCCCTTGTAGCCCAGCCTGAAGCTGAACATGTCCTGGAAGTGGTACTCCAGCCCGGCCCGCAGGCTCTTGAGCTGCTCCTGCAGGTACATATCCAGGTCCACCGCCAGCAGCAGGGACTGTGACATCACCGTGGGAGGCTGCCAGGCGGCGCCGACGCGGAGTATGGAGGGCAGCGGGGTGTCCTCCTTATAGTACTTCAGGCCGGAGCCGAAATTGGAAAGGGAGACGCCCATCGAGAGCCCGGAGTTGAGGTCCCTCATCAGCCAGCCTCCGTCTATCGCGAAGGCGGAGGCGGAGTAGGTCTGCAGGAGCTCGGAGCCGACGTACTTGGCGGACAGGCCGAGGTACTGCTCCATGTTGGCCTTGTAGCCCTCGAGGTTGACCTCGCCGGCGAAGACCTTCTCTCCGTAGCTGAGGGCCAGCACCTTGGTGGACTCCGCGTCCATGCTGTATTCCCCCACCGTGCCGCCGGCCCCTATCGGGCGGTAGACGAACTTCCCGCCGTCGGAGAAGAGCGCCGAGACCCCGAAGCCCGGCTTGTCGTAGCCGGCCAGGCCCTGGAACTGCAGCGGCAGGACGAAAGAGAGGTGCTGGAGGCTGGAGTCCTCGAAGCCGGAATAGTACATCGCCGAGGCCTCCGGCATGTAGAGCTGGCCGAGGCCCGCGGGGTTGTAGACCGAGGCGTAGGCGTCGTCGGCCACGGCAGCGAAGGCCCCGCCCATACCTGCGGCGCGCGGGCTGAAATCGTTCTTCAGGACCTGTACGCCCGCGGAACCCGGGCCGCCGGCAGCCGCCGGGAAGGCGCAGAGGAGCAGCGCCGCGGCAGAACGCAGGGCGGCGGGCAGCCTCCCCTTAACAGGGGCCGCGAGCGCTTTGATGCCGGTCTTGGTGCTGGTCATACGGCTACCTTATAACGGCTATCTTCACGACCTTGTCCAGTCCGGCCCCCTTGGCCCTGACGAAGTAGATGCCGGAGGCGGCCTTGCCGCCGTTCGAGTTGGTCCCGTCCCACTCCACCGAGCCCCGGCCGGCCGGTATGGACCCGTCGAAAACGGTCTTCACCAGCGAGCCGGCCTGGGTGTAGACCTTTATGGACAGGTCTCCGGCCGAAAGCGTCTCGTACTTTATGATGGCCGTGCTGCCGCCGGAGATGATGTTGTTGTAAGCTGTCACCTCGTTCCTGTTGGCGGTCAGGTTGAGCGGGTTGGAGACGCCGAGCGAGACGACCTGCCCCAGGTGGTTGCGGCCGAAGACCTCCAGGTAGACGGTCCCTACGCCGGGGTAGCGCGCCGCGAAGCCCGGCTGGAGCCGCACACGGCTGGAGATGAGCGTCCGGCCGAGCACGTCCTGGTTGCCGGAAGCCTGGTTGACGGGGCCGGAGACGGCCATGTAGGAACCGGAGTCGTTGGTCTTGGTCAGGTCTATCGGCCTGGAATTGTGGTCGCGGAGCTGGGCGTATTCGAAGATCAGTTCCGAACCGGGATCGTACCCCCCCAGGTTGGCCCCGGAGAAGGTGGAGGACGAGAGAGACCCCTGCGCGGGGAAGTACGGGTAGGGTACGTCGAAGGAGATCTCGTCGTTGTCGTAGAGCGCGGCGTAGATGCGGGCCGTGGCCGTGCCCTCCTCCTTTCTGGAGAGCGTAAGCGTATAGTCGGAGGTGGAGTTGGCCTCGGAGTTCCCGTAGTACTGGTTAGGGGCCGCGGAGACCACCAGGTAGTACCGGCCTCCGCCGTAGGGGACGGTATAGTTCAGCGTGACGGACGGCGAAACGGTATAGCACTGGCCGGAATCGTTGCAGACGTTGCTGCCGGTGCCGTAGATGTCCGGAACCGCGTCGGCCACATATTTGCGGTCGGCGTCGAACAGGAACATCGCGTAGGCGTAATAGAGGCCGTCCGTGGAGCTCATGGGCAGCGACAGCGTCGCGGAGAAAGCTCCGGCGGCCAGCGGCAGTGAATAATAATCCACGTCGCCCAGCGGGTAGACGGTGGCGGACAGGGAGGAGAGGCTGCCCGCGTCGGTGGCGCATTCGGGGCCGTTATTGCTGTCGCACAGACCCGAGGCACCAGACGTCTCGTAGGCGTCGCCGCCCGCGGAAGTCCCGATGCCGTGGGCGGAGAAGGCGGAAGTTATCTTGCCGCGCACCGTGGAGTCGCACTGGCCCGGCCACTTGGCGTCCATCTGCGTGCAGGCGTCTATCATCGCGTCGTAATAGTTAGCAAAATCGTCGGGGAAATAGAACAGGGCCGCGAAGGCCAGCACCTCCGCCCTGGTCCTGCCGCTGAAGCTGTCCGCGGAAAAAGAGCCCAGGTAGGTGGCCGCCGCGTTGGGATTGCCCAGCTGGTAGAGGGACTGGGAGAGGAGGAGCCCGTCCTCGTGCACCTCCCCGTACCAGTCGGCGGGGAAAGTCCTGGGGGCCGTAGGGTTGCCGGAGCCCGAGATGTCCCTGGCGGAGCCCTCGCCGGCGCCGACGAAGTTGCCGAGCGTGACCTGGCTCGTATAGCCTTCCCGCCAGAAGGAGGCCAGCGAGAAGAAGTCGGCCAGGCCCTCGCTGATGGCGCCGAACTCGCCGAAATTTATTATCGGGTAGATCCTGTCCACGACCAGGTGCATGTACTCGTGGCGGACTATGGTGCCGTCCAGGGCGAAGGACCGGTACTTCCCGTGGTAGTCTATGAACCCGTCCCCGAGCATGATGTGGCCCTTCTCCAGGTCGTAGAAGCCGTTGAGCATGCCGTTGCAGCCCCCGCCGCAGCCGCCGAGGGAGTCCGGATCGCCGCTGGCGTGCACCATCACCGGCACCTGGGCGGAAAGGTCCGCGGCCGGAAGGCCCCCGTTGTAGTGGTCGATGTTGATGCCGTCGAAATAGCGGTGCACGGCGTTCAGGTGGTAGAAGGCGTTCGCCTCGGAGAGGCCGTTCGCCCCGCCGAGCGAGACGTCGGTATAGACGCTGGAGACGCTGCCGCCGGAGTTGACGCTGGCCGTATGCGTGGACCAGAGTATCGCGCCGTTGGTATTGTTGTGCGTACCCGGGGCGGCGGTGAGCACCAGGTAGCTGGAGATGTCCACCGTGAAGCCGTCCCCAGTGCCGGAGGCGTCGGACTGCAGCGCCACGGAGAAGGTCGGGTTCTCCACGGAGGCGCCGAAGAAGGACGAAGCGCGCGACCCGATATAGGCGCCGGCCACGGAATTCCCGTTCTTCACCTGCACGGTGTCCTCGTCGGTGACCGAGCCGTAGGCGTCCATGGCCCCGGAGTTCAGGGCCGTGAACCGGGGCATCACCTTGGCGAAGGCGCCGGAAGGGTAGACGCCGTTCCAGTCCGAGGCGTTGACCGTGGCCGAGTAGGAATAGGAGGTGGAATTGGCGTACGGGTGCGGCGTGGAGAGCGGCGTCGGCTTGGTCAGCCAGACGCCGGTACCGTTGTCGAAGTGGGCGCTGGCCCCGCGGTAGTTCGTGACGGAGAAATAGGGGCCCTTCAGCGAGGAGAAGACCTTGCCGTCCTGCTGGGCGCAGTAGTCGCCGTAGGAATTGGTAACGGTCACGCTGGAAACGCCCCCTACCCAGACGTACTGGTCGCGCAGCGAGGCGGAGACCGGGGTGTCCCAGAGATACTCCTGCACGTCGAGGCTGCCCAGCGCGCTGGAGGTGTAGCCGGGCAGCGGCGAGACGGCGTAGACGGTCCCGGAAGAAGTGCCGTAGGTGGTATAAGCGGTGCCGTTGCAGAAATAGCGGAGGTCGTCGTAGCGGTACAGCACGGAGCCGTCCGTCGCGTCGATGTAATAGACCCAGAGCCCCCTGGCGCGGCCCCTTATCTTCC
>JAJZOZ010000101.1 GCA_021811405.1 bacterium | reverse complement strand
CGTAGATCCGCGCCTCTATCTCCGAGTCACGGGGGTTGTAGCAGCGGAAGATGAAAGTGTCGTTGCGCCCGTCGCCGTTGGGGGTTATCAGGCGATTAAGGACTTTCGATTCCCCCAGCGCTGAGGCGGACGCGAAAACGGCCGACGGCGCCAGCGCGGCGGCGGCCAGCAGGCAGAGAGCGCTGTGAGGCCACTTCATACAGGATTATTCTACTTTTCACTTGTGACCGTTTTGTTGCGGATTTATGGAGTTTTCACCGGGGAAAAGTAACGTGTCTGTAATATTTTGGTCGCACGGGCCGGCTATAATCCTATACGTGAGGAATAGTGTAAAGCTCATGACCGCGCTGCTGCTGGCGGCGCTGTATCCGGCCGCGCCGGCGTACGCCGCGCGCCTCACCTCTTCGACTTTCATCGACGTGAGCGGGAGGTACGACGAGGGGTCTCAGTACATGATCTCCCCCAATTTCGAGCAGGCCGCTTCCGTCGAGGAACTGGTGGCCTCCAGCGCCGCCGCGTCCGCGCTCCTCGGCCGCTCCGGCAAGCTGGCCTATTTCCCGGTGCCGGCCCCGGTCTTCGACCTGGCGCCGGTCATCGTCTCCAGCTATTCCATCCGCCTCACCTGGACCGCCCCCTCGGCCGACGCCAGCAGGGCCGCGGAGCCGGTCGAATACTACATACTGCGCTACAGCACCTTGGGTTTCATCACCACCGACGACGCCTTCTACTCCGCCGCCTCCTACGTACAGGCCTGGGACCCGCAGGCCCCCGGGGCGGACGAGACCAGGGTCATCGAGGGCTTCAACGCCGGCACCACCTACTATTTCGCCCTCGAGACGCTGAACGCCCATTCCATACGCTCCGAGCTCTCCAACCCGGCCGCGGCTTTCGCGCTGGTCCCGCTGGCGCCGATGAACTTCAAGCTGTCGCGCAGCGGCAACGCCGTAACGATGACCTGGATCCCGCCGGCCGGCTTCCAGAACCGGATCCCCTTCGACGACCGCTTCCACCCGTCCTATCCGTACGAGGTCAAGCGCTACGAGGTCTACAGGGCTACCGCGCCCGCCGACGCGGAGTGGGTGCAGATAGCCGACGTCTCCACGGACACGCTCACGTGGACGGACATCGTCCCCACCGCGGACCCCTATTACTACCACGCCCGGGCGCTGAACCAGGCCGGCGTCTCGCTGCCGTCCTACGCCCGCTCCAGCGACAGCGGCGGCCTCTATTTCCTGGCGCCGGACAACCAGAGCATCTTCGAAGTGCCGCAGGAGGGCACCGGCTCCTTCTTCTCCTCCTCCTCCGACCCGATGGACGTCTACACGCTGGAGATCTCCACGCACCAGGCGGACCTCACCGGGCGGGTGGTCAAGTCGGTGGAGTTCTCGGCCTACCGCGGCGGCCTGCGCCCCGACCCGCTCTTCCAGCTGGACAAGGAGGGCACCCTGAAGATGTACTACGCCAAGGCGGCCGGCTCCATAATCCCCTCCGCCGCCTCCGACGCCAAGGCCCTCAGCATGTACTATTACAACGGCTCGCGCTGGCTGCAGATGTTCGGAGTCGTGAACGAGACCGAACACAGCGTGAAGCTCTCGACCCGCCTGCTAGGACGCTACCAGCTGCGCCTCACGGAGCGCACCGGCGCGTTCAGCGCCGACAGGGCCGGCCTGCTGAACCGCCTTATAACTCCTAACGGCGACGGTAAAAATGATACGATGGTGTTCATCTTCGACAACCCCGAGGAGAAGCACATCAAGGGCAGGATCTTCGACCTGCACGGCGCCCTCGTGGCCGCGATGAAGCCGGGCCCGGTGGCCAATTCCCTGGTATGGGACGCCAAGTCCGGCGGCCAGGTGGTGCCGGGCGGCGTCTATATCTACCAGCTGGAAGGCGATTCCAAGGTATACAACGGCACCGTAGTGGTGGTCAGATAGCTAGCGGAGGATCTATGATGGATTACGGTCACGCACCCTCGAAAAGAACCGGGACGGCCCTGGCGGCGCTGCTCGGCGCCCTGCTGGCTTTCTGGGCTTCCCCCGCCTCCTGCGTCATCACGCCGACGATCCACTACCAGGGCTACCTGATAAGCAAGGTCACCAACCTGCCGGTCGAGACCCCGCAGGATTTCAAGTTCCTGATCTACAACTCCCCCACCGGCATCACCGGCCAGCTGTTCTCCGAGACCCGCTGCGACGTCAAGGTGACCAAGGGCCGCTACGACGTGGAGATAGGCTCAGGCACCACCGGCGGCGTGCCGGCCGCCATCTTCTCCGAGAACGACGGGCTCTGGCTGGAGATACAGGTGGACGCCGACGGGGACTGCTCCGGGCCGTTCGAGGCCATGTCCCCGCGCATCAAACTGCAGTCGTCGCCGTACGCCTTCAGCTCAGTCTACGCCACCACCTCCAGCGTGGCGACCCCGGTATTCCTCGCGGATACCATAGGGGCGCAGCCCCATACCGCCAACGGCGCCATCACCATCTCCACCAACCTGTTCGTGGAGGGCGGCATCTCTGTGGGCAGCATCTCCCCGGGCCAGACGCTGGCCGTGGCCGGCATAGTGGAAAGCTCCACCGGCGGCTTCAAGTTCCCTGACGGTTCCATCCAGACGCGCGCCGCGGCGTTCACGATGTGGGACATCTCGGGCATCAACATCTACACGATCAACCCCGGCAACGTCGGGATAGGCGAGAGCAACACTACGCCCCTGGCCAGGCTGCACGTCTCGTCGGCGGCCGGGGCCACCGGGGACCTGTTCCTGGTCTCCACCGGGACCGCGCAGCTCTTCAAGGTCAACGGCCTGGGCCAGGTGTACGGCGGCTCCTATTACGGCGACGGCACCACGCTGTCCGGCGTGCTGCGCAGCGGCGGCGACACGATGACGGGCCAGCTCACGCTGGCCGGTTCCACGCTGAGCGTGACCTCGCCGAACGGCCTGTATTCGCCGTCCGTGAAGCTCGGTCCGAACGTGGTCATGTCCTCCGCCCCGGCGGCTTATTACGGCGGCGTATATTTCAGTTCCAACGTCTACACGTCGGGTTATTTCTACGGGGACGGCCGCGGCCTGCTGAACGTGGTCTCCTCGGACACCTCCAAGGTCCTGAAGGCCGGCGACACTATGACCGGGCAGCTTACCCTGTCAGGCTCGACGCTTACAGTCACAGGCAACGCCTTCTCCGTGGGCGGCTCCACGCTGTCCGTCTCCGGCGGGAAGGTGGCCGTGGGCGGGGCTCCCTATACGCACGCCCTTACGGTGAACAGCGGCGGCGTCTACTCGGCCTCCAGCATAACGGCAGCCGGCCAGATGTACGCTTCCGCCGTGAACGCGCCCAACGGCACCGGCACTTTCTACAACGTCACCGCCGCTTCCGGCACCTTCTGGGGCTGGGACGTGGCCACCACGTACAGCGTGGACACGGCCAGCGGCATCAAGGTGCGCGCCGGGGTAGTGGACGCGCCGTACTTCGTAGGCAACGGCTCCCAGCTGACCAACGTCGCCGGGACCGACGCCAGCCGCCTGCTCAGGACCGGGGACACGGTGACCGGCAATTTCGTCGTCCTCGGTACCAGCCTGACGGTCACCTCCTACGGCAACGCCAGCAAGTACGCGCTCACCGTGGGCACGCAGACGCAGTACAACCTGGTGGTGACCACCGCGGGCTACGTCGGGGTGCAGCAGCCTAACCCCGCCGCTCCGCTGGACGTGCAGGGAAGGCTGGCCATCACCAACACGCTGCCTTCCGGCGGGGACGCCGACCTGGATATGACGGCCAACAGCGGCTACAACTTCATCCGCTTTTCGGACCCGGGCTCTCTCTTCGTCAACGGCTCCGCCCAGGGCGTGCTGGGCTACCCCCCCGGCACGCGCACCCTGATCTACAGGGCCATGGGAACGGACCCCTATAACGGCGGCAGCGAGGTGTTCAGGATCACCTCCGACAACAACGCCGGGTGGAACTTCGGCATCGGCACGGACTCCTTTCCCCAGAACCAGCCCCGCGAGCGCTTCCACGTCCTGACCAGCCTGCTGGTCAGCAGCTCGTCGGCGCGCGCGGTGCTGTTCGTCAGCACGCAGACCGGCGGCGTATCGCTCAGCACTACCACCCAGTCGCACACCCTGACCGTGAACGGGGGCATCCTGGCCGTCTCCTCCGTGACCGCGCAGGGCGGCTTCTTCGGCGACGGCTCGGGCCTGACGAACCTGCAGACTTCGGCGCTGCCGGGTATCCTGGACATAGCGACCGTCACCGCCCGCGCCGGCGGCCTCTATGACGCCGTGGTCTTCACCACGGCCGTCTACGTCAACTCCCGCGTGGCCATCGGCGACCTGTTCGCTCCCACTACCGAGCTGCACCTCAAGGGCGTGCTGCGCATCGACAACAAGGGCGGCAACGACGTGGTGATGGACCTTTTCCCCGACGTGGCCGGCAGCGCCTATATCCGCTGGAACGAGGGCGTCGCCACGCAGAAGGGCGTGCTCGGAGTGAAATCAGGCGAACGAGACCTGGTCTACCGTTCCTACGCCACCACCCTCAACGACGGCACGCAGGTCTTCCGCATAAAGGGGACCAACGCGGCCGACAACGGGTCCTTCATACTGGGCACCGCGGACAAGAACTTCGTAGCCAATTCCCGCTTCCACGTCCTTACCAACATGACCGTGAGCGGGGAAGGACGGACGCCTGCCTTTTACGTCTCCACGGCCAGCGCTTACGTGGGCGTGAGCACCGGCGTCCCGGCCGAAGGCCTGCACGTGGCCTCCAGCCTGCTGGTGGGCCCCAACCGCGCGGCTGCCGTCCTCTACGTCAGCACGGCCAGCGGCTACGCCGGCGTGGGCACCGGCAGTCCCGTGGAGGGCCTGCATTCCGCCGGCAGTTTCCTGGTGGGCGCGGACCGCACGATAACCTCTTTCTACGTCAGCACCGGCACGGGCTATACCGGCGTGGGCACCGGCTCGCCGCAGGCCAGGCTCGACGTGGCCGGCCTCGGGGTGTTCCGCTCCTCGCTGACCGTCTCCGGCACCGGGCTTTCCGGCCCGCAGACGGCCTTCTCGGTGATAGGCTCCACGCTGATAGTCCGCGGCGACGGCAGCGTCGGCGTCGGCACCGCCGTCCCGGCCGAGCGGCTGGAGGTGGCAGGCAAGGTGAAGGCTACGGGCTTCGCCGCCGCCAGGGAAATAGTCACCAACGTGTGCAACGCGGCGGCCACTTGCTCCGCCGCCTGCACCGGGACCAAGCTCGTCATGGGCGGCGGCTGCTCCTACGCCGGCGGTACGGATAGCATGACCGGCTCCTTCCCGGCCGGCGGCTCGTCGTGGCAGTGCGACTACAGCGGGGCGACCGGAAATATAACGGCCTACGCCGTCTGTTCCACGCTGGAATAGCCGGCCGGGCGCCGATTTGATATAATTACCTTGTCCTTCAGGGCGGGGCGCGATTCCCCACCGGCGGTATAACCCGCAAGCCAAGGCCCGGCGGCCGCGGCAGATCCGGCGAAATTCCGGAGTCGACGGTAAAAGTCCGGATGAGAGAAGGACACTGGCAGCTATCGCGCCGGCAACGGCGCCGGCGCCGTGACCGTTCCGGCGCGCCGCCGCGGACGAGCGGCAGGCTGCCCCCCTTCGGCCCTGAAGACCTTCAGGGCTTTTTTATGGCTAAAAAGAACACTTTTTCACCGGTTGAAGATATCCTTTCCGAGATCAGGCGCGGCCGCATGGTGGTGATCACCGACGACGAGGGCCGCGAGAACGAGGGCGACCTGCTGATGGCCGGCCGCTTCGCCACGGCCGAGAAGATCAACTTCATGGCCCGCTACGGCAGGGGCCTGATCTGCGCCCCGCTCGCCGGGGACAGGGCCGCGGCCCTCGACCTCTTCCAGATGGAACGGGATAACAAGGACCCTTACCGCACCAACTGGCTGATCTCGGTTGACGCTTCTGAGGGCGTGACCACCGGCATCTCGGCCGCGGACCGCGCCAGGACCATCAAGGTCCTCTCCGACCCGGCCTCGGTCCCCGGCGACCTCACCCGGCCGGGCCACATCTTCCCCCTGAAGGCGCGCCCCGGCGGCGTCCTGGCCAGGGCCGGCCATACCGAGGCCTGCACCGATCTGGTGCGTCTGGCGGGCCTCTCCGGCGCGGGCGTGATCTGCGAGATCATGAACCCGGACGGCACCATGGCGCGCATGCCGCAGCTGCTGCGCTTCGCCGCGCGCCACGGCCTGAAGATAGGCACCATAGCCTCCCTCATCGAGTACCGCCGCCGCAAGGAGACCCTGGTGGAGAAGATGTCCTCCGCCGACCTGCCCACCGAGTTCGGGCGTTTCACCATCACGATCTACCGCGAGCGCCTGACCGGCCTGGAGCACGCCGCTCTCACTTTCGGCCGGATAGGGGACCCGGCCCTGGTGCGCGTGCATTCCGAGTGCCTGACCGGCGACGTGTTCGGCTCCTGCCGCTGCGACTGCGGCCCGCAGCTGCACGCGGCGCTGCGCATGATAGCCCGGGAGGGCGCCGGGGCGGTGCTGTACATGCGCCAGGAAGGCCGCGGCATAGGCCTCGGCAACAAGATCAAGGCTTACAGCCTGCAGGACAAGGGCTACGACACCGTGACCGCCAACGAGGCGCTGGGCTTCGCGGCCGACCTGCGGGACTACGGCATCGGCGCGCAGATGCTCTGCGACATGGGCCTGCGCCGCCTGCGCCTCATCACCAACAATCCGCGCAAGGTGGTGGGGTTGGGCGGCTACGGCCTGGAGATAGTCGGGCGCGTGCCGCTGGTGATACCTCCCAACAGGCATAACGCCCGCTACCTGCGCACCAAGCGCAACAAGCTGGGGCACCTGTTCGCCGCGGGCCGGTAGCGGCGTGACTTTTTGGATACTTCGGTGATTCTGGAGGATAACATGAAGATAATAGAGGGCGGTTTCAACGCCGGGAAGATGAAGTTCGCCGTCATCGTCTCGCGCTTCAACGACTTCATCACGTCCAGGCTGCTCGACGGGGCCGTGGACGCCATCAAGCGCCACGGGGGCGACGTCAAGGATATTACCGTGGTGAAGACCCCCGGCGCCTACGAGATCCCGGTGGTCTGCGAGAAGCTGGCCGCCGGGAACTACGACGCCATCATCTGCCTCGGCGCCGTGATAAAGGGCGACACCCCCCACTTCGACTTCGTCGCGCAGGAGACCGCCAAGGGCATAGCCCAGGTCTCCATGAAGCACAAGGTCCCCGTGGCTTTCGGCGTCATCACCGCCGACAACCTGGAGCAGGCCATCGAGCGCGCCGGCGTCAAGCACGGCAACAAGGGCGCCGAGGCCGCCGTCTCCGCCATCGAGATGGCCAACCTGTTCAAGGGGCTGTAAGCCCGCCCCCCGCTATGGCCAGGCCCGCCGAGGAGAGGGACGCCTTTTACATGGCCCGCGCCATAGAGCTGGCGCGGAAAGGGCGTTTCGGCGCCCATCCCAACCCCATGGTGGGCGCGGTAGTGGTGAAAGGCGGCAGGATCATCGGCGAGGGCGCGCATCTGCGCTGGGGAGGGCCCCACGCCGAGATAAACGCGCTGCGCTCCTGCCGCGCGAACCCCGCAGGCGCTTCGCTGTACGTCACGCTGGAGCCCTGCTCCACTCACGGCAAGACCCCGCCCTGCACCGAAGCCCTTATCAAGGCCGGCCTAAAGGAAGTCTTCATAGGCGCGCCGGACCCGAACCCGGCCAACGGCGGCAGGTCGGCGGCCATACTGCGCCGGGCCGGCCTCAGGGTGCGCTCCGGCGTCCTCCGGAAGGAATGCGAGGCGCTGAACCCGGCCTTCAACAAGTACATGCGCACCGGGCTCCCCTACGTTACGGTCAAGATAGCGCAGAGCCTCGACGGGCGCATCGCCGACGCCGCCGGCCGTTCCCGCTGGATCTCGTCGCCGCGGTCCCGGCGCGAGGCGCACCGGTTGCGGGCCGAGTCGGACGCCGTGCTGGCCGGCATCGGCACCATCCTCGCGGACGACCCCCTGCTTAACGTGCGCGGCGTGAAGGTCCCGCGGCAGCCGTGGGTGGTGGTGCTGGATTCCTCTTTCCGCGTTCCCGGGAAGGCGAAGGTCTTCCGCAACGAGAGGGTGCTGGTGGCCACCACCCGCAAGGCCTCGGTCTCGGCGATGAAGAAGTTCCGCGGCCGCGCCAGGATCCTGGTCCTGCCGTCGGAAGGCGGCCGCGTCTCGCTGCCGGCGCTGCTGGCCGGGCTCGGCAAGATCGGCGTCTCGCATGTGCTGGTGGAGGGCGGCGGCAAGGTGGCCGGAGCGTTCATAGGCCTTGGCCTGGCGGACCGGTTCGTCTGCTTCGTCGCCCCTATGCTGATAGGCGGTACGGCCTCCCGCAATTCGCTGGTCTGGCCCGACGCGCTTAACGCCGGGCGTAAAGAGCTGGGTATCCGGCCCCGGCTGGTTTCCGTCTCCAGGGCGGGGCCAGACCTTATGCTGGAAATGAGGTTCGACCGATGTTCACGGGAATAATAGAGGCGGTGGAAAAGGTGAAAGCGGTCTCGGCCGGGCGGCTGGAGGTCTCCGTGCCGCGGGACTGGGAGCTTTCCGACGGGGAGAGCGTGGCGGTCAACGGCGCCTGCCTTACCGTTACAAGCTTTCGCCGCGGCCTGGCCTCTTTCGCCGTGAGCCCGGAGTCCTTTTCCCGCACCACGCTGGGGCGCCTAAGGGCCGGCTCGGCGGTGAACCTGGAGCGCGCCCTGGCCTTGGGGGCCAGGCTGGGCGGACACTTCGTCACCGGCCACGTGGACGTGACCGCCAGGCTCATTTCCGCCAGGGACGAGGGCAACAGCCGCGTTATCGAGGTTGAAAAGGCGCCTGACGCCGTGATGGTCGAGAAGGGGTCGGTGGCGCTGGACGGGATCAGCCTTACCGTCTACGATATACGGACCGGTTCCTTCAAAGCCGCCGTTATCCCCCATACCTGGGAAAATACGGCCCTTAAGGGCCTCCGGCCGGGAGACCTGCTGAACATGGAGTACGACATACTGGGGAAATACGCCTCGGCCCGCACGCCCGGCATCACCAGGGAATTCCTGAAAGAGAACGGCTTTCTGTGATATCAGTCTTTTTCATATTGTACGAATAAGTACAATATATTGAATTAAACCATACAAAAACAAAGAACCGCCGGAATTCCGGCGGTTCTTTGTTGTGCCGGCCTGTTGCTCCGGGGCCGGGATAGCGGCGCGCTGCGGCTCAATCCCGGCCTGTGCCGTGCCCGGAAGACTCCCCCTGCCCGCCCGTCACGGGCAGGGAGAAATAGAACGTGGAGCTCCGGCCCGGCTCGCTTTTTATCCCCAGCTCGCTGCCGTGCAGCTGCAGCAGCTCGTTGGAAATGCGCAGGCCCAGCCCGAAACCGGAGGCCGCCGCCTTGGCGTCCTGCGTCCGGTAGAATCCCCGCTTTAATTTCCCTATCTCCTCCGGCTGTATCCCGGCGCCGCTGTTCTCTATGAGGAAATTCAGGCGTCCCTGCCCGTCCCCGGCCAAGCGCACGGAAATGCTTCCCCTTTCCGGAGTGTACTTGACGGCGTTGCCTATGAGGTTGGAGATCACCAGGGAGATCGCTTCCATGTCGGCGCTGACCTCCACCGGCTCCTCTGGAAAGTCCATGTAGAGGGTCAGGCTCTTCTGCGCTATCAGCGGCTTCATGGACGACGCCAGCTTGTAGATCAGGTCCCGCAGGACCAGGCGCCTCATCTGCAGCTTCAGCCTGCCGGACTCCATCCTGGCCTCGTTGAGGATGTTCTTGACGTAGCGGCTCAGCGAACGCAGCTCGAACTGGAGCGTGTCGTAGAGCTGCCGGCGGTTCTCGGGCGGGCCGGGCGGCTCCGACTCCTTCAGCAGGAACAGGGAGGCGTCCAGCACGGTGATGGCGTTGTTGAACTCGTGGCTGACGGTATGCATCATGGCGGACCGCAGGGCGGCGGTCCTTCGCTC
>JAJZOZ010000100.1 GCA_021811405.1 bacterium | reverse complement strand
TGTAGGCCTCGAAATGCATCCTGGCCTGGCGGGAATCCGCGCCGTACCAGCGGCTCCCGGCTTCCGGCAGGCCGGCGCGCGCGGCGTAAGGGGCCGGGGCGGGGTCCGGAGGGACGGTCTTTCTGAGGGTATCCGCGTTTACCGCGAGGTCCGCGAAGCCGGCGGCCGAGGCGCCGGAGGCGGCGAGCAGAACTGCTGCGAAAAGGGCCTTTTTCATCAACTTCTCCTTGGACGGTGCGCTGCCTGTATATTTTCGCAGTTAGAGAGCCTCTTTAAATGGGCCCAAGGCCCTTTTATCTCGCGTTTTTAGGCCCCCCGGGGCTGGGCCCCTTGGCCCCGCTTCCCCGGCCGGCCGGCAAGTTTGTATCATTGTCTATCGGACGGACCCCTCCCAAGGCAAAAAGGCAAAGATGAAATTCCCCGGCAAGCGCAAGAGCGAGCATTATTTCCCGGTCTCGGAGAAGACGCGCGAGAGCGCCGACGCCCACGACCCGGCCGGCGAGCCCTTCTACCTGGTCGGGATAGACCAGCTGCTAGTGGACATAGAATGCGCGGTGGACGCGGACTTCCCGGCGCGCGAGGGCCTGAAGAAGGGCGAGTCCCAGATCATCGACGACGCCAAAGCGGACCGGATCTACGACGAGCTCAAGGCCGCCGGGCGCGTGAACGGCGAGTACGCCGGCGGCTCGGTGGGGAACACGCTGCACAACTACTCCGTGCTGTCCGACGAAAGGTCCGTGGCGCTGGGCGCCATAGAGCGCGACATCGCGGTGGGAGACTACGCCTTCAAGTACCTGCGCAACACCAGCACCAACGTGGACCTCTCCTACCTGCAGCCGTCCGACAACCCGATGGGCAGGGCGATGTGCTTCGTGACTCCCGACGGGGAACGCACCTTCGGCATCAGCAAAGGCTGCATGAACGACCTCTCTCCCGACTCCATCCCGGTGCGGGTGGTGGAGAAGGCCTCCGCCCTGCTGATCTCGGCCTACCTGCTGCGCGAGGAGAGCGACCCGATCTTCAAGGCCGCCGTCAAGGCCTGCGGCATAGCCCTCGACTCGGGGGTGCCGGTGGTGATGACCCTGGGCACCGCCTCGCTGATAGAGTCGAAGAAGGACTTCTTCAGGGAGTTCATAAAGAAGCACGTGACCTGCGTGGCGATGAACGACCAGGAGGCCCTGGCCCTGACCGGCACCGCCGACCCGCTGCTGGCCGCCGAGAACGCCCTGGAGCTGGCCGACCTGGCGCTGCTGACGGTGGGCGAGCACGGGCTCTACCTGGGCGGCTGGGTGGACGAAGAGCACGCCCGCAAGACCACCCACAAGCTGCACACCAAGTCCATAGTCGACTACAACATGTACGAGTTCAGCCGCCCGATGAGGCGCGAGGACTGCGTGAAGCCCTTCAAGATCTACAGCCATATCAACCCGTTCCTGGGCGGGCCCCGCAACATCCGCAACACGAACGGCGCCGGCGACGGGGCGCTGGCGGCCCTGCTGCACGACATGGGCGCCCGCAAGTACCACCAGGCCAAGGTGCCGAAGTCCCCGAAGAACCTGGTGAGCGCGCTGACCTACTCCTCCCTTTCCCAGATCTGCAAGTACGCCAACCGCGTCAGCTACGAGGTGCTGGCCCAGAACTCCCCCAGGCTGATGCGCGGCCTGCCGGAGCGCGAGGACAGCCTGCAGGAAGCCTACTGGGACGCGTGACGGCGGAAAGGCCGCCGCGGCGCTTTCATACCGGAACGAACCGCATGCGACCGCGAGCTCTGATATTCCTGGCTCTCATCGCCGCCGCCCGTCCGGCGGCCGGCGGGAGCGCCCTTGAGGCCGGGCTTTGCCGCCTCAGCGCGGAAGCCTGCCTGGACGCCGTCTCCTACGAGCTGAAGAAAGCGCCTTCCCTGCTCGGCCGCTTGGCGCCGCCATCCTCCGGAACCGCGGCCGCGCTCTGCTCCCCTCTCCCCGCCACCCAGGCCGACCTCTTTGAAAAGGCCGCCGCCGCCGCTGCGCCGGCCGGCCTTTCCCGCGAAGAGAGGACGGCCGCGGAGTCGGCCGTGGCGGCCGCCCGGGCCTATATCGCTCCCGAAGCTCTTCCCCTGATGCGGCCGGCGGCCGCGCCGGCCCCGGCCGCGCCGCCGCCGGACCTGGCCGCTGGCGCGGGCGGCGCCGCGGGAGTCTCCGGCATAGATACCTGCTCCCTGGACTGGAAGGACGCCTCGGGCTACGCCGCGTCCAGGCTCGGGCCGCTGCGCGCCGTTCTGGACGCGCTCGGGCCGGGGGACAGGATAGTGCTCAGCAACCTCCGCCTGGCCCAGCTGCCCCCGGGGACGGCAGGGAAAGGCCCTCTCGCGGAGCTGCACCTTCCGGTAAGCGGCTACGCCAAGAAGCTGTGGCTGGGCGGAGACGCCGGCGGCAGGGTCCTGGTGGCGACCGACATGCAGGGCGCCTCTTTCCTGCGCCATTACGAGCTGCTGCTGAGGCGCTATTATTGCGGCAGGGCCGCCCCGGAGATAACGTCGGCCGAGGCGCCGTCCGCATACGCGCCCTATTACAGGGCCCTCGCCAAAGTCAACGGGGAGAACGGCGGGGCCCTCTCCGGGCTGAGCGGGCTGATCTCCGGCTACGCGGAGGCCTTCCGCGTTTACTGGAAGGACCTCGCCGCGGGCTCCTTCCGGGACGCCGCCGGCGACTGGCAGGTGGACGTCTACCGGCTGCCCGGCGCGGGGCTCTGGGGCGTGGTCAGCGCGCATTCGCCCTACTACGGCGAGATACTGGGTGAGAACATCCGCTACCTGGTGGCCGAATCCACCGGCATAAGGACGGTGGTGCTGGCCGGCTCCGGCGGCTCGCTGGACCCGCGCCCGCTCTATTCGGTGGCCTATCCCTCCGACGTGCTGGCCCCCGGCGGGGCCGGCGTGCCGAACGCGCTCGCCTCGCTGGCCGACTACCGGGCGCACGAAAGCGTGCTCTCCCCGCTGCAGGAGACTCCGGGCTGGCTGGCAGGCGCGCGCGCGGCTGGCGTTTCTACCGTGGACGCGGAGATGGGGCCGGCCGCCGGGGCGCTCGCCCCGCTCGGTCTCCGCCTGGGCTTCGCGGTACTGGTCACGGACTACCCCGTGCGCGGCCCGGTCACGGAACGGCTGCTGGAACGGGCCAGCCTGGCCGCCCAGGACCCGGGCGCCAAGTACCGCGGGCTGGCCGCCTACTCAGGGGCGCTGGAAGCCTGGATACGCGGAGGCCCTCCTCCCGGCTGGCAGCCGGAGGAACTGGCGCTCGGCCGCCCGCTGGCCGAGCAGTCCGCGCTCAACCTGGCGGCCGGAGAGAAAGCGCTGCGGCCGCTGCGCCCCGGGGAAGAGGCGCTGCTGGCCAGGCTGGAAAGATTTTTCAGGGATCACCCCCCGTCCTTCTCGGTGCGCGTCAGCTCCGCGAGGGCCGCTCACGTCCTGGAGGACGGGGAGCTGCTCTCGACGCTGCTGGTGAGCTCCCTTAAAGGCTCGGCGGTGGCCCCGTTCACTCCGGGCTACGAGGACCTGGTCTACGGCGCCTACGGCTACGTGTTCGGCACGCTGTCCTACTGGGACGGACCGGAGAAATACGGCGGCACCGTGCTCAGGCTGAAACCGGAGGTCTGGCGGAGGCGGGCCTGGGCCACGCGCCGCTCCGCCATGCGCGCGCTGGCGCTGGAGGCGGAGAAAGCCGGGACCAGCCTTGAGAAGGCGCAGCTGGACCCGGCGCTGAAGAAGGCCGCCGGGGAGCTTTTCGGGTCCTGGGTGGTGGTTCCGGCGGACCTGCCGCGCGCGCTGGCGCTGCAGACCGTCGGGGAGCTGCGCGCGCTGCCGCCGCGCGCCTTCCGGGATTTCAGCGAGGCGGCGGACGGGGACATCCCCGGCCTGATATCCCGCTACGACGTGGCCTGGCTGGAAGGCAAGATACGCGGCTCGGTAAGGGCGGAGGACATAGACCTCGTCAAGACGCCGCTCCCGGCGCCGGCCGCGATCGCGGGCCCGGCGGGCAGGCTCGGGATACGCGTCGTCCCTCCCGGCGGCCCGCAAGGCCCCGGGCTCAACCCCTGAGCAGCTTCACCCAGACCTCGCGGGCGCGCGGGCCGTCGTATTCGCAGAGGTACAGCCCCTGCCAGGTGCCCAGCAGCAGCGCCCCGTCCTCCACGAACACGGACAGCGAGGAGCCGGCCAGCACCGCCTTGATATGCGCGTCCGAGTTCCCCTCGGCGTGCTTGTAACCGGACTCCTCCGGCACCAGCTCGCAGAGCTTCTTCTGTATGTCGGCCTTGACGTCCGGGTCCGCGTTCTCGTTGACGGCCAGCGCGCAGGTGGTATGCGGCACGAAGACGTGGCAGACCCCGCTCTCCAGCCCGTTCTCCCGCACTATGCCCTGTACCTCCTTCGTGATGTCGCTCATCTCGCAGCGGCCGGAAGTACTGACCTTGAACTTGTGTACCATGCCTTCCCCCTTTGTCGGCGCGCGGGCCGGACGGCCCGCCGCTCCCATGATACCAAAACGGCCGCGTGGACAGAACAGGGCTGGGGGCCTGGTATTCCTTGCTAGCATATAGGTCTTGATATTTATAATATTTTCTGCTATATTTAATTTAGTTTTTATAATTTTTACCATTGGATAGGAGATATATGCCTAAAAACACCTTGCCGGAAACCTCGCTCAAGAACTTCCTCGAGATACCGTACGACGAACTGGAAGCGCTCAACCTCGAGGCCGCGGACGCCGCCGTCAGGCTGACGCCGGCCGAGCTGGAGAAGAAATACCGCGACTACCTGCGCAAGGAGAAGCGCCTGAAGGCCGTGACGGTCTGCTTCACGGACATCGAGGGACGCTTCCACATGCTGGACTACGACAAGCAGTTCTTCCTGGAGGCCAACGACAACCTGACCTTCGACGGCTCCTCGATACGCGGCTTCTCGGCCCAGAAGGAGTCGGACCTGCGCCTCGGCATAGACTGGGGCAGCATAGTCTGGCTGCCGTCGGACGTCTTCGGCCCTGGCAAGGTGATAATCTTCGGCACGGTGCTCAACCGCGACCGCAGCCTCTACGAGGCGGACTTCCGCGCGCGGCTGGCGGAGCTGGCCAAGGAGATAAAGAAGAGCAGGGGGCTGACCGCCAACGTGGCCGCCGAGGTGGAAGGCTTCATCATGAAGGGCGTCAACGCCGAGCAGGGCTACAACGAGGTCAACGGTTTCGAGCTGATCTCCACCGGCGGGTACTACCACTCGCTGCCGCTGGACCCCCTGAAGAAGTTCATAGACACCGCGGCCGAAGCGCAGCGGGCAATGGGCTTCCGCAACGAGAAGGACCACCCCGAAGTGGCCCCGTCGCAGTTCGAGCTCAACTTCTCCTACGCCCACGCGGTGCGCGCCTGCGACCTGATCCAGCTCTACAAGCTGGTCTGCCGGCAGGTCGCGGCCAACATGGGCATGACCGCCTCCTTCCTGCCCAAGCCGGTCTCCGGCGTCAACGGCAGCGGCATGCACCTCAACCTCTCCTTCGCGAAGAACGGCAAGAACGTCTTCTTCGACGCCAAGGGGGAGGACGGGCTCTCCGGGGCCGCCTGGGACGCCGTCTCGCGGATACTCAACCACGCGCAGGAGCTCTCGCTGGTGCTCAATTCGAGCGTCAACGCCTACCGCCGCCTGGACCCGCACTTCGAGGCCCCGAACCAGATCAAGGTCTCGTCGGTGGACCGCGGCTCCATGGTGCGCATACCCGCCGGCAACGAGCGCTCGGCCAGGCTGGAGATACGCTCCGTCGGCCCGGACGCCAACCCCTACCTGGCGCTGTTCGCGCTGATCGGCACCGCGCTCCACGGCGAGCCGCTGACCAAGGACGAGAACAAGCGCGACCGCGTGCGCTACCTGCCCGGCAACATCCACGACGCGCTGCGCCTGTTCCGCGCCAGCGACTTCATGAAGAAGCTGATGGGCGAGGTCCCGCACGAGAAGTACGCCCACCACAAGCAGGCCGCGGCCGACCGCAGCCCCAAGGAGCTGGGCACGATAGTGAAGACCTCCGAGGTGCTGTTCCACCACGACGTGACCACGCAGATGCTCTGGCACAAGTTCTGAGGCCGGAAGCCGGTCCGCCGGGAAGGCCGCGGGAGACCGCGGCCTTCCGCTTTTACGCCCCTTTGCCGGCGCGGCGGCTTTTTGTAGTATAGCCGTAGCGGCCACGGAGGGAACATGAAGGTATTCATAAGCGCGGACATAGAGGGCGTCGGAGGCGTCTCGGCCTGGGAGGATATAGCGGCCGACGGCCCGGAATACGAGGCCAGCCGCAGGCGCATGACAGCCGAGGTGCGCGCCGCCTGCGAAGGCGCGCTGGCGGCCGGGGCCAGGGAGATACTGGTGCGCGACGCGCACGGCACGGCCCGCAACATCGTCCATTCCGAGCTTCCCCGCAGGGCCAGGCTGGTCAGGGGCTGGAGCGGCGGGCCGATGATGATGATGGACGGCCTCGACAAGAGCTTCGCGGCGGCCGTGTACATAGGCTACCACGCGCCGGCCGGCTCGGCCGCCAGCCCCATGTCGCACACGATGTCCACCTCGCTGGCCGAGTTCCGGGTCAACGGCAGGCCGGTGTCCGAGTTCGAGCTGAACGCCTGGGCCGCGGCCCTCCTTAAAGTGCCCAGCGTCTTCCTCTCCGGGGACAAGGCGGCCTGCGCCCACGCCCGGCGGCTGGTTCCGCGAATATACACGGAGGCCACCAAGGAGGGCCTGGGGGAGGCTTCGGCGCACCTGCACCCGGCCGAGGCCGCCGAAAGGATAGCCGCCGGCGTGAAGGCGGCGCTTACCGCCGGCCCGGCCATACGGCCACCGGCGCCGCCCAGGTCGCCGGTGCTGGACCTCAGGTTCAAGGAAAGCCGCAGGGCGCACCGCTTCTCCTTCTACCCGGGCGCCAGGCGCACCGGGGACCTCTCCGTGCGCCTGCGCTGTGCGGACTGCTTCGAGATACTGCGCGCGGTGCAGTTCATCTACTGATGCGGGTATTCATGAAGATAGCCGCCGGGGCCGGCATATCGCTGCTGGCCTTCCTGGCCTACGCGGTGCCGGTCAGCCTGCGCGCCAGGGAGGCGGCCGAAAGCCTGGCCGACGAATATTATAACCGCTACAACTCCGGGGACGCGGCGTACATACACGCGAGTCTGTTCTCCTCCGGCCTCAGGGAGAAGACCTCGCTGGAGGGCATAACGGAGGCGCGCGCCAGGACGGGCCGGCTGGTCTCGCGCAGGCCTGTCGCCTTCAAACTGCTGGCCCTGGACGGCTCCAGGCTGTACTCCAGGTTCCAGGCCGCGTACGAGAAAACCTCGTGCGAGGACCAGTTCTATTTCAGGAAAGAGGCCGGCGCGCTCAAGCTGGAATACTTCCCCAACTCCGGCTATCCCTGCAAGGGCGGCTAGCAGCCTGTTGTATTCCCCGCGGCGATATATATAGAATGCCGTTGGGGGGCAGCTCGACTTGCCGCAGCAGCGAAGACCCGCGCCGGAGCGCGGCCGGCCTGCCGTTACGCGACGGCGCCGCGCAAGGGGGTAACATGCTTAGGAACCTTAACGGCCTGACCGGCCACAGGATACTGGCCGCCGACGGGGAGATAGGGGCGGTGAAGGAGTTCTATTTCGACGACAGGGAGTGGAAGGTGCGCTACCTGGTGGCCGGCACCGGCGGCTGGCTGTCGGGCAGGCAGGTGCTGATCTCGCCGGCGGCCCTGAAGGCGCCGGACTGGAATTCCCGGACCTTCCCGGTGGCTCTTACGCGCGAGCAGGTCAGGACCAGCCCGGACATAGACACCCGCCGCACCGTGGAGCGCCGCCACGAGCTGCGGCTGCACCGGCACTACGCCTGGCCGCTGTACTGGGGAGAAGGCTTCTACACGGGAACGCTGGCCGGCGGCGCCCCGCTGCCGGAAGAGGCCCTCGAGGACGGGGAGGAGCGGCCGCCGTCCGAAGAGGAGGCGGCGCTGCACGGCACCGCCGCCGTCACCGGCTACCGCCTGCACGCCGCGGACGGCCCCATAGGCAGCGTCGAGGACTTCATAGCGGACGACCGGGGCTGGGGGATCCGCTACCTGGTGGCCGACAGCGGCCTGCTGCTGCCCGGCCGGAAGGTGCTGATCTCGCCGCACTGGCTGGAGAAAGTGGACTGGGATTCCTCCGAGGTCTTCCTGGACCTGACGCGGGAGGCCGTGCGCCGCAGCCCCGGCTTCGATCCCTCGGTCCCCGTAAGCGAGGACTACGAAAGCGCCCTGTACGACCATTACGGCAGGCCCAAGCTGGAGGCGGTGCTGCCGCCGCCGCGCCGGCGGGTAAATAAATAGCCCGCCCGCAGCCTCGATTATATACAATATCCGGAAACGGCCCCCCGCGGCCGCTCCGGAGGCTTATGTTCTACAAGTACATCATCAGGTTCGCCGACTCCGAAGAAAAGGTGATAGATATACAGCTGGACTCCAAGTCCCTGACCCTCATACCATCGGGGGACCTGGAGGCGCCCGAGTGGGCCAGGCTGGATTTCTGCAAGTGCACCATCTGCCCGCTCAGTTCCGCCAGCAACAAATACTGTCCCATAGCCCTGAACATCTCCGGGGTGACGCGGATGTTCGCGGACAGGACCTCCGTCACGCCGGTGGAAGTGCGGGTGGAAACCGAACAGCGGGAATACCACAAGAAGACCAGCCTGCAGAACGCCCTCAGCTCGCTGATAGGCATCTACATGTCCACCAGCGGGTGCCCCGTCATGGAGCCGCTCAGGCCCATGGCCCGCCACCACCTCCCCTTCGCCAGCGTAGAGGAGACCGCGTTCCGCTCCGTCTCCACCTACCTGCTGCAGCAGTACCACAAGCACAGGAAGGGCGAGAAGCCGGACTGGGACCTGGAGCTCCTGAGGAAAGCCTACAAGGACATAGAGTCCCTCAACCAGGGGATAACGGACCGGGTGCGCTCGGCCTCCAGGAAGGACGCCAACTACAACGCCGTCATCATCCTGGACGCCTTCGCCAAGATGGTGCCGTTCACGATAGAGAGAGGCCTGCCGCAGTAGCGGGCCCGCTGCCCGGACGGAAGAGGCGCCGAACTTCAGCGCCTCTTCTTTTTCGCCCCGGAACCCAGCCCGGAGATCTCCGAGGCCAGCCCGGGGAAACCGCTCTTGAGGGCCAGCAGCGCCGCGTCCTGGCCGAAACGGTTCCGGTGGGACAGGTCCGCCCCTCCTTCGACCAGCGTCAGGGCCGACTCGCGGTGCCCCCTGGATACCGCCAGCATGACCGGCGTATTCCCGTCGGAATCCTCGGCGTTTATGTTCGCCCCGCCCTTCACCAGCAGCTCCACGGCCCGGTCCTTGCCGCGCAGCGCCGCCCACATAAGCGGGGTCCAGCCTATCATGTCCCTGGGCTCGGTATTGACACCGGCCTTCAGCAGCCGCTCCAGAGCGCCGAACTTGCCCCAGCGCGCGGCCAGGCTGACCGGGGTGGCCAGGTCCTTCGTGCGGGCGTTGATATCCGCGCCGGCGCCGACCAGTATATCCACCATCTCACCGTTGTCCTGCATCACGGCGAGCATCAGCGGGGACCAGCCGGGGCCGCTGATATTGACCGGGGCCCCGGCCGCGACCAGCTCCCTGACCCTGGCGGCATCGCCGTTGCGGATGGCCGAAGCCAGCTGGAGCCCCGGGGTATTATCGGGCAGCTCGCAGGCGGCCAGTCCCAGCGCGGCGGCGCAGAGCAGGGCCGTTCTGATAATGGGCGTTATTTTGCGCATGCGTCAGCCACATGATACAAATTCCGCCAAGGCGCGACAAAGACCCGCCGCTACGGGAACCGGCCTTCCCGCAACGCCGCCAGGCGCGCGCCGGGCCGGCAAGACCTCCCCCCCGCATATTTCCTAGAATATACCGGCAGGGGCGCCGGTCCTCCGCGGACCTCTAAACATGGCGCGGCCGAGGTATACCATATGGTCAAGAACAAAGTACTGCTTATAG
>JAJZOZ010000099.1 GCA_021811405.1 bacterium | reverse complement strand
TTTTTGAGGAAAACAAAAAATGCAGAAACCGGAAAAACCGCAGAGCGGGGACCCACGGAGCCGCCCGAATAAGGCCGTATTCATTATTACTTTCGGATGCCAGATGAACGAGGCTGACTCGGAGGACATAGCCGCGGCTTTCAGGGCGCGCGGCTACGAGGTCACCTCCGAGCTGAAGAAGGCCGACGCCGTGGTGGTGAACACCTGCACGGTGAGACAGAAGGCCGAGGACAAGGCCATCTCCCAGATAGGCCGCCTGCGCGTCTGGAAGGAGCGGCGTCCGGACGGGAAGCTCTTCGTGGTGGGCTGCGCGGCGCAGAAACTGGGGGAGAAATACCTGAAGGGCCGATTCGATTTCATCAACGAGGTGGTCGGCGCCCGCGCGATAGAGAAGTTCAAGGATTCGCTGATACGCCAGCTCGGCCCGGCTACGGAAGGCGAGGCCGAGCACCGGAACTTGTTCCGTTCCCCGCAGACGGCCTACGTCACGGTGATGCGCGGCTGCTCGTTGAAGTGTTCCTACTGCATAGTACCGGCCGTGCGCGGCCCGGCGGTATGCCTGTCCCCGAAGGCCGTCCTGGAGGACGCTGCGGCGAAACTGGCCGCCGGGGCGAAAGAGCTGGTCCTGCTGGGCCAGACGGTGAACTCCTACAGGCACGGGCGGACCACGTTCTCCGAACTCCTAAAAAAAGTCCTCCGCCTGCCGGGCCTGGAACGCCTGCGCTTCATGAGCCCGCACCCGCTGTACTACGACGAAGCTTTCATGAAGGTGCTGGCGGAGGAACCCAAGCTTGCGCGCCACATGCACCTGCCGGCGCAGAGCGGCTCGGACAGGATACTCAAGGCCATGCGCCGCGGCTACACCCGCGGCCAATACCTGGACCTGCTCGCGCGCCTGCGCCGGGCAGCGCCGGGCCTGGCCGTCTCCACGGACTTCATCGTGGGCTACCCCGGCGAGACGGAAGAGGACTTCCGCGACACGCTGCGCCTTGTGGAAGAAGGCCGCTTCTCGCTGGCCTACTGCTTCAAGTACTCGCCGCGCTCCGACAGACCGGGGATGAAGGCGGACATTAGCGGGGCCGAGACGGAGGCCAGGCTGGAGAGGCTGCTGGCCGCCGTGAAGAAAAATTCGCGGGTTGTATTGGAAGAAAGAATTGGTAAAATAGAGGAAGTTCTTTTCGAGACCGACACGTACGGCCGCTCTTCCGCCAACTTCGCGGTGAGGGTTGAGGCCGGGGGGACACCGGGAAAACTCTCGGGTGTGCTGGTGGCCGGGGCCGAAAAAAATACTCTGTACGGGAAGCTGATATGACAAAAAAAACCAGCAAGGTTCTCAAAGAAAGGCGCCAGCACGTTCGCCTGCCCATACTGCACGGCATCCTGGAGCCCGTGGAGATAGAATTTTTCACCGAGGACGCCAGCGGCAAGGCCGTTCCGCAGCCGGCCATCCTGTCCGACCTCTCGGCCGGCGGCATGCGCCTGATCACCTTCATGGCGCCGCCGCACACGAAGGAGCTCAACATCATCCTGAAGCTCAGCGGCATCAAGGAGATCCCCGTCACCGGCCGCATCTCCTGGGTCAAGGACAAGGGCGGCGTCTTCATGAACGGCATCGCTTTCACCGGCATCAGCCCGGACGACAAGAAGCGCATCAACGACATGGCCGAGGACTATTCGGACTGCGACACGCGCTTCGCGCTTAAGCTGCCGGAGGTCTGCGTGGAGACCTGCCGCGCCAACGGCCTCTGCAACAAGCCGCAGAAGGACGAGCCGCTGTTCAAGAAGAAATAACAGGAGCCCGGAACCAGTACTTGAGCGGCCAGCCGGCTTTCACGCCACTGGCCGCTTCCGTTATCAGCGATGTCACTGCAGCCTCTCAAACCCGTAACCCTGATGGGGGCCAACGCCTCCGGCAAGACCGGCCTGGCCCTGGAACTGGCCCGCCGCCTCGGCGGCGAGGTGATCTCGGCCGACTCCAGGCAGATCTACCGGCTGATGGAGGCGGGCACGGCCAAGCCGCGCGGCGCCTGGACCGACACCCCCGGCGGCAGGTTCTACCTGGTCGAGGGCATACCCTACCACCTGGTGGACACCCTGGACCCGCGCGCGGCCTGGGACGCCGGCTCCTTCGTCCGGGAGGCGAAGAAGCTGGTACCCGAGGTCTGGAAGCGCGGGAAGGTGCCTATTTTCGCCGGCGGCACCGGCATGTACATCCAGGCCTACTGGAACGGCCTCGACGAGCTGCCGCCCGCCGACCCCACCATCCGCCAGCAGCTCACGGCCCTGGCCGAGAGCGGCGGGAAGCTCGCGCTGTACGCGGAGCTGCAGCAGCTCGACCCGGAGGCCGCGCGGCGCATACCCCCCGGCAACGTGCAGCGCGTGATGCGCGCCATAGAGATAACCAGGGCCGCGGGCAGGCCGGCCTCGCAGCTCTGGACGGGGCGCTTCTTCCATTCGCTGCCGGTGCACGACGGCAAGTTCGTCTTCCTCAAGTGGAGCAAGGAGCTGCTGGCCGAGCGCGTAAAGCGCCGCACCGCAGAAAATTTCGAGGCCTGGGCGGAGGAGACCCGGGAGTTGCTGCGCCTCGGCTACGCCGAGGACTGTCCCGGCCTGAAGACGCTGGGCTATCCGCAGGTGCTGGACTACCTGGCCGGCCGCCTGGAAAAGCAGGACGCGGTGCGGCAGATAGTGGCGGCCTCGATGTCCTACGCCAAGCGCCAGAACACCTGGTTCGCCCGCTACCGCAACGTCATGAGAATAGACCTGGAGAAGCCCGGGGACTACGACGCCGGCGCCCTGGCCGAAAGGATCATTAATTCATGAAAGTCATACTGGTAGCGGCCTCACTGAAGCGCGGGCGCAGGGCCTCGGGCGGCGGCACCTCTCTCGAGGAGCTCTGGCGCCTCAGCGAGACGGCGGGGCTGGAGCCGGTGCGCAAGCTGCACGTCCGCCTGCAGGCCTGGAACCCGGCCACGCTGGTAGGCTCCGGCAAGGTGGAGGAGCTGAAAGCGCTGATCAGGGAGACCGGGGCCGGCGCGGTGATCTTCGACGAGGAGCTGACCCCCGGACAGGGCCGCAACCTCGAGCGGGCCTTCGGCGTGAACGTGGCCGACAGGCCCAGGCTCATCATAGATATTTTCGCCATGCGCGCCCGCACGCGCGAGGGCAAGCTGCAGGCGCGGCTGGCCGGCTTCAACTACGCGCTGTCGCGGCTGGGCGGCAAGGGCGGCAGCATGGACCAGCAGCGCGGCATGATCGGCGGCCGCGGCTCCGGCGAGAAGAAGCTGGAGTACGACAAGCGCGAGCTGCGCGTGAAGATCTCCGAGCTCGAGCGCGAGATAGAGTCCATCCGCGACGAGCGCCACACCCAGCGCGCCCAGCGCGACGCCGTGCCGATGCCGCAGGTCTCGATAGTCGGCTATACCAACGCCGGCAAATCCACGCTGCTCAACACGCTGACCGGCAGCCGCCACGGCATCTACGCCGACGACAAGCTGTTCGCTACGCTCGACCCGACGACGAAGCGCGTGCGCCTGCCGGCCGGCGGCTGGGCGCTGTTCACCGACACCGTCGGCTTCATCCAGAAGCTGCCGCACGACCTGATAGCCGCCTTCCGCGCGACGCTCGAGGAGATCCGCTACAGCGACCTGATCCTGCACGTGCACGACCTCTCCTCCCCGGAGGCGCGCCCGCAGCACGAGGCCGTCATGGCCACGCTGAAGGAGCTGGGCATAAAGGATATCCCGGTCATCAACGTCTTCAACAAGGCGGACGCGGTGAGGGCCCCTTCCTTCTCGGCCTGGGCGCCGGCCAGACTGCGGCCGCTGCCGGTCTCCGCGCTGACCGGCGAAGGCGTGGACGAGCTGCTGAAGGCCTGCGAGCGGGCCCTCTCCAAACGCTGGGGGGAGTACGAGATGATAGTGCCGGCCGGGTCCAGGGGCCTGATAGCCGAGATCTATTCCTCCTGCCTCGTCAGCGCGGCGGAATACGGCCCGGGGGACGTGACGTTCAGGTTCAAGGCCACGCCGGAGAACTACGCCAGGCTGCTGAAAAAGGCCGGCGCCTGATGAAATAACATCTTATTTTTTCTATACTTTCCCTATAGCCCCATGACACATATAAAGATAGGCCTCCTTTTCTTCGCCAGCTACGTGCTGGGCGGCATCCCGACCGGCTACCTGATAGGGCGGCTGAAGGGCATAGACATCCGCAAGCACGGCTCCGGCAACCCGGGCACCGCCAACGTCTACCGCACGCTGGGCAAGGGCCCCGGCATAGCCACCTTCGCTTTCGATTTCCTGAAGGGATTCGGGCCGGCCTGGGTGGCGACTCAGTATTTCTTCATCCCCGGCTCCATGGACTTCAGCAAGGGCCACTGGTGGATACCGGTCACGGCGGGCGCGCTGGCCATAGCCGGCCATATCTGGACCGTATTCCTGAACTTCCGCGGCGGCAAGGGCGTGGCCACCGCCGCCGGGGTGTTCGCGGCGCTGCTGCCGGTGCCCACCGCCGGGGCCTTCGTGGTCTTCGGCATTGCCGTGGCGCTCACCGGCCACATCTCGGTGGGCTCCATGTCCGCCTCGGTGGCGCTGCCGGTGCTCTGCTTCGTCCTCGCTAAGGACCACCAGCGGCCGTTCACGCTGCTGGCGCTGGCCGTCTGCGCGCTGATCTTCTACACCCATATCGCCAACATCCGCCGCATCCTGAAAGGCTCCGAGCTCTCCTTCAAGCACAGGGGTCAGCCGCCTCGGGACGGGGAGAAGAAGGACCAATGACGGAAGAACGCGGCGCCGACGACCTCGTAGAGGTCCGCATCTATTCCATCGCCACCAGCATGACGGAGTCGATAATATTCCTCGACGAGACCGAGGGCACCAGGATACTGCCCATCTGGATAGGCCCCATGGAGGCGCAGGCCATAGCCATACGCCTGTCCGGCTATCCTTCCCCCAGGCCGATGACGCACGACCTGCTCTTCTCGCTGATCAAGACGCTGGGCCTGACGCTCAAGAAGGTGGTGGTGGAGGACATCGTGGAGAACACCTACTACTCCACGCTGCACATCGCCAGGCCGGACGGTTCAGACCCCAGCCTGGTGGACTCCCGGCCCTCGGACGCCGTGGCGCTGGCGGTGCGCTTCGGCTGCCCTATCTACATTTCCGAGAAAGTTTTCTCCAAGACCCAGGTCCTGAGCAAGCCGATAACCGAGGACGAGGTGACCCGCTTCAAGCACGATCTCAAGAACCTCAAGCCCAACGACATCATCGGCCAGCTCCTCTCCGGGGACAAGCAGCAGGACCAGGACGAAGAGGAGAACAGCGAGGGGGAGGAAGACGACGATGAACAGACTTGACCTTATCCGGGAGCTGACCAAGCACCTGACCACCGAGAAGGACGCCAAGCTCGCGGTCTGCAAGACCTTCGAGATCATGGGAGAGGCCCTGCGCGACAACCGCAAGGTGGTCATCTCGAACTTCGGCACCTTCAAGGTGAAGGAGCGGATGCCGCGGCAGATGCGCAACCCGAAGACGAACCAGCGCGTGATGGTGGGACCCCGCAAAAGCATCCGCTTCAAGCCGTCGAAGAAACTGACGATCGGGATGTAATGGCCGAGAAGACGTACCTCACCATGCGCGAGGTCTCCAGCGCCGCGCAGCTGCCGGAATACACCATACGCTACTGGGAGACCCGGTTCCGCCTGCTGCGGCCGCTGCGGCTTTCCAGCGGGCACCGCCGCTATACCAGGGCCGACGTGGACACCCTGCTGCGGATAAAGGACCTGGTCTTCGTGAAGGGCTACTCGCTGGACGGCGCCAGGAAGGCGCTCTCCGCGGAGCGCCGCCAGCGGAAAGCCGCGCCGGCGAAGGCCGCGCCGCCCAAGAGCGCGCTGCTCGACGAGATAGCCAGGGACCTCCGCCAGCTGCTCAAAGAGCTCTGAGCGGGCGCCGCGCCTATTTTTGCTATAATAGTTCCGGTTCTCTGGCGACTTTGGAAGTTTTCGGTTCAGCCTTCATCTTCGGGGCGTGGCTCAATGGTAGAGCGTTCGCTTGGGGTGCGAAAGGTTCCGGGTTCAATTCCCGGCGCCCCGATGATGAAGGCTGAACCTTTTTCACGGGTTCAAGGAGCCCCGCGCCCGTCCGGGGCGGGCTCCGCCGGCAACGGCATTTTGTAGTAGAATAATCCCGTAAAGTCCAAAGGAGGATGCCATGAAGCTCCAGAACCTGATAGCGGCCGCCGCCATAGCCGCCTGCGCCGCCGCGCCCTGCCTGGCCGGGGAGGCGGAGAAGAAAGCCCCCGAAGCTCCCTCGCCGGCCGCGCGCGCCAACGCCATCGCCTTCAAGCTCTATTCCGCCGAGGCCCGGAAGGGCGGCAACGTCTTCTTCTCGCCTTACAGCATCTACGGGGCGTTCGCCGCGGTCTACGAGGGGGCGAAGGGAAGCACGGCCGGGGAAATGGCCTCCGTCTTCTCCTTCCCGCCGAAGGCCGGCGAGCTGCGCGCCGGGGTGGCCGGGCTGAAGAAAGCCCTGGCCTCGTCTCTCAAGGGCGCTGTCTTCACCCAGGCGGACTCCTTCTGGGCCCAGGACGGCTACAAGTTCCGGAAGGATTATCTCAAGACCCTGCGCGCGGACTATTCGGCGCAGGCCCTGAACGCCGACTTCAGGAAGAACCCCGAGGAAGCGCGGCGCAGGATAAACATGTGGACGGAGAACGCCACTAAAGGCCGGATCCGCGGGCTTTTCCCGGAAGGCTCCCTGGACCCGCTGACGCGCCTGGTGCTGGTCAACGCCGTCTATTTCAAGGGCTCGTGGGAGAACCGCTTCGACCCCGCCCTCACCGCCGAGGCCGATTTCACCGGGCCTGAGGGCGGCAAGCTGAAGGTCCCGATGATGGCGCTGAAGGGCGAGCGCGAGCTGCAATACGGGGAGGACGCCCAGAAGCAGGTGCTGAGGCTGCCGTACAAGGGCGGCGGCCTGGCGATGCTGGTGCTCCTGCCGAAGGAGGGGGTAAAGCTCTCCGCGCTCGAAGCCGCCCTGACCCCGGAGGCGCTGGAAGCCGCCAGGAAGGAGCTCTACACCCAGAAGGTCAGGGTCTTCCTTCCCAAGTTCACCTTCGGCTACGGCCTGACGCTGAACGAGCCGCTGGCCGCCCTGGGCATGCCCACGGCGTTCACGGACAAGGCCGACTTCTCCGGGATGGACGGCAAGAAGGACCTTTACGTCCAGAAGGCCTTCCACAAGGCCTTCGTGGAGGTCACCGAGGAGGGGACGGAGGCCGCCGCCGCCACCGGCGCGGCGATGGGCGTGAAATCCATAGTGCTGGACTACGCGGTGTTCCGCGCGGACAGACCTTTTCTGTTCGTGATAGAGCAGCCGGAGACCGGCCTGATCCTGTTCATCGGCAGGGTGGAGGACCCCGCCAGGAAGCAGTAGCCCGGCTTCAGCCGGCCTTGAAGCCGGCCTTTTCCACGGCCGCCCTCAGATCTCCGGGGGCGGCCTTCTTTTCGTCGTACTCCACGGCGGCCTCGCCCTTCTCCAGGCTTACTTCCACCGAGAGCACGCCGGGAACGCGCTTCAGCGCGTTCTCCACCCCGCTGCGGCAGCCGCCGCAGCTCATGCCTATCACCTTGAACACGGTCCTCATACGCAGCCTCCTGTCTTCCTTAAATAGATTATAGCACGCGGACCGGGAAGCATCCCCTTGACAAGAATCGTTCTAATCTGGTAATATTTATCAGACAGGAACGATTATAAATATGAAGACAGCCAAGAAAGACCTCCCCGCCGGCTACCGCATGACGCCGCAGCGCGCCGAGATACTCCGGATCCTCGACGGGAACACCTCCCACCCCACGGCGGAGGATATCTACTCCCGGCTCCTCAGGCGCCTGCCCGGCGTTTCCTTCGCCACCGTTTACAACACGCTGCAGTCCCTGATAAGCATGGGCGAGCTGGCCGAGGTGCGCATAGAGCGCGGCCGCTCCCGCTTCGACCCGGGCAAGACCCCGCACGCCCACCTGATGTGCGTGCGCTGCGGCCGGATAGCCGACGTAAGGGCGCCCGCCAGGACGCCGTCGCCGGCCGGCAGGCCCCGCGGCTTCAAGGTGCTCAGCTGCACCGTGGAATTTTTCGGAATATGCCCCGCCTGCGGCAAGAAGGCGGCTGCCAAGGAGACTAAAAAATGCCTGAAGAAAAGAACGAAACGATGATCACGGTCGGCCAGAAGCTGGCCGGCTTCGAACTGGAGACCTTCGACCCGGTCTCCTGCAAGTTCGGCCGCTTCCGCCTGGAGGACGCGGTCAAGGCGGGAAAATGGACCCTGCTGGTCTTCTACCCGGCCGACTTCACCTTCGTCTGCCCCACCGAGCTGGCCGACCTGGCCGACAAGCAGGCCGAGCTGGAGAGCCTGGGCGCCGAAGTGCTCTCCGTCAGCACGGACACCAAGTTCACCCACATGGGCTGGCAGGCCCAGGAGAAGCTGCTGAAGGACGTGAAGTACCGGATGGCCTCGGACGTGCGCGGCCGCCTGGCGAAGTCGCTCGGCGCCTACGACTGCAGGGCCGGCCTGGCGTACCGCGGCACCTTCATCGTCAACCCCGAGGGCGTGCTGGCGGGGGCCGAGATCAACCTGAACAACGTGGGCCGCAACATGGAGGAGCTGGTCCGCAAGATGAAGGCCTTCGTCCACACCTACAAGAACCCGGCCGAAGTCTGCCCGGCCAAGTGGAAGCCCGGCGCGAAGACCCTGAAGCCGTCGGAGGAGCTGGTAGGCCGCGTGGCCGAGCACCTCTGAGCCGGAGACAGATCTTCCCGCCCTTCGGGGCGGAAGAAAAAGGCAGCAAAGAGAGAGACGGCGCCCCGTCCTTCTTCGGAAGGGCGGGGCGTTCGTTTTTGTATAATCAGCCTATGCTGCAGGGCCCGGCCGGATATCCGATAAAGGTAGCGCTGATCTACGGCACCTGCCCGTCGGGCCACCACGCCGCCGCCAGGGCCATAGCGGAGTTCCTGCCGCCCAGCGTGATAGAACCCGTCTTCGTGGACCTCTCCGAGGTCTACCCGGACTTCGGCCCCTTCGTGGCCAGGACCTACCTGCAGGTGCTCAACCGCACGCCGGCGCTGTGGCATTACGCCTACGACAACGATTTCGTGGCCTTCGCGGCCGGCGCCCTGCGCGAGGCGGTCCTGCCGTTCTCGTCCAGGAAGCTGGAAGGGCTCCTGCTGAAGAAAGGGGTTCGCGCGGTCATCTCCACGCAGGCGCTTTCCTCGCTGATGATAACGAAGAACCGGAGGCTCTCGAAGCTGCCGCTCTTCTCGGTGCTGACGGATTTCTGCGCCCACGCCTACTGGCCGGCGCGCGGGGTGCAGGCGTATTTCGTGCCGGAGCGCGGGGCCGCCGGCGAGCTCAGGAAGCGGGGCGCGCCTCCGGAGAGGATAGTCCTGACCGGCATCCCGGTCCGCAAGGAATTCTCAGGCGCGCAGCCAGACAAGGCTTCCGCCCGGAAAAAGCTGGGCCTGGCGCCCGGGCTGTTCACGGTGCTGATCACCGGCGGCAGCCGCGGCCTGGGCAACCTGCAGGAGGCCGCCATGTCCCTGAGCCCCCTGCTCGGCCGCCTGCAGGCCGCCGTGCTCTGCGGCAACAATCGCCGGCTCTGCCGGCAGGCAGAGAAGGCCGCCGCCAACACGCGCCACCTCCGCTTCGTGGACTTCACGGATTCCCCGGAGGATTACTACCGCGCCGCGGACCTGGTGGTGGGCAAGCCGGGAGGAGTTACGCTGGCCGAGGCGATGGCCCTGGCCAAGCCCTTCATCATCTACTCGCCGCTGCCGGGCCAGGAGGCGCGGAACACGGCCTTCCTGCTGCGCCACAGGCTGGCGGAATCGGCCGGGTCCGCGGCAGAGCTGCTGCCGCTGGTCAGGAAATACGCCGGCAGCCCGCAAGCGCTCTCGCAGGCCTCGGCGGCCCTGGCCGAGCACGCGAGACCCCACGCCGCGCGCGACATCGCCGCCAGGGTCATCTCCGCGCTGACCGGCAACGGCGCGGGCTGAGACGGGGAGCATTGAAATCCGCCCCCTTTTTCTGGTATCATATTCCGGCAGCGTTACCGAAGCGGGAAGTATTATCGGGGTGTGGCTCAGCTGGCTAGAGCGCTCGCTTCGGGTGCGAGAGATCGTGAGTTCAAATCTCACCACCCCGATCCCTTTTCAGCCGTACC
>JAJZOZ010000098.1 GCA_021811405.1 bacterium | reverse complement strand
GACCGGCTTGATCTGGATGGTGGGCTCTACCTCTATGCCGTTATAGTCCACGGTCACGTTGCTGAGGGAGATGTGGTCCCCCTCCTTGAAGAGCATGGGGGAGTTGGCGTCGATGGGCTGCAGCTTTATGAGCGGGAGGGAAGCCAGCCTGGAGGAGAGGTCCTTGAACGGCAGCTTGATGGTCATATCCAACACTGGGGCGGCCAGGTTGGGGGACCGGTCGGAACCCAGCAGCACCATCTGCGCGGCGGGGACCGCCGGCGCTTCGTCCTGCGAGCCGCGCAGGTCCGACGCCTTTATGGTTTCGAGGCCAAAGCCGCCCGCGAAAGCCTGTCCCGCCAGGCCCGCCGACGCTATGATGGAAAGGATCATCTTTTTCATACCAATAGTCTAGTCCGCCAGGCGGTATTTCGTAAGTGACCTAAAGGCATGAAAACCGGCAAAAAGGGCCCACCCATAAATAGGCCCTTTGTCCTCAAAAGGAGCCAGGCTCCTTTTGAAGCTAAAGTCTGAAAAGGAGGCTGGCTCCTTTTTTAGGAGGCTGGCTCCTTTTTTAGTTGCGGCGCTTGTCCATGAAGGCTTTGAGGGCTTCGGCCATGGAACCCACGGGCTCGTCACGGCGCGGGCCGGGTCCGCCCCTGCGGTCGTCCCTGCGGGGCCTGTCCTGCCTGGGGCCGGCGGCGGCAGCCGCCGGCTGGTTGCCCCTGCTTTCGCGGGGGCCTACCACGGGGTTGGATTTCATGGAAAGAGCTATGCGGTGCCTGGCCAGGTCCACGTCCAGCACGGTCACCTGCACCCGCTGGCCCACCTTGACCACGGAAGCCGCGTCCTGCACGAAGCGGTCCGCCAGCTCGCTTATATGCACCAGGCCGTCCTGGTGCACGCCTATGTCCACGAAGGCGCCGAAGGCGGCCACGTTCGTCACTATGCCCGGCAGCTTCTGGCCGGGCTTCAGCTCCTCCATCTTGGTGGCCTCGCCGAAGGCGAAAGCCTCGAACTGCTTGCGCGGGTCGCGGCCAGGCTTGGCCAGCTCGGCCAGTATGTCCCGGAGGGTCGGCTCGCCTACATCCCCGGAGATATACTTCGAAATATCTATCTTCGCCCTGAGCGCGGCGTCCTTTATCAGGTCGCCCACCCCGCAGCCCAGGTCCCCCGCCATCTTCTCCACTATGGCGTAGCGCTCCGGGTGAACGGCGCTGGCGTCCAGCGGGTTAATCCCCTCGCGGATGCGCAGGAAGCCCGCCGCCTGCTCGAAGGCCTTGGGACCGAGGCGCGGCACCTTCTTCAGGCCCGCGCGGCTCTCGAAGGCGCCGTTGGCGTTGCGGTATTCCACGATGTTCTTGGCCAGCGCCGAGTTAAGGCCGGAGACGTAGGACAGCAGCTCGCGGCTGGCGGTGTTTACCTCCACGCCCACGCTGTTGACGCAGCTCTCTACGGTGGAGTCGAGGCTCTTCTTCAGGCCGCCCTGGTCCACGTCGTGCTGGTACTGCCCTACGCCTATGCTCTTGGGGTCTATCTTGACGAGCTCGGCGAGCGGGTCCATCAGGCGGCGGCCTATGCTGACGGCGCCGCGAACGGTGACGTCCTTGTCCGGGAACTCGGCGCGCGCCACTTCCGAAGCGGAATAGACAGAAGCCCCGCTCTCGTTGACCACGACGATAGTAACGCCTTCCAGCTTCAGCCCGCGGGCGAACTCTTCGGTCTCGCGGCCGGCCGTGCCGTTGCCGATCGCGATGACCTCGGTCCTGAACTTCGCGGCCAGCTCCTTCACCTTCGAAGCGGCCGAGGCGTTGGCGCCGTCGCCGTTATGCGGGTAGACCACGTCGTCGTGGATCAGCTTGCCGTTGCGGTCCAGGCACACCAGCTTGCAGCCGGTGCGGAAGCCGGGGTCCAGCGCGAGGATATTCTTGTGCCCCAGCGGCGAGGCCATGAGGATCTCGCGCAGGTTGCGCGCGAACACCTCTATGGCCTGCGCGTCGGCGCGCTTCTTGGTCTCCAGCCGCGCCTCGCCTTCCATGGAAAGGGCCAGCAGCCGGTTGTAGGAATCCGTCACGGCCTCCTTGACCTGCTTCCCGCAGGCCGAGCCGTTCTTCACGAACAGCGGCTCCAGCAGGGCTATGGCCTCTTCGGCCTCCACCTCTATGCGCATGGAGAGGAACCCTTCCGCCTCGCCGCGGCGCATCGCGAGTATGCGGTGCGACGGGGCCTTCGCGGCCGGCTCCTTCCAGTCGAAATAGTCCTTGAACTTGGCCCCCTCCTCCTCCTTGCCGCTCAGCACCTTGGAGTGGAAGACGCCTTTCGCCGCGAAGAGCTGCCGCAGGCGGGCGCGAGCCTGTTCGTCCTCGCTGACCCGCTCGGCTATTATGTCGCGCGCTCCGGCCAGGGCCTCCTCGGCGGTCTTCACGCCCTTCTCCTCGCTGATATAGGCGGCGGCGAGGGCGGCGGGATCGTCGCCGCCCTGTTCGTAGATCTTATCGGCCAGCGGCTCCAGCCCTTTCTCCTTGGCTATCGTGGCGCGGGTGCGGCGCTTCGGGCGGAAAGGCAGGTAGACGTCCTCGAGCTTGGCCATGGTCTCCGCGCCCATGACCTTGGCCTTCAGTTCCTCGGTCAGCAGATTGCGCTCGGTGAGGGACTTTATGATGGCCTCGCGGCGGGTGTCCAGCTCTTTAAGCTGCTCCAGGCGCTCCTTGATCTTGCCCAGCGCCACCTCGTCCAGGCCGCCGGTGGCCTCCTTGCGGTAGCGGGCCACGAAAGGGATGGTCGCGTCCTCGCCGAAAAGTCCTATCGCCGCGGCCACTCCGGCGGCTTTAAGCCCCAGTTCGCCGGCTATCTTGTTAACGTATGCGTCGCTCATCCATATCCTCCGAAGCAAGATCTCAGGACAGGATATAAAAAAGCCGGCCCGCCGGGCCAATCCTACGACGGAGGAACAGGAATAGCACTGGTCCCGG
This sequence comes from bacterium, assembly GCA_021811405.1. Taxonomy (GTDB): domain Bacteria; phylum Elusimicrobiota; class Elusimicrobia; order Elusimicrobiales; family UBA9959; genus UBA9959. The sequence continues at coordinate 7,331 of JAJZOZ010000098.1, read as the reverse complement.
CGGCGCTGACCGCATTCAGCTCCCTTGCCCCAGCACGCGCCTGACCTTGGCGGCCAGTGTGTCGGGAGAGAAGGGTTTCTGCAGGAAATTATCCCCGGCCGGCAGCCCGGCGAGCGTTTCCGGATCTATGTGACCGGAAACATACAGTATCTTCACCCCTGGACAGCGCGCCGAGACCAGGCGAGCCAGTTCGCCGCCGTCCATGCCGGGCAGGCGGATGTCGGTGACCAGCAGGTCCACCGGCCTGCTCCGGCCGCCGAGCAAGGTCAGGGCCTCCGTTCCATCGGCAGCTGCCAGCACCGAGTAGCCCAGGCCCGACAGGACGCGCCGGCCAAGTTTCAGCAGGGATTCCTCGTCCTCCACCAGCAGCACGGTCTCGCTGCCGCCCCGCGGCGGAGCTTCCGCGGTCCGCTCCGCCTCCGGCGGTCTGGAGGACAAGGGGAAATACAAAAGGAATTTCGTGCCCTTACCGGGAGAGGTCTCCACCTCTATATCGCCACAGCTCTGCTTTACTATGCCGTAGACCGTTGAAAGGCCCAGACCGGTACCCTTGCCCTGCGCTTTAGTGGTGAAAAAAGGCTCGAACAAGTGCCCTCTAATTTCCGGAGTCATGCCGGTGCCGGTATCGGAAACGGTCAGCCTGGCCAGGCGGCCGGCGGGCAGACCCGGTCTTGCGGCCCTCCAGCTTTCCGGCATGTCGGCGATGTCGACGGTTATGGCGAGCTTCCCCCCTGCAGGCATGGCGTCGCGGGCGTTCACGGCCAGGTTCATCAGCACCTGGTCCACCTGGTTCGGATCAATGGTTATATAGCAGGATGATGGGCCCAGGTTCACCTCCAGGCGCACGTCTTCCCCGATAAGACGGCGCAGAATTTTGGACGCTCCCTCCACGGCCGCGTTGAGGTCCAGTACCGCCGGGTTCAGCACCTGCTTGCGGCTGAAAGCCAGGAGGCGGCGCGTCAGGGCGGCGGCCCTGTCCCCGGCTGCCAGTATCTCCTCCGCGTCCTGACGCCTGGCGTCGCCGGCAGGCAGGCTCCGCAGCAGCATGCTGCCGTAGCCGTTGATGGCCGTTATCAGGTTGTTGAAATCGTGCGCTACTCCGCCGGCCAGCCTCCCGACCGCCTCCATCTTCTGAGCCTGGCGGAACTGTTCCTCGCTGGAGCGCAGGGCTTTCTTGGATTCCGCCAGCCGGTCAAGCAGGCTGTTGAACCGGTTAATGACCACTCCCATCTCCTTGCCGGCCGCCAGTTCGAGCTTGGAACCGGACGGGTTGTCCATATCCGTAGCCTGTATGGATTCCGCCAGGACGGCAAGGGGGCGCACAAAGTAGCGGGCAAGCAGCCAATAGAAGGAAAGGAGGCCGGACACCAGCAGCGCGACTATCGAGGCGAAAACGGCTATTTCCTCCCGCTTATGCGCCTGTGATAGCGCGGGGGCCGTGGTGCCTTCGGAAAGCACCGCGCCTATCCAGCGCCCCTGGCCCTGGTGGCAGCGGCGGCACGAACCTTCCCGCGGCAGGAGGCGCAGTACGGTCCAGCAGCCGTCCGCGGCGCGTTCCGCGTGGTAGCCGGAAGGGGCCGCGGCCGCTATCAGCCAGGCGAGCCGTTCCCTGTCCCGCTTCTCCGGACCGATGCCGGACGAGGCCCATACGGCCCGGCCGGCCAGGTCCGAGACTATGGCCCCGTGAAAACCGGGAGTATCAGAGAAAGCGTCGACCAGGAAAGGGTGAAAGTTCTTTCCCCTCCCGCCCTTCAGCATGGACTGCTCCAGTCCGCTGGTAATGCTCTGGTTCACCAGGTCCGCCGTTATCCTGCCGGTCAGCTCACGGCTGGAGTGGTAGGCGCGCTGGTAGATCAGCAGCAGGGCGCAGGAAAGGAGCAGCCAGAACAACGCTAGACCGGAGATGAGCTTGGCGCGGCTGCTGAATTTGGTCATTTATATTATGGTTCTTCCCAGGGTCCCTTAAACGGCTATCTCCGGGTGTCGGCATCTTGTCCGGCCTCTATCTGCGTGCATGGCGGCGCCGGCGCGGACGCTTTCGCCGGTAATATTATAACGCCGCGGCACGCGAATATCAAAATCTGCCGGAGCCGGCAGTCGCTACAGCAGGCCCTTCTGCTTGAAGCTCATGAAACCCTCCTTCGTCACTATCACGTGGTCCAGCAGCTCTATGCCCAGGAGCTTCCCCCCCTGCGCGAGCCGTTTGGTCAGCGACAGGTCCTCGTCCGACGGCTCCAGACAGCCCGACGGGTGGTTGTGCGCCACTATCACGCTCGCCGCCAGGTTCTTAACGGCCGGTTCGAACACCTCCCGCGGGTGCACCAGGTTGTAGTTCAGCGTGCCGATGGAGACGATGTCGCGCTTGATCTCCTGGTTGCGCGTGTCGAGGAAGAACACGACGAAATGCTCCTTCTTCTCGCCGCGCACGTCGCGCAGCTCCTCCCAGATGTCGCGCGGCTTGAGGTAGATGCCTGCCTTCTTGCCGTTCAGGTAGCGCCGGCCCAGCTCGAACGCCGCCGTGATCTCGCAGGCCCGCGCCGGCCCCAGCCCCGGAACGGCCTTCAGCTCGGCGAAGCCGGCCTTGGCTATGTCCGCCCTGCCGAAACGCCGCAGCAACTCGCCCGCCAGTTCCAGCACGCCCTTGCCGCGCGCGCCGGTGCGCAGCAGCAGCGCCAGCAGCTCCGCGTCGTCCAGTTTCTCCGGCCCGTAGCGCATCAGCTTCTCGCGCGGCCGCTCCACCCTCGGCATGTCCTGTATAGCCCCCGCTCCTTTCATAAGCCCCCCTTCCCGCGGAATGAACCCCGGATATAGCCTAGCAGGCGAAGCCGTCAAGGGCGTGTCGGGTTGACCGGGGCCCTGTAAAAAAGGCGGCCGCTGTTGTAAAATAGAGGGGACGCGTATGGAAGAAAAAGTTTTCGAGGTGTTCCAGCCGGTGCGCAACACGATAAACAGGGCGCTCGGAGTAGTGGTCAAGGTGACGGGGGACAACGTCACCGTGCAGCCTCTTTCCGGGGACAGGCTGACCTTCAAGGCCCAGTACCTGGCGCCCGCCACGGAGCAGGAGGCCGCCGCGTTGCGGGACCTGGTGACCCGCCTGAAGATAGAGGAAGAGAATAAGAGCAAGGCCAAGGCCGCCAAAGCCGATCCGGCCGTCATCCGCGAGGAGTTCGAGAAATTCGTCAGGCACATCGCCGCCCGCTATCCCAGGTCGGCCGAGGCCTTCCGCGAGTTCTGGGCCGAGCTTATGGAGGCGGCGGGGGACGTACCGGGGCAGACCTGGGAGATGAAGCCCAACACGTCCAAGAACCCGGGACCGGTGCTGAAGATCTACAACGCGGCCACCCAGAAGTGGGTATACTGCCTCTCCCTGCTGGCGGGCTGGGGCCTGCGAATGGAGATAAAGAAGGAATTCCTGCCCCCCGGCTGCGAAAGCCTCTTCCCGATAGACCACGCGATGTTCGGCGCCGGCCGCGCCGTGGAGCTGGTATACCGGGACTTCACCCCCGAGAGGCGCAGGCCCTACGCCGAATGCGTGCGCGCCATCTACGCCAAGGCACGGCCGCCCGAAGCCGCCTGACCCCCCCTTGACTTCCGCCGGCTATACTGTAGACTATATTGCTTATGGTCGCCTTGAAAGCCCTCATCGCCGCCTGCGCGCTGGCCGCCGCCGGAGGTCCCGCCTTCGCCGCGGAGCCCGTGCAGTGGAAGGCCCCCGAGCACCTCACCGAGTTCAAGTTCCTCTTCGAGACCGGCAAGTACAAGGCCGACTCCTGGGACGCGCTGTCCCCCGAAGAGCAGCAGAGCGAGCTGCGCGATGCCTCGGAGCCTGCGCAGCGGAGGCTGGAGGCGGTGCAGGCCTATTACGAGGCGGCCATGCGGCCCTGGGACGCGGAGCAGCTGCGCGACTACGCTTCGAAGACCACCGAGCGGGACGTCTCCACGGTCCGCCTGTGGCTGGGCGAAGAGCAGGGCGCCGCGCTGCGCGCCAAGCTGGCCGCCGTGCGCGAGGCCATGGGCAAGGCGAATTCGGAGGACGGGCTCAGCCGGGCCGACGCCGACGGCCTGCGCCAGTACCTCACCCCGGAGGCGATATCCGCCCTGCGCTCCATAAAGGTCATGCGCCAGACCCAGGGGAAGGGTTCCGGTTCCTTCAAGAAATACGAGGTGCCGAAAGGCGCCGTCAATTCCACCCTGAGCAAGGTCTCCGGCTCGCTCTCCTCCGGCGTCGGCGGCACTCTTAACAAAGCCTTCGACGGCAACGCCGCCCAGGGCGACGCCTCCGCGGTGAACCTGGGCGGCGGCAGGTACCAGGTCCCGAAAGGCGTCACGAACGGCGTGGTCTCCGGGGTCTCGCACCCCGTGGGGGACTTCGTCGCCGAGAAGACCGCCGGCGCGCTGAACCCCGTGCAGCCCCGCGGCACCTCGGCCACCACGGTAAAGTCGGCCGCCCCGCAGCAGCTAGAAGGCGGGAACAAGTCCTCCTCCTGGACCTCGGACGCCTACGGCTACACCATTACCACTTCCGACGGCCGCACCCAGACCTTCAGGGACCAGCGGCAGGCCGAGGCCGCCATCCGGGCTATGCCCGACGGCTCGGTCAGCAGGATAATCCTCTACGGCCACGGCTCCCCGGGAGGACAGACCGTGGGCAACGCCTATTACGAGGCCGGCGATACCGCGGCGCTGCTCAAGGGAAAGATGAGCCCGGGCGGCGTAGTCCAGTACACCGGCTGCAATACGGCCTCCATAGGCGACGCCACGCTGAACCCGGCGGTGGGGCTCTCCATGCTGACCAGGCGCCTGCTCTATTTCAGCGTGCCTTACTGGCAGGACAGGATCAACGGGGTGCCGGCCGACGAGGCCAGGAAGCAGTGGGAGAAGACCTGGAACGCGGACCTCGCCAGGGACACCAGCCGCCAGATGCGCGGGACCATAGTCTGCGGCCTGCGCACCTTCGGGCTGGTGCCTGGCCGCCTGCCGGTGGTAACGCGCGTCATGGGCAACCAGGAAGCGACGACCCCCGGCTACGTGGCAGGCAAGAAGGTCTGCTACCAGGACGGCAGGGAGGTGCCTGAGCCATGAGCGACCTGAGCGCCCTGCTGGAGCTGGTCCTGCTGCTGGGCATACCCTTCGTGCCGGTGGCCGCCGGAGTGCTGCTGCGCCGGAAATTCTCCCCCGCCCCGGCCGAGGAAGGCCGGGAACCGGCGCCGCTGACCCCGGGCCAGAAGGCCGGCCGCCTGGCCGGCACCATACTGCTCTGGGGCGGCATCCTCGGCATCCTCTTCATGATAATAGTGGCGCTGAACTTCAAGGGCAAGCTCTGAACCGCGGCGCCGGGGCGTGAAAAAAGCGCGGCCATCCGCGCTTTTTTCGTCCCCTGGAACGCGCCCCTATTTCGCCGCGGGCCCCAGCTTCGGCGCCAGCCAGTCGTAGACGCTCTGCGCCCAGGCGTTGGCTATGGGCAGGCCTTCCCCGAACCAGTAATGTATCCCGTCGCCGCCGGTTTCCGGGTATTTCGTCACTTTCGTGCTGTCGAACACCTCGCACTTGTCCGAGACGGCCTTGTAGGTAAGTTCCAGTATGCGCGGTATGTCCGCGTGGTTCTTCCGGGAATCCGGCTTCGTAACCCAGTAACAGGCGGCGCCGGCGGCCCGTATCTTCTCCGCCAGGGCGGCCATGTCCTTTATGGCGAAGTCGTCGGAGGGGAGCCCCGCGTAGTTGGCGCCCAGCTCCACCACCACGGCGTCCGGCTTCACCGACTTCAGCAGGTCCGCGAATATCGGCGTAGGCCCCTGCTGCCCTTTTTCCGTCTTCCCCTCGAGGTCCCTGAAGAAATAGCCGCAGGGGGTAGGCTTGCCGGTGACCCACCACTGGGCTATGGAGCCGCAGGAGGCGTAGGAGGCGGCCTTCGAACCGCCGGCCCGCAGCAGTTCGTCCAGCTTCCAGCCGAACGGGCCCACGGAGTGGGAATCGCCGACGAAAAGCACGGTGCCGGCCGAGGCCGGCGGCGCGGCCAGGGCCAGCAGCAGGCAGAAAGCGGTCTTCTTCATAAGGTCCATTATAGTTTACCGGCCGGCTCCGCCACCACCTTCAGCTCCAGTATCCGGTCCACCCTGAAGGTGCGGCGCTCGCCGCGCTGCAGGCAGTCCGCCTGCAGCCCGGTGAAGGCCAGGTCCTTGTAGCGGCATTCCCCGACGGAGCGCGGCCGCACGACGCGCCGGCTCTTCTCGTCGGAAGCCTTGAGGTACGTCAGCTCCAGCAGGCTGCCGGCCTTTATGGCCTCCTCGATCAGCTTCACTTTCCCGGCCAGCGGCAGCAGCTCCTCGCTGGCGCCGTACTGGCGGCCTGTCACGTAGCGGACTATGCGCCAGTCGGTCATCACGTCGGAAGGCCTGACCGGCCGGGCGAGCGAAAGCCCTTCCAGCCCGGTGCAGCGGGAAAGCGCAACGTAGGTCTGGCCGGCCGCGAAGGCCCGCTTCCCCAGGTCGATGACAGCCCGGTCGAAGGTCTTGCCCTGGCTCTTGTGTATGGTTATCCCCCAGGCCAGCTTCAGCGGGTACTGCCGGAAAGTGCCGGCCGTCTCCGAAACTATGCGCTTCTCCCTGCTGTCGAAGCTGTAATGGAAAAGCTCCCACGCGTGGGGCTCCACCGGCTCTATGGAGCCGTCGGCCAGCCGCACGTGCACCACGTCCTCCTCCCCGGGAGGCCCCTTCATGACGTCGTGCACCGCGGCCATAGTGCCGTTGACCCAGCGCCCGTGCGGGTCGTTGTTGAGCAGCATCACCTGGGCGCCGGCCTTCAGGTGCAGCTCCTCGTCGGCCGGGTACGAGTCGCGGGAGAACTCGCCGCCTATCTCGGCGCGGTAGACGTGCGCCCGGCCGTCTATGGCCCGCAGGCGCTCGTTGTTCATCTCCGCCGCGTCGGCGTTAGTGGTCAGCAGCCTTACCGTGATGCCGCGGGCGCCGGACTCCACGTCCGCGCCCACGCGCCGGTTGAGCTTCTCCAGCTGCGAAGGACTGACGCGGTTGTTGCGTATGGCGTTGAGGATGTCTATGAAGCCCTGGTCCTTCTGGCGGTAGATCTTCTCGAGCTCCAGGTACTCCAGTCCCGTCTCCCCGAAGACCCTGGCGTTGAAGAAGTAGGGGCCGGAGTAGTGCGAGGAAAAAAGCTCCCGCTCGAAGGAGGTGACCACGGGCGGCAGCTGGTAGAGGTCCCCGAAAAGGATCAGCTGCGCGCCGCCGAAAGGCTTACCCGGCTGCTGGCCGTTTATCCGCATGAAGGCGTCCACGCAGTCCAGCAGGTCGGCCCGCAGCATGGAGGCTTCGTCTATG
>JAJZOZ010000097.1 GCA_021811405.1 bacterium | reverse complement strand
GCGGCGGCATGTTGTCGGCCACCGGGATCACTTCGCCGCTGCGGCGCATCAGCGGCGGCTTGCCGACGCTGATGTGGATGTCGCTGGCCCCCTGCTGGACGGCCGTTTTAAGTATGGTAACCATGTCCATATCATTTCCCCTTATTTTCCGTTCTTCCGCCTTCGGAATCCTCTCCGAGCACGACCGCCGCGTCCGCTACGCTGCCGCGGGCCGGCTCGACTCGTATCTCCAGGCCGCCCAGGCCGAGCGCCTCGCGCAGCGCCAGCGCCGGCGCCACTTCCGGAGAGTAGCTCACTATGCGCGTCTCCCTCTCGGCAGGCTTGTTGCCCACCGTTATCACGTCGAAGCCGGCCGCCCTGAGGCGCCTGGCCGTGGCGTCAGCCAGCCCGTCGCGTCCGGAAGCGTTGAAGACCTCCACCAGCGGGGCTTTGCGGGCCTCCCGCTCCTCTTCCGCCGCCGGGCCGCGTGGAACGTCGCTGAGCACGAAATCCGAGGCCCCGAGGCCGGAAAGCTCGGCGAAGAGGCGGAAAGCGTCGAACCAGGAAAGGTCGGTCCCGCCGGAGGAGACGCGGCCGCCCAGCCAGACCGCGGCCGCCGGCAGCAGCCGCGGGTCCCCGCGCCAGCCGTCGAGGACACCCCACAGCGCCTCCAGCGAAGGAGAGGAAGGCAGCACCACGTAGAACGCGGCCGCGCCCTCTCCCGCCACGGCGGCCGCGAGCTCGGCGGCCCGCCTCTCCGGCCCGGCGCCGCGCGGGGGCCGGCGCGGGGAGGAGAAGGCGCTCACCGTGCCAGAAAAAGGGTGATAGACCAGCAGGGCGGAGGAGGCATCGGACAGCAGGGCGATCCGCACGTCGCGTCCTTCCATTACGGCGCGGGAAGCGGGAAAAAAGTACTGCGCGGCGGACGCGGCCAGGGCCAGCAGGACGCCGGCGGCGAGGATCAGCCGCTCTTTTTTTCCTGAAGACTGTTCCATAAACCCACGCTCAGGGGATGGACCCAGCCGCCCCCGGAGAACGTATAGACAAGTTTAACATAATTGGCCGCGCGGAAGGCCGCGTCCTGGTCCAGGAAGGCCAGCCTCCGCACCAGGCGGGCCTCCCGGAACCCGCGGCCGCGGTTGGCGAAATCGCTCAGGTAGAGCAGGCGGGCCAGCGGCCCCATGCCGGGAGCCCCGGTGGCGTGGACACGTATGGCGTCCAGCACCTCCGGGTCCTTCACGCCGTATTTTTTTTCGGCCAGCGCGGCCCCGGCCCAGGCGTGGGCCAGCACCGGGGCCTCGCGCAGCATCTCCGCGCGCCGGGGCGTTCCCCGCCGGCAGAGCCGGGCCTGTTCGGACAGCGGCAGGTCCCGGGCGCAGTCGTGAAGCAGCGCGGCCAGCGCAGCTTTCTGCTGAGGTACGCCGGCAGCGGGGGCGAGCTCCAGGGCCAGCTCGGCGGACAGCAGCGTGTGCCGGTAGCGGGCCGGGGTGAGCGCCCTTTTCAGCAGCCGCCGCTCGAGGCCAAGGTAAAGGGACCGGCGCTCTATGGCCTCCAGCACCCCTGGCTGCAGCTGGGCGGGGCGGCGCCCGAGAAACAGCGCCGCGCGCACCGCCGTGGAATCGGCCTCCGGGAAACGCCCCGCCAGCGCCCGGAAAGGAGCCCCGCCGCGGCTGATGGAGTAGCCCGGCCGCAGCCCCACCAGCAGTTCCGAGTTCTTCAGCAGGTAGTCCGGGCGCCGCCAGCCGGAGAAGCCGGCGAGGCAGTCGGATCCCATCAGGACGCGGAGAGGCGCGCCGGGGTGCAGCTTCCGGAAATGGGCCACGGTCTCCCAGGTATAGACGACCCGGCCCTGATCGGCCTCGAAAGAGGAGATCTTCACTCCGCGGCGGCCGCCGAGCCCGGCCCCGGCGAGCGCGGCCCGCAGCAGCGCCGCCCGGTCCGGGAAAGGCACGGGCCCGAGATCCTTGAACGGCGTGCGGAAAGCGGGGACGAAATAGAACGCCGCCGGACGCAGCTGGCGCAGTGCGGCGGCGGCCAGCGCCACGTGGCCGCGGTGCGGGGGGTCGAAGCTCCCGCCGTAGATTATTACCGGTCCTTCGGCTCCAGGCATCGTCTTGGCGCCCTTCGCCGGACACCGGCGCGGGCACATTTAGTATAATATACTTTTACCTTTAGCACAAAAAGACACCGCAACCATGGCAAAGAACCGCGACAACAGCATCATCCTGCTCGTAGACCCCCCGGAGGCGGACAGGATCCTCCCCGAGCTCAAGACGGCCTTCGGGCCCGAGCGCGCGGTGCACGTCAACAGCGACCTGCTCACCTCCGCCTACAAGCTGGCCAAGGATTTCAACGACGCGATCCTGATCCTCTCCTACGCCAAGTCGGCCCGCCATCCGGACCTCACCTGGCTGGACCCGGAGGACCCGGGCTTCCTCGAGGTGAAGCACCCCGGCTTCGAGGAGCGCCTGCAGGAAGCCGTGCGGCTGGCTTTCTTCACCGGGGCGAAGAAAGCGGTACTGATCAGCCACCTCTCCCCGGAGATAAAGTCCGACTGGATCCGGGAAGCGCTGAACGCCGTCAACGACCGCACCGTGGCCATAGGCGCGAACTCCGACGGCACCTATTACCTGATCGGGCTCACCCAGCCCAACCTGAAGATCTTCGAGCCCTCCGGCTTCTCCCGCGGCAAGAGCGCCGAGGCGCTCGCCGACAGGGCGCGCCGCAGCAAGCTGGCCGTCTTCAGCACGCCCGAGACGTATACCGTCACCGGCGAGGAGACCCTGCTGCGCTGGATGGAGAACAAGGAAACCCTGCCTCCCCTTTTCACGGCCCCGCAGGCCGGCCCCGCCGCCGAAGCCAAGAAGCACCACCGCCGCCCCAGGCAGCACGAGAGCCACGAGCCCCCGGCGGAAAAGCCGCAGATCTAGCCGCCGGCAGGCGCAGCCGCCCGCGCAGCCCCGGCCGGGGGCGCTTCCGCTTTATGAAGAACATCGAACCCGTTCTGGAAAAGATATTCAGGCTGGCGAAAGGCGTGCAATGCGAGGTGATGGCGGAAAAGCGCGACAGCGCGCTGACCCGCTTCGCCGACAACGTGATCTCGCAGAACGTCGCTTCCTCGTCCCTCTCCTTCTCGGTGCGCCTGCTGGACTCCGGCCGCTCCGCGAAGCTGAGCTTCAACCAGGCCGACGACGCCTCGCTTAAGCGCGCGGTGGCTTCCGGCCTGGAGATCCTAAAAAAACAGAAGAAGGACCCCGACCTGCCTCCGCTGCCGAGACCTAAGCCGCTGGCGGCGGGCAGGGACCTCTACGACCGGGAAACGGCGGAACTCTCGCCCGTCTTCCGCGCCGAGAGGGCGGGGGAGCTGGCGCGCGCCTGCAGGAAGGCGGGCCAGGTGGCCTGCGGCACCGTGGACAACGGCGCCAGCGAGCTGGTGATAGCCAACAGCCTCGGCCTCTTCGCCCGCTGGCGCGACAGCTTCGTCACGCACAGCGTGACCGTCACCGACCGCGACGGCTCCGGCTGGGCCGAACAGCCCTCCCACTCGGTCCGGAACATAGATTTCAAGCGCCTCAACGAGACCGCCCGCGCCAAGGCCGCCGCCAGCCGCCGCCCCCGCGACCCGAAGCCGGGGCGCTACACCGTGGTGCTGGAGCCGCAGGCCGCGGCGGACCTGATCACCTTCATGAACGCCTACGGCTTCGGCGGCCAGTTCTACAACGAGGGTCGTTCCTTCGCCTGCGGCAAGCTCGGCAAGCGCGTGCTCAGCCCGCTGCTGACCATAGAGGACGACTACCTGGGCGCCGCCCCCGGCCTGCCGTTCGACTTCGAGGGCCAGCCCCGTTCGCGCGTTGCTCTCGTCGAGAAAGGCGTGCTCCGGACCATAGCGCACGACCGCAGGACCGCCAGGAAGGCCGGGGCCGTCTCCACCGGCCACGCGCTGCCTCAGCCAAGCTACTTCGGCCCGCTGGCCATCAACCTGTCCGTAAAGCCCGGCAGCGACAGCCTGGGCGACCTAATAAAGGGCACCGAGCGCGGCATACTGGTGACGCAGTTCCATTACACCAACCTGCTCAAGGAGAACACCCTGGAGATGACGGGCATGACCCGCAACGGCACGTTCATGATCGAGAACGGCAGGGTGGCCTACCCGATAAAGAACATGCGCTTCACGCAGAGCATCGTGGAGGCTTTCGCCAACATAGAGGCCGTCGGGGACAGGGCCGAGCTGGTGTCGGGCTGGGGGGCCATCGCCTGCCCGGCGATGCGGCTGTCCGGCTTCAACTTCTCTTCCGCGACCAAATTCTAAGGGGATAATATGTTCAAGCTCGCCGTCAAAGCAATAGAGGTAGCCGACAAGCACAAGGTGGACTTCGGCGACATCCGCGTCGTCGAGGAGCGCAACCAGGTCCTGGCCGTCAAGAACGGGGAGATAGGTGCCCTCACCGACGAGACCACTCTGGGCTACGGGATCCGGGTGCTCTACAAGGGCGCCTGGGGCTTCGCCAGCGGCCGCGAGATGACCGGGCGCGCGGTGGCCGATACCGCGCTGAAGGCCATAGCCATAGCCAAGGCCAGCCGCCTGCTGATGAACGGCAGGGTGCGTCTCGCGCACGAGCCGGCCTACCAGGACCTCTGGCAGACCCCTTTCCTGAAGGACCCGTTCGCCGTGCCGGTGCAGGCCAAGCTGGACATCCTGTTCTCCCTCGACAAGGTGTTGCGCGCGAACAGGAAGATCAAGGCAGCCGAGGCGGAGATGACCTTCATGCGCGAACACCAGTGGCATATGACCACGGAGGGCTCGCGCATCGAGCAGGTGCTGCTCAACTCCGGCGCGGCGATAACGGCCACCGCCGTCGAGAACGGCGACTCGCAGCTGCGCGGCTACCCTTGTTCGCACGGCGGACAGACCCTGGCCGGCGGCTGGGAGATAATAGAATCCATGAACCTGGCGGACAACGCCGAGCGGGTGAGGGAGGAGGCCGTAGCCCTGCTGAAGGCGCCGCCCTGCCCCTCCGGGACGAAGGACCTGATCATCTCGGGCAACCAGATGGCCCTGCAGATACACGAGTCCGTAGGCCACGCCAGCGAGCTCGACCGCGTCCTGGGCTACGAGGAATCCTACGCGGGCTCCAGCTTCGCCACCACCGAGAAGCTCGGGAAGTTCCGCTACGGCTCGGAGATAGTCAACCTGGTGGCAGACGCCACGCTGCCCGGCGGCCTCGCCACGGCCGGCTACGACGACGACGGCGTGAAGGCCCAGCGCTGGCACATCGTCAAGGACGGCGTGCTCTCCGGCTACATGACCAACCGCGAGTTCTGCGGACGCATCGGACGTGACCGCAGCTGGGGCTGCAGCCGCGCCGACGGGTACTCCAACATCCCGATCACCCGCATCTGCAACCTGAGCCTTATGCCGGGCTCTTCCTCCACGGAGGAACTGATAGCCGGCATAAAGGACGGCGTGATGATGGAGAACAACGTTTCTTGGAGCATAGACCAGAAGCGCCTGAATTTCCAGTTCGGCTGCGAGGCCGGCTGGGAGATCAAGAACGGCAGGAAAGGCCGCCTGCTCAAGAACCCCAGGTACCAGGGCATCACCCCGGAGTTCTGGGGCTCCTGTGACGGCATCGCAGGGCCCCGGGAATGGCGCCTGTGGGGCGTTGCCAATTGCGGCAAGGGCCAGCCCGGCCAGCGGGCCATGATGTGCCACGGCTCAAGCCCGGCCCGTTTCCGCGGGGTAAAGGTGGGAATGCACGGTTAACCCGCTGAATACCGCGATAAAAAGGCGCCGAAAGGCGCTTTTTTATTGTATATTTCGGATTGACTTTTGAAGTCAAAATATATAATATTATAGATACCCCTAAAAAAGCGCTTTTTAGGCCTTTCTTTTTCACTATTTTGCAACACTTTTTGGTGCATAAAGAGCTGTTAGCAGGCCGGGCGGAAAAGTTATTAACACAAAAAGTGCATATAAAACAAAGCGTTTTCAGTTTTTAAAAAAATTATCAACAGTTGTGGATAACTTGTGGATAACTTAACCGATATCAAGGACTACTGGCAGGAAGTCCTGAAAAAACTGGGGGAAGAGATAGGCACGGAGGCCGTGGAGCTCTGGGTGCGTCCTATAAAGCCGCTTTTCATAGAAGGCGCCACCATTAAACTGGAAGTCCCGGACCAGATAATCTACAACACCGTCAAGCAGCGCTACGAGGAGAAGATAAAAACCCTGCTCGCGGCCATAACGGGGCGCGCGCTGAGCATTAACTACTCCATGTCCATAGCCCCGGCGGAACCCCCGCAGCCGCCGAGGCCGCAGCCCGCGCAGCTGCCGCCGAGCTACTACTCTTTCAACCCCAACTACACTTTCGAATCCTTCATCATGGGCACGTCGAACCGCTTCGCCTTCGCCTCGGCGGAAAGCGTGTCGAAGGCGCCCGGGCACGCCAACCCTTTCTTCATCTACAGCCCGCCCGGGCTCGGCAAAACGCACCTGCTGCACGCCATAGCCCACAGCATCCTGAAGCAGAACCCGGCGGCGCGTATCCTTTACACCGCCAGCGAGAATTTCGTAAACGAGTATATCGACGCGGTGCGCGGCGGCGCCACCGAGCAGTTCCGCAGCAAGTACCGCAAGCTCGACTGCCTGCTGCTCGACGACATCCAGTTCCTCGTGGACAAGGAGCGCAGCGAGGAGGAGTTCTTCTACACCTTCAACTCGCTGTTCGAGTCCAAGAAGCAGATCGTCGTCACGTCCGACCGCCCCCCGCGCGAGCTCGCGCTCGGGCAGCGCCTCATCTCGCGCTTCCTTTCCGGCGTGGTGGCCGACATCAAGATCCCGGACTTCGAGACCCGCGTGGCCATCCTGCGCCAGAAGCGCGACCAGCACAAATACGAGATCCCTGACGACGTCATCACCTATATAGCGGAGAACGTGAAGAAGAATATCCGCGAGCTGGAAGGCTGCCTGATAACGGTAGGCAACTATTGCGCCAGCATGAGCATCCAGCCTTCGATAGACTCCCTCAAGGAGATCATCAAGGAGCACGGCGGCGACCACGACCTGGAGGAGAAGAAGATCTCGATAGAGACCATCAAGCGGGTCGTGGCCGAGAAGTATAACGTGGAGCTGAAGGATTTCAGCTCCAAGAAGCGCAACGAGAACATAGCCTTCCCGCGCCAGGTGGCCATGTACCTGGCCTGCGAGATGACCGACCTGGTGCTCAAGGACATAGGAGAGGCCTTCGCCAGGGAACACGCCACGGTGCTGCACGCCAAGGGCAAGATAGGGCACATGGTGCAGACGGACCCGTACTTCAACGAGGCCCTGAACCAGATCATCACCAAGATAAAGTCTGTTAATAACCCCGGTTGATAAGCCGGGCGGCTGTAAAAAGCGCGGTTCTTTGTAGGGAATGTCGGTAAAATCGGACGGGCTGTCAATAAACTTCCCCCATGCTGTTAACACTTTAGACAATATCGACAGCCTATCTTAATAGAGGAAGACCAAGATGAAAATAAATAGTAACAGGGACACGTTAATAAAGGGGATACAGACCATACAGGCCGGCGTTTCCTCGAAAACCGGCACCATCCCGATACTCCAGAACTTCCTTATGGAAACGGAGGACAAGGGCGTGAAGGTGGTCTTCACGGACCTGGAGATGGCCATAAAGCACCATATACCGGTGGAGATAAAGGGGGAAGGCAGCATAACCGTCCCTATAAAGAAGTTCATGGAGATAGTGCAGAACCTGGGCGAGGACTCCGCGGTCAACATAGCCGTGGACGAGAACAACCGCATCTCGATACTGAGCGGCAAGTCCCGCTTCAAGCTGGGCGGCGCACCGAAGAACGACTACCCCGTCATCCCCGACCTGGACGAGAGCAACTCCTTCAAGGTGCCGGCCAAGCTGCTGGCCGACATGATCAACAGCACCATCTTCTCCGCCTCCACGGAGGACGACAGGCACTTCCTGAACGGCCTGCTGTGGAAATACGAGAAGGACACCTTCTACCTGGTGGCCACGGACGGCCGCAGGCTGGCGGTGGCTTCCAGCAGGAAGGTGAAGGCCAAGAAGGAGTTCAAGATCATAGTCCCTTCCAAGATACTCGGGGAACTGGCCCGCTTCATCAAGGGCGCCGGCGTGAAGGACGCGGACGAGGTGACCGTGGGGCTGTCGTCCAACCAGATAGGCTTCCGGATCGGAAAGACCGTGTTCATCTCCCGCCTGGTGGAGGGGAATTTCCCCGCCTACGAGCAGATCATCCCCAAGAGCCACGAGATGGAAGTGGTGGTGAACGCGGAGCGGCTGATGGCCGTCACCAAGCGCGCCGCGATCTGCTCCAACGAGCGCTCCGGGGCCGTGAAGTACACCTTCAAGCCGGGCGCGCTGGTGGTCAACTCCGCTTCCCAGAGCATGGATTTCGAGGACGAGATAGAAGTGGCCTATAAAGGCAAGGAATTCCAGATCAGCTTCAACCCGAAGTTCGTGATGGACATCCTGAAGGCCGCAGGGGAAGGAGAAATAACCGCGGAGTTCACTTCGCCCTCCACGCCCGCGCTGCTGCGGCTCAACGACCGCGAGGGACTGCTTTACATAGTGATGCCGCTGCGGACCCAGTGATGTTCCTGTCCAGGAAAAAGGTCAACTGGAGCCGGGCGGACTCGGTATGCGCCTCGTGGCGCACGCTGGGTTTCTCCGGACTCGACCGGCTGGCGATCCTGGACGCGGTCTGGGAGAAGGAGACCGGGAGGCTGGGCGAGCATTGCGTGATGCTCGGGGTGGACAAGGGCGTCATCCTGGTCAAGCCGTCCTCCTCCGCGGCCGCCAGCGAGCTCGCGCTGCGCAGCGCCGTTATAGTGAAGGGGCTCAACAAGTATTTCAAGAGACCCTGGATAAGGGCCATCAGGCCGGTTACCAGGATCTGAGGACAACAACGATACAGGAGTATGACGGACATGACCAAGACAGCCAACCCGAAAGAAGGCGGTTACGATTCCTCTAAAATACAGGTGATGGAGGGCCTCGAGGCGGTGCGCAAGCGCCCCGCCATGTACATCGGCTCCACCGGCGTGCAGGGCCTGCACCACCTGGTTTACGAGGTGGTGGATACCTCCATCGACGAGATCCTCGCCGGAGGGTGCAACAAGATAGACGTCACGATAAAGGAGGACAACGTCTGTTCGGTCACCGACAACGGCCGCGGCATACCCGTGGACCCGATGAAGGAAGTGAAGGACCCGAAACTCAAGGGCAAGAGCGCCCTCGAGGTGGTGCTGACCGTGCTGCACGCCGGCGGCAAGTTCGACGCGGGCGCCTACAAGGTGTCCGGCGGCCTCCACGGCGTGGGCGTCAGCTGCGTCAACGCGCTGTCCGAGTGGCTCGAGGTCACCGTGCACCGCGAAGGCAAGGTCTGGAAGCAGGAGTACAGGCGCGGCAAGCCGCAGTACGACGTGAAGCAGGCCGGCGCCACCGACGGCCACGGCACGACCGTCACCTGGAAGGCCGACACCGAGATCTTCGGGGACGTGACTCTTTCCTTCGACGTGATCTCCAACCGCCTGCGCGAGCTCGCGTTCCTGAACCCCGGCTGCCGCATCACCATCATAGACGAGCGCGAAGAGGCCAAGAAGCACACTTTCTTCTTCGAGGGCGGCATCAAGCAGTTCGTGAAGTTCCTGAACACCAACAAGCAGGTCATCAACGACGAGCCGATCTTCGTCTCCAAGGCCGACGGCGATATCGTGCTGGACCTCGCTATCCAGTACAACACCGACTACTCGGAGACGATGTTCTCCTTCGTCAACAACATAAAGACCACCGAGGGCGGCACGCACGTCTCCGGCTTCCGCTCGTCTCTGACGCGCGTGATCAACGACTATATCAAGAAGTACGAGCTGCTGAAGGACAAAGAGTACAGCGTTACCGGAGACGACTGCCGCGAAGGCCTGACCGTCGTGGTCAGCGTCAAGGTGCCGCACCCGCAGTTCGAAGGCCAGACCAAGACCAAGCTCGGCAACGGCGAGGTCGAAGGCATCGTTAAGACCCTCACGGGAGAGGCGCTCTCCGTGTTCTTCGAGGAGCATCCTTCGATAGCCAAGGCCATCTGCCAGAAGGGCCTGGGCGCCGCCGAGGCCCGCGAGGCGGCCCGCCGCGCCAAGGACCTGGCGCGCCGCAAGGGCTCGCTGACCGATTCCGGCCTGCCGGGCAAGCTGGCCGACTGCCAGGAGCGCGACCCGAAGAAGTCGGAGCTGTTCATCGTCGAGGGCGACTCGGCCGGCGGCTCGGCCAAGCAGGGCCGCGACCGCGTGTTCCAGGCCATCCTGCCGATCCGCGGCAAGA
>JAJZOZ010000096.1 GCA_021811405.1 bacterium | reverse complement strand
CATGACCCCGGTCATAGTGCTGACCAACTCCTACCTTTCCAACGGCTCCGAGCCGTTCCGTATCCCCAAGCTCTCCGAGCTGCACAAGTTCGAGACGGCCAAGCTCCCGCCTCCGGACCAGTTCAAGCCCTACGCCCGCGACCCGAAGACCATGGCGCGCCCGTGGGCCTGGCCGGGCCTCAAGGGCTACGAGCACCGCATAGGCGGCCTCGAGAAGGCCGAGGAGACCGGCGCGATCAGCTACGACCCGGTCAACCACGAGAAGCTCACCGCCGCGCGCTCCGAGAAGATGCGCCTGGTGGCCGAGTCCATAACGCCCACCAAGATCTGCGGCAAGGACAAGGGCGAGCTGCTCGTCCTGGGCTGGGGCTCCACCTACGGCGCCATCTCCACGGCCATGACCGAAGCGGAGGCCGCGGGCCTGGACGTCTCCTCGGTGCACCTGCGCCATGTCTGGCCGCTGCCGCCGGACCTGGGCGCGGTGATGAAGCGCTTCCGCAAGGTGCTGATCCCCGAGGAGAACCTCGGGCAGCTGCGCATGCTGATCCGCTCGGAATACCTGTTCGAGCCCATCGGCCTGAACAAGGTCCAGGGCCAGCCGCTGAACTCGGACGAGGTCCTCGCCAAGATCAAAGAAGTGCTGGGAGGGAAATAACATGGAGAACGCCAAGCTTACCGCCAAGGATTTCTCTTCGGGACTGCCGGTCAAGTGGTGCCCCGGCTGCGGAGACTACGCCATCCTGAACGTGATACAGAAGACGATGGCCAACATGGGGCTGCCCCGCGAGAAGTTCGCGGTCATCTCGGGCATCGGCTGCTCCAGCCGCTTCCCGTACTACGTCAGCACGTACGGCTTCCACACGCTGCACGGGCGCGCCTGCGCCGTGGCCTCCGGGGTCAAGTTGTCCAACCCCGAGCTGTCGGTCTGGGTCATCACCGGCGACGGCGACGGCCTGTCGATAGGCGGCAACCACACGATGCACGCGATACGGCGGAACATGGATATGAAGATCATCCTGTTCAACAACCGCATCTACGGCCTGACGAAGGGCCAGGCTTCGCCTACGACCCTGCCGGGTTCCAAGACCAAGACCACCCCGCTGGGCGCGATAGACTACCCGTTCAACCCGGCCCGCTTCGCGGTGGGTCTGGACTGCACGTTCGTGGCGCGCTGCATAGACAGCGACATCCCCGGCAGCTCCGCGGTGCTGGAGCGGGCGGCGAAACACGTGGGTACGGCCTTCGTGGAGATCTACCAGAAATGCGTGCCGTTCACCGACAAGGAGTTCGAGTGGCTGAAGGACCCGGCCACCAAAGAGGACATGATCCTGCGCGTCGAGCACGGCAAGCCGCTCGTCTTCGGCAAGAACAAGGACAAGGGCATAGCGATAAAGAACATGAAGGCCGGGATCGTGACGTTCAGCGGCGCGGTGCCGGCCGAGGTGGCCGTCTACGACGAGACCAACGACGAGATGGCGCACCTGGTCAGCGGCCTGAAGCATCCCGAGTTCCCGACGCCGGTAGGCGTGCTGCGCGCGGTGCGCAAGCCGGCCTACGAGGAGCTCTATTACGACCAGATAAAGCACGTCGGCGACACCAAGGAGCACGAGCTCGAGGCCGTGCTGACCGGCCCCGACGCGTGGGAGATGAAGTAAGCCGTCCGAGCGGCCCGGAACGCAAAACACGGCGTCGGCCACACCATGGCCGCGCCTCGGCACTCGGCCTCGTCGCTTACGCAAGCCTCGGCCTCCGCGACGGTTTTGCTTATCCGGCCCCCTCGTCCGGCTAAGTGGTTGGTAACAAAAGAGAAGCCCCGTTTTTGCGGGGCTTCTCTTTTTATGCCACCATGTGCGGGTGGCGGCGGGTTCGGACACGGAGGGCCGTCGCGGACCGAAGCCGCTTGCGCAGCGCGGCGAGGGGATGGAGCGAAGCGACAGGTCTTTGTGATGAGTTCTGCACGGTGGCCGCTTGATGCGCATAGCGCTTTATGCGGCACGGCCATAGGCCAGTGCGAGACCGCGTGCCCGACGGTCCGACCCGCCGGCAGGCCCCGCACCCGTGAGGTTACTTGTTCTTCTTCACGTACTTGATGCGGCTGATCTTGGTGCCGGGGAAGTAGAAGTCCAGGATCTCGTTGTAGGATTTGTTGTACTTGCCGGCCAGCCCCGCCGCGCCGCTCTGGCACATACCGATGCCGTGCCCCCAGCCGCCGCCGTAGATCCAGTAGTTGCGCACCTTGCCGTTCTTCAGCCGGTTCACCGAGATGTCGAACAGCGTGCTCTTCAGCGAGCTGTAGCCGAGGACGTTGCGGATCAGGTGCTCCTTGTCCACGTCCACGGTGCGCCTGGTCCCGATTATCCGCAGAGAGTTGACGTTGCCGGACGGGCTGCGCTTGAGCGGAATGATGTTCACTATGTCGCCCACACTGTAGTCCCGGTTTATCCTGAAGGTCATGTCCTTCTGGCGTATTATCTTCAGCCAGCGGAACTCCGAGGCGTGCACCATGCCCGGGTAGTTGCAGTTGGCCGGCGGGTCGCCTGTTATCCACAGGCGGAAGGACCAGGGGTCCAGCGGCGCTTCCGTCTTTCCCGGCTCTATGTCCGGCTTGGTGACCAGGTACGGGACGTCGCCCCAGCCGTTGACCTCCTTGGAGGCCTGTATCCAGCCGCCGCAGTTGGAGTGGTAGAAGGTGTACGCGGGCCTGCCGTGGTAGGTGAGTATCTCGCCCTCGGTCTCCACCACGGCCCGGGTGGTGGTGTTGGCCTCCGCGGACTTGCCCTTGTACGCCTGGCAGTGCTCGCCGTCGCAGATGTGGTAGCCGTCAGCCTTGTGCACGCCGCCCCTGGCCCTGCGTATCAGCACCTGGGTCCTGGCCAGCACGGCCTGGGCCTTCAGCGCCTCGAAAGGCCATTGCGGGGCCACCTCGCTGGGCACCACGCCCAGCAGGTACAGCTCGTTCTCGATGATGTTCACCACGCCTATGCCGCGGCCGCCGTTAGGGTACAGCTCTATCCTGCCGCGGTACTGCCGGTCGGCCCAGCGGAAGAACTGGTTGACGGTCTTCGTGGTGGCGTCGAAGATCACGCTGCCGCCTTCTTTCGCCGGGATGAGGAGTATCGGGCCGGAGAACCTGCCGTGGACGGTGCCGGCCGGGTCCGTCAGCCTGATCCTGCCGTCCTCGTATTCCACGGTCCAGATCTCGTCGGGGGGGATCTCGGCGTAGGTCTTGCCGGTGGCCTTGCCCACTATTTTCAGGCCCTCGAAGGACTTAATCCTCAGCAGGTTGTTGCGGCCCTGCTTGCCGGTGGAGGTGGTGCCTATGCCCACGCGTATCTTGACCGAGGAGGAGAGGCTGGCCAGCGCGTCCAGCGGCTCCATCACCAGCGGCTTTGTTATCCTGAAAGGAGGCCGTATCTCCTCGGGCTGCTTGGAGAGCTTGCCCTCCAGCACCTTCATCATCTTCGAGGCCACCGGGTGGCCCGGGGCGTATGAGAGCACGCGGTAGTACTGGTTCCAGGCCTCGTCGAACTTGCCCTGCCGGGTGTAGATGCCCGCCAGCGGCAGCCGGGCCTCGGTGAAGGAGGGGTCCTTGCGCAGGGCCTCTATCAGCGCGGACTCGGCCTCGGCGTACATGTCGAAGTTCATGTAGTTCCAGGCCAGGATATAGTCCACCCCGGCGAAGTCCGGCCGGAGCTGCTTGTATTTCACCAGGTGCTCCAGAGTTTTTTCCTTGTCCTCCAGGTTGGAGTAGACGCTGGCCAGGCCCAGCTCCGCCCGGGGGTTGTCGGCCTTCATGCGGATGGCCGTCTCGAAGGCGGAGCGGGCGCCGTCGTAGTCGGACTGGTGGAAGCGCAGCCAGCCCAGCTCGCCGTAGATGTCGGGGTCGTGGGGGGCGCGCTCCAGGGCCTTCACCAGCGCGGCGGCCGCCTCGTAATAGCGGCCGGCCTCGCGCAGGCACATGCCCGCGTCCAGCAGCGGGCGGGGGTCCGCGGGCCGGGCCGCGGCCAGCTCCAGGTAGGCCGAGGCCGCCTTGGAAAGATCGCCCTTCAGATACAGGGAATACGGGTCCGCCGCCGCGCACGGGCGGGATTGAAAGAGGAGGAATAAAAGAATAAGATTAACTTTCCGCACGGCCGTTATATCGTATGAAATTATGCGCGAGCTGAGAAACGGCCCTGCCCGGACGATGAGAGAGGACATACCGGACAACGAACTGGTCGCGGCCTTCAAGGCCGGGGACACGGAGGCGCTCGGGCTGTTGATGGAGCGCCACAAGGACGCCGTCTACGGCTACCTGCTGCGGCTCACCGGCCGCGCCGACGCGGCGGACGACCTCTTCCAGGAGGTTTTCCTGAAGCTGGTGAAGAACCCCTCCTCCTACAGCGAGAGGGAGAAGTTCAAGGCCTGGCTGTTCACCGTGGCCCGCAACGCGGCGATGGACCATTTCAGGCGCGATTCCGCCCGCCGCGAAACCCCGCTGGAGGGGGACGGAGAGAAGGCGGGCGCCGTCGACCTGATAGCCTCGGCCGAACCGGGGCCTGCCGACTCGTTCTACGGCAAGGACCTGTCCCGCCGCCTGGAGGAGGCCCTGGCCTCGCTGTCGGAGGACCAGCGCGAGGTCTTCTACCTCCGGCATTATTCCCAGCTGTCCTTCAAGGAGATAGCCGAACTGCTGAAGGTGCCCATTGGCACCGTACTGGCCAGGATGAGCCGGGCGGCCGCCAGGCTGCGCGAAAAGCTGGGTGACGGGGCGCAATAAAAACGGGGGTTGGCGCGTTATACCAATGGCCGCCTGATGAGCATAGCTCCTGTTGCGGCACGGGCATAGCCCGGGAGCCTGATATGAACTGCGGATTCGGAGAAAAACTCATACTTTACCGTTACGGGGAGGCCGGCGAGGCCCTCGCGGCGGAGGTGCGCGCGCACCTGGCCGGCTGCGCCGCCTGCCGCGGCGAGCTCGCGGCCCTGGAAGCCGCCGAGGCCGCTCTTTCGGCCGCCGCCGCCGGGCCTTCCAGGGCGGCCGTGAACGCGGTCATGGGCGCCGCCCGCGATTCAAGGCGCGGGCTGTTCTCTTTCAACTGGGGCGAGGCCCTGCTTTCAGGCGGGCTCGCCGCAGCCCTGTTCTTCATACTTTCGGTCTCCGGCCACAGGGCCGCGGACCTGGCCTGGAACAGCGGTCTGGACGCCAGGCTGGATTCCGTGGAATATTCGGTGTATCAGGCCCAGTCGGATATCAATTCGCCCTCCATGGATTGGGAGTACGGCATCAGCTCCCTGGAGGACGAGACCCAGGATCTCGGTAAGAACGTTTAGCGGCGGGTATCATCAGGAGGATATATGAAAAGGAAATGGATGCTTTGGACTATGGCGCTGGCCCTGGCGGCGGCGCCGGCGCTGGCGGGCGCGCAGGGCGGGCCGGGACCCGACGAGGACGACGAGGCCGGCATGGACATGCCGCAGCAGCCCGGCGGGCCGGGCATGGGCATGGGGCCCGGACAGGGCATGGGCCCTGGGCAGGGCATGGGGCCCGGCGGCGGAATGGACCGCCAGATGATGATGAAGAAGCGGATGATGATGCGCGGCGGCATGGGCGGCCCGGGCTTCATGTCCGAGGAAGAGGTGCTCAAGACCATCAACAAACACGACCCCGCCTTCGGCAAGAAGATGGAGCAGTTGCGCGAAGCCGCCCCGGGCAAGTACAAGATGCTCGTCCAGATGTCCGGTAAGCTCTTCGCCGCGGCGCGCATGGAGAAGGACGAGAGCCTGGAGAAGGACGCGGTGCGCGCTCTGTCCCTGGAGTTCGAGAGCAAGGAACTCTCGATGTCCTACGGCAAGGCTTCCGACGCCGAAAAGAAGGAAATAAAGGCGAAGCTGGGCAAGGTGCTCTCCGAGCTCTTCGACCTCAAGAGCAAGGGGCAGGAGATACGCGTAAAGCGCATGGAAGAGGACCTCGGGAACCTAAAAAAGAGGCTCGAGAAGAGGAAGGCGAACAAGGACAAGATAGTGCAGCAGCGCCTCGACCAGCTCACCGGCGAGGGCTACGGCTGGTGAACCCGGAGCCGCCCGTCCGCGGAAGGCTCCGGGCAGGATAGGGCGGCAACAGGCTGCGTTGCGGGGAGGCCCGGTCGGACCGGGCCTCTCCTTTTCATTGCGCGGACCTTGCCGCGCATTCTATAATAGGGGGGAAGCCATCCCGGGAAGGAACTGGATATGAAACCTGCTAAGCTCATCGGCAAGTGGAACCTGGCGCTGCTGGCGGCCGCGCCGCTGGCCATCTGCGCCTGCAAGGAGAAGCCGGCGCCCCCGCCCCAGCCGGCGACGGAGGCGGCCGCCGCGCAGCCTGAAACCCCGGCCGAACCGGTTCAGGAGGCCGCGCCGGAGCAGCCGGCCATCCCCACTCTCGACGCCTCCGCGTTCGGCCCGTCGCAGCCGGAACCGCGGCCGTCGTCACAGTCCTCATATCAGCCGGGCTACGCCCCGCAGCAGGCCTCTCCGGCGCAGCAGGCCGCTCAGCCGCAAAGCTCTCCGCTCCCGCCGGCGGACGGAAAGGGCACCCCGGTGCCGCCGCCGATACCGGCGGTGCATGGGCCCAATAACCCGTAGAAAGGGGCCGCAGCCCAAAGAAAAAAGCCCCGCGGGTGAGCCCGCGGGGCTTTTTTGCGCGCGGCTGCTTTTCAGCGCACGAGTTTGAAGGCGTCCACCAGGCCCGCGCCCTGGTCGGTGGGCTTGAGGCCGGGGAGCTTCGTCGCCGCCCGGGTGAGGGCAGCGCGCACCGCGTCAGGGCCGTGGGCGCCAGCGCCTATCGCGAGAGCCGCCAGGCCGGCCACGTGCGGGCTGGCCATCGAAGTGCCGGACATGCTGGTGTAGCCGCCGCCCTTCTTGACCGAGTAGATGTTGACTCCGGGGGCTATCACCGCGATCTCGGGGCCCTTGGAGGAGAAGTAGGCCAGCTTGTCGGAGGAATCCGAGGCGGACACGGCTATGGCCTCCGGGTACTTGGCGGGGTAATTCACCGGGCCGGAGTCGTTGCCGGCCGCGCAGACCACGGTCACGCCGGCTTCCTTGGCCTTCTTCATCACCTGGGCCAGCGCGTCCGTGCCGGACTTGCCGCCGAGGCTCATGTTGATGACGTCCATGTGGTGCTCTATGGCCCACTCTATGCCGGCCACTATCCAGGAGTACTGGCCGGAGCCGTTCTTGTCGAGGACCTTGACCGCGTAGAGGTCGGCTTCGGGCGCTATGCCCACCACTCCGTTCCCGTCCCTGACGGCGCCTATGGTGCCGGCGACGTGCGAGCCGTGGCCGTGGTCGTCCATCGGGTCGCCGGTGTTGGTGACCTCGTTATAGCCGCCCTTGTAATGCGCGGCGAGGTCGGGATGGGTGTAGTCCATGCCGGTGTCAACTATGGCCACCTTCACGCCCTTGCCGGCGGTGTAGTCCCAGGCGGCGGCCGCGTTGACGCGCTTTACGCCCCAGGGTATCTCGGCCTCGGCCGGGTCGGCCTTGGGCTGTATGCCGGCGAAGGAGCCGGCCCACTGCGCCTCGCCGGAGCGTATGGCGCCGAGAGCGGCTTCCACGGAGGGCAGCGGCACGGCGTTCATCGAAGCCGGCGCGGCCTCTATCCACTTTATGTAGCGGTCCTCGTCCACGTGGGTGACGCCGCTGAGGGTGTAGATGCTGGCGTCCTTGACCTCGTCGGGGAAGTCGGCCACCACCGCGTGCACCAGGTGGAAGCGGCGGGTCACCTGGCCGCCGAGGCTCTCAAGGCTCTTCTCGATGCCGCCCTTGTAGGCGGGGTCGAAGCTGATTATCTTCTGCGAGGCCTTCGCGCTGACGGCTGTTGCCAGGGTTATCGCGGCGGCCAGGGTCAAGAGTTTCTTCATTAATGCTACCTCCGTGAATGGGGTCCGAAAGACCTACGGGGAATATAGGACTTTTGTTTGACCTGTGTCAACTGATCTAAGTCAAGTGCTGTTGTGCGATACCAGGTGTTTTTTTATGTCCGGCTGCATGGAAGACGCCGGCCTCGAGGACGACCTGCTGAGTCCGGATGAGGAACTTCGTCCGGAAGCCGTTCACGCTGGACGCACTGATGCGGAAAGTCAGAGAGACTGTGTCTTCCTGCGCCCCGGCTGCCAGTGCGAACAGCTATCCGGCGCGGCCACGGACGCCGCGGCCTTCGGCGCCGGGCATGGCATCCCCTGACGCGGATCTCGGACGGTAAGCCTGTCGTTCTTCTTCGTGCGGCCAAGTTTAAGAAGATTTGCCGAAGGCCAGAACATTGCCGTCCGGGTCCATGCTGTAAGCCACCGTATCGCCCCATGGCATCTGGCCGAGGGGCTTTACTTCCACCGCGCCGGCCTTCAATGCTCTGGCGTGATAGGCTCCAGGGTCATCCACAAGCATGTAAAGCTCCGCCCGCGGGATACCATTCCCCTTCGCAGGGTCTGGTAATTTCTCACCGAGCAGTCCTTTGATCCCGCGCTCCGGCATAAGGCAGAGCGAGAAATTCCCCTCGAACTTGAACTCCGTCATCCCGGGAACGTCCAGGACGGGAGAGGTCCCCAGTACGGTCGTGTAGAACGCCTTGCTTTTCGCCTGATCAGCGACGTAAAGTATGACCAGGGTTTTCATGATAAGAGCTCCTTCGTTCTTTTCGCCGGGTGCGGCAGGGACACCGGGGGCCGCGGCCTTGTCCGCCGCGGCAGCCGGGGCCAGCGCCATGAAAACGCATAGGGAAAAGACATTCAGGGATTTTAATGACATAACCGGCGGCCTCCAGGTTGAAAAAGACATGCATCGGTATTCAGGTCCGGCTGCAACCGGCCTGATTCACAGCGGGAATTCCGGGGTGACATTCGCCGCACGCTCTTCTCCGGGTCGCAGATATTCGACCCTTTTCGGGACGATCCTGGCGAAGTAAAGTTCCGGGGACGCGGCGCCGCCTTTCCAGCGGCAGGCAAGGGGATACTCCGCTTTCTCCGCGATCCTGTTCCTTGCGCGTGTATCCGGTACCGCCTCGACACTTCCGGTGACCCGCAAATATCCGGCATTCTTGCCGTCGTGGAAGTACACAAGGAACGCGGCTAGGGGATGCCGCCGCAACTCGCGGACTTTCCTGTCGGAAACCGACGAGGCGATATAGAACCGCCAGTCGTCCTCTAGCAGGGTCATGGTCCTTATCTCCGGCGCATAACCTGCTTCAGCGTCCACCGTGGCCAGATGGGCGACCGTCTTGTGTTTGCCGTTGAACCGCTTCCGTAATTCCTCGTTGAGTTCCTGTTTCATACATGTCTCCTTGATCCGCCGACTTGAAGACAGTATATCAGCCTGAATCCCCGGCCGGCCAGGAAAATATTGCTCTTTTTCAGATCCGCCGCCGGTATTGTGAGGGCGGCATGCCGCATAGCTTTCTGAAGGACTTGTTGAACGTGGAAATATCCGAATATCCCGCGTTATAAGCGATATCGGTTATTCCGGAGCCGGTATGACGCAAGCGCTCCTTGACGTAATCCACCCTGAGGCGGTTGTAATACCTCATGGGGGACAGCCCGACGCATTTCCTGAAAACCCGCGCGAAATGGAACTTGCTCAGGCCGGACAACGTCGCGATCCGGTCCAGCGAGACGTCCTCGTCGAAGACAAGTTCCCGCATTATCTTTTTTGCCCGTGCGCAATCGCGCGGATAGTACCCGTTGGCCGCCGCGGCCCGTATCCGCCTGCTCATGCTGTTTTCCAGCCCGGAGAGCAGTTCCAGGACCAGCTCCGTAGCCACGCAGTCGAACGCCACATGCGAACTGCCGGGAGTATCCCGCAGCGAGAACAATTCTCCGAGCAGTCGCCGTATCAGCGGCGTAGGGGCCGCCGTTATATCCGTAAACGCCAACTCCCGCGCCGGGAATCCCAGTTCGCGGGCCAACTGATCGATGAACGGGAATCCGATAATGACCGCACGAGAACGATGGAGGGGGCCGTTCCTTGCGCACTCCTCCGCATGCTCTTCCAGGGCGTTGAATACCATGAGTTGTCCGGGGGACAGGGTCAGGCGTCTGCCCCCGATCCGGCGATGATGCGGCGCGGCCGAATCAAAGCTCAGTTCAATACCGGAGTGCTCCGTCTTCGGACATCCATAGAAATGGCGGGAACTTATATCCAGCGTAGCGCAAATATCAAAATGGTCTCGTCTGGCGACGCTGCAAAAAGGTTCCCGCTCCGGCATACATTCCCCTTAAAGGCAACCAGGCCCTCTCCCTGAATTCTACAATATAGGCGGCTATTCGGGGTGACCAGACCGCTCTCTGATATCGGTCAAGGCACCGCGCGGGGGACGGCTTACGGCGCATCCATGGCTCCGGGGCCGCCGGCCGCGGGCCGTACGCCGTCCGCCCTGGGCTCAGAACGGGGTGGTCTTTACCTTGCTGGTGTCGAACCTGCCTATCAGGCCGGAGACGTCCTTGTTGCCCATAAGCATGGTGAGCGTCTGCGGGTTCTGCATGGCCAGCTGCATCAGCTGCGG
>JAJZOZ010000004.1 GCA_021811405.1 bacterium | reverse complement strand
GGGCGTTCCGAATAAGGCAGCTGCTCCAGCACGCCCACCACGGTGAAAGTGAGGCCGCCCATGGTCACCGTCCTGTCCAGCGGGTCGCCGTGCGACATCAGGTCGTCGAAGGGGCCGGTAAGGTTCCACTCCCTGGCCCTGGTCTTCTCCAGGTCGCTGCGCGGCGGCGGGGGCGCCTTGCGGACGAGCACGCAGACCCGCTGCTTATGCTCCATGTCGTAGTCGTTTATGAAACGGCCGCGCAGCCTGTAGGTGAAATCGCGCTTGGTCCAGTCGGGGGTCACCCCGTAAGTATTGGCTATGTAGCGCCGGCCGTCGTAGGTAACGATGTTCCAGTAGACCCGCATCTCCGGGGAGACCATGTAAAGGCCGGGGATCCTCCTGCGCAGCTCCAGCACGTCGTCGTAGGTGATCTTGGGGGATTCCTGGTAGCCAGCGTCCGGGTTGGAGAAGCTCATGCCGGTGTTGGCGCTGACCTTGAGGCGCGCCACTCCTGACACCGCCCGCTGCGACTTCAGCCTGGAATAGGTGTTCACGATGGCGGAGGACGCGTCTATGAAGACCACGGAGCCCGCCGCTATGGCCAGGAAGCTCAGCACCGAGCGGGTCTTGTGGGCCCAGATCTCGGCTATGCCGGTGCGCGCCGCGTTGAAAAGCTCCCTCACGGCTCTATCCTCCCGTCGCGCATCCGGATGTTCCTGCCGGCCCGCGCGGCCAGGTCCCTGTCGTGCGTGACCATCACTATCGTGATCCCCTCGGAGTTCAGCTCCGAGAGCATCCCCATTATCTCCCGGCTGGACGCGGAATCCAGGTTGCCGGTGGGTTCGTCGGCGAGTATTATCCTGGGGGAGTTGGCCAGCGCCCGGGCTATCGCTACGCGCTGCCTCTCGCCGCCGGAAAGCTCCAGCGGGGTCTTGTGCTCCTTGCCGTGCAGGCCTACCTTCTTCAGCAGCTCGGCGGCCCGGTGGCGCATGGCCGCGCCGTACTCTCCGGCGTAAAGCAGCGGCAGGCAGACGTTGTCCGCCGCCGAGATGGAGTTCAGCAGGTGGAAGGACTGGAAGACGAAGCCGATCTCCCCGAGCCTGAGCCCGGAGCGCTCGGAATCCGACATGGACCCCACGTCCCTGCCGTTCAGCGAATAGGCGCCGCCGGTCGGTTCGTCGAGAAGGCCTATTATGTTGAGCAGCGTGGATTTTCCGCAGCCGGAGGGGCCCGTCACGGCCACGAACTCCCCCGTTCTAATTTCGAAAGAAAGACCGCGCAGGGCCGGCCAGCCGGCCTTGCCTCCCTCGTAGACCTTCGTCAGCTCCGAGCAGGCTATGCTCATTTAAGCGTCTCCGGCAGCGCGGTGAAGAGCTTGTCCCCGGGCCTGACCGGCCCGGCCAGTTCCACCTCGGTCTCGGACCTCATGCCCGGATAGACCTGTATCTTCTCGGCGCTATAGCCGCTCTTCTGGCGGTAGACGTAATAGTTCAGGCCTTCCTGGAACAGCGTCTCTATCGGGACCTTGAGGGCGTCCTTCTTGGCCTGCAGGTCGGCCGTCACCACGGCGCTCATGCCGACGCGCAGCTGCTTGTCGGGGTGCTCCAGGTTTATCACGACGCGGAAGACCTTGGACCCGCCGCCCATCCAGCCGCTGTTCTTGGCCTCGGCCATCGGGGCTATCACGTCTATCCTGCCGGAGAACTTCCTGCCGGGGATGGCGGTGAAGGTTATGGAGACAGGCAGGCCGCGCTTCAGCTTGAAGATGTTCAGCTCGCTCACCTGCAGGTTCACGGCCAGGGTGTTCATGTCGACTATGCGCATCACGCAGCTGCCGGAGCCGTCCACGCGGTTCCCCTCGCGCACCTCGTCGGAAGTCCTGCCGTAGCGGTCTATGCAGCGCGTAAGCAGGCCCGCGCGGGTGGCGAGCACCGGCACCGGCACGTACTGGTTGGAATCTATCCGTTCGCCGCCCTTGAACATCAGGATCTTCTCGCCCTTGTCGACGTACTCCCCCTCTTTTTTCAGCACCTCGACTATGAAGCCGCGTCCGGGCGGGAAAACGTCCACCGAGTCCCGCGAGACCAGCTCGCCGGACTCCTGCAGGTCCAGCTTCAGGTCGCCGCGGCTGGCCTCCCGGATGAAGTCCGAAAGGTCCCTGCGGACCGACATCTTCTCGTAGCGCGCGTAGCCCGCCAGGCCCAGCGCCGACAGGAGCGCGAGTGCGGCCAGCCACTTGGAATGTTTCGCCATGCTTTTCATCGTCGTTCTCCGTTACTCCCAGATCCTCTCGCCCAGCAGCGCCCTGTAGCTGAACAGGGCCAGGTCCAGGTCGTTGATAGCGCCCACCAGGTTGTTGCCGGCGTCCAGCATCTTGGTCTGCGAGCTGTCGAGCTGCAGGAAGGAGGCGCCGCCCAGCGAGTATTCGCTGAGCAGGTTGTCGGTGGTGTCCCGCTGCGCCTTCACCTGGAACTCCAGCAGCTGCCTGGATTTAACCTGCAGCTCTATGTCCTTCTGCGAGGTCAGCACGTCCGTCTTCATGGCCCTGACGCTGTTCTGCAGGTTCAGCTCGGCGGTGCCCAGCTTCGAGGCCGCGGTCTTCGTCTTCAGGTAGTTCTGCAGTCCGAAAAAGCCGAACGGGAAACTGACCGAGGCCGAGAGGGCGTAGGACGGGTTGCCGGGGCCGGAAGAGCCGGGGCCTATCAGCCCGAGGGCGGTCTTCCTCCACGAGGCGTCCACGCTCAGGCGCGGGTAGGCCGAGTTGACCGAGGAGCGGTAGGCCAGCCGCGCCTTCTCCAGCGAGAGGCGCTGCATGCGCAGGGAAAGGTTGTCCCGCAGCGCGCGGTCCACGTCCTCCCGCGGCAGCGGCAGCTGTATCTCCGGCGCCATGGTGCTGACCTCCACCTCCTGCCCCGCGGCCGGGTCGGCGTCTATCAGCTCGTTGAAGGACATCAGCGCCTTGCTCTCGGCAGCTTCGGCCTGGGCGACCGACAGCTCGCCCTGCAGCTTGTCGCCCTCGCTCTGGGTCACCTCGATGCGGCTGCGGGTCCCGGAATTGTACTGTTCGTTGGTGTCCTTGTACTGCCGCTCGCGGGAGACCAGGTTGGCCTTCGCTATCACGGTACGCTGCCGGGCGGAATAAAGCGCGTAGAAGCGGGCCATCGCCTTCAGGGCCTCGTCCTGCTTGGCCTTCAGCAGGGACAGCTTCGCCGTCTCGTAATCCAGGCGGGCGTCCTTTATGCGGCGCGCCGGGCTGTAAACCGAATCGTACAGGTTCCAGGAGGCGGACAGCGACGAGGCGACGTCGTTCCTGTCCAGCCTTAGCCTCGTGTCGAGGTTGTCGTAAAAGGTCTCCCCCAGGCCGAGGGTCAGGGAGGGCAGCGCGGCGTCCAGCAGCGCGGTCTTATACGAGCTTTCGGCCTGCCGGAAGGACTCCTCCGCGGACTTCATGGAAGGCGAGGCCGCCAGCGCCGCCGCGATATAGGACCTGGCCGTGAACCCGGCCGCCCTGGCCGGGGCGGCCGCCGCCAGCAGGATCATGATCAGAAGTGTTTTTCCCATAGTTGTCATAGGCCGCGCGGCTCCGGAGCGGGGCCGGGGGCTTCATGCCTAAACCGAGCAATAACCATGCCAGCCGTTATTCCGCCGTTCCTCCCCGGGAGGGGCCGCGGGGCGGGCGCTGCGCGGCGCAGGGCGTTTCATTTGAAAATGGCGGCCTTCAGGGCATCAGCGATTCCCGGATAGTGGTAAGCAACAACGGGCATTCCGGGCAATCGGCCCCCGAGCGCTGGGCGTAGGAGAGGTACATGTCAGCCTCCTTGTAGCGCTTCAGCTCGAAGCACACCAGGCCCATCTGCTTGGCGGTGGCGGCCAGGACCGGCCTGGGGGCTTTCACCGCGAGTCCGCTCTTCAGGGCGTAATAGGCCCGGGGGTAGTCGCCCATGCCGCCGTAAGCCGAGGCCAGCGCGTTGTAGTACGGGTGCTTCTTCTCGCTGTCGGGAATGGCCGCGCCCAGCAGCAGGTCCGCCGCCTGCTTGTACTGCTTGGCCTCGATATAGGCCCCGGCAAGGGATAAGTAAACCCCCGAGCTCGCGTTGCCGGTCTGAACTGCCAGCTCGGAGTATTTCCTGGCCGCCGCCTCGTCGCCCTTGCGCGTGGCTACCAGCGCGAGCCCGACGTAGACGTTGCCCAGCCTTTCCTTGCCCAGGCGGGCGGAATCCTTCATGGCAAGCAGCGCCTCGAGGTCGGCTTTCTCGTCGTCCCAGGCCTCCCCGCTGGCATAAAGCCTGGAGCGGCGGTACAGGGCCTCCGCCTTTTCCGCGCCGCCGCGCCAGCGGATCACGAAGGAGCACGCCTCCACCGCGGGCTTCCCGGTCATGTTGAAGCAGGCTTCCTTCCTGGAGCCGCCCAGCACGGCGAACCAGACGTAGCCGGCCAGCGCGGCCGCCACGGCGGCCATCAGCGGCTTGATCAGTTTGTTCATGGAGCTTTCTCCGCTCTGCCGGCCCTCTCGTAGAGGCAGTCGGCCTCCGCGTTGCGGCCTTCCCGGTCGAACAGGGCGGCCAGCCGGCGCAGGCCGGGCCCGTCCGAGGTCAGGTCGTACAGGAAGATGGAATGGCCGGCGTCGAACGCGGGCTTCCTGTCCTTCAGCCAGCCGTAGGTATCCTTGTCCGCGTAATAGGTGCCCTGGAGGTTGGTGGCCGAGACGGCCAGCAGCACCTCTTTCATGGAACAGACCTGCGCCCCCGCGCCCTTGAGCTCGACGTTGGACACTACGCCCAGCGGCACGTAGCTTATGCCGGCGCTCTCCGGCCTGGCGACTCCGAAGTAGGAGAAGACCACCGGCGGGTTCCCCCGCGTGGCCAGATAGCGCGCGAGGGTCCGCACGTCCTGTCCCCAGTCCAGGTTGGAATCGGTCAGCAGCCTGTAGCCGCGCGCCGGGCCGCCGGCGGCCTCGTTGAAATAGGCGAGGTAATACGGGTGGACGCGCAGCACCGAAACGGCGTTAAGGATCACCAGACCGGAAGCCAGCCAGGCGCCCTTCTTCCCGGGTATCCGGGCCAGCGCCAGGCCGGCCAGCACGGCGAGGAACGGCATCACCGGCATGATGTGCCTGTAGCCTATCTGCACCTTAGCGCTCAGCGCGGCTGCGAAGAACGCGGCCGGCGGCACCAGCAGCCAGAGATAGCCGCGCCGGAAGTTCTTGACCGCGAGCCATACGCCCGCGGCTGCCGCTCCCAGCGCCGGCAAAGGGGTCTTGACCAGCAGCGCGGCCGGGAAATACCACCAGACCCCGCTGACGGAATGGCTGCCGAAGGCGAACGAGGAACGCCCCTGGTCCAGGCGGGTCAGGGTGGCGTAGAGACCTTTCCAGTAAAGCCCGAGGTCGAACTTGTAGACCAGCGCCACGGCCAGCAGGCAGGCCGCGGCGTAGACGGCTATATGGCCGGCCAGCCTCGCGGCGGGCATGCGCCGGGACAGGCGGTTGTCCGCCAGCCACAGGGCGGCCACCATTGGCGGCACTATGAACATGCTGAACTTGGAGACCAGCGCCAGGCCCGAAAGAACTCCCGCCAGGGCCGCCCGCCGCCACAGCCGGGCGCCTGCGCCGCCGGGCTTCCCCTGGCCGGCCTCGCCCTCCGTGAAATACCAGCCGGCGGCGAAAGAGGCGAAATAGAAGGCCGCCGCGGCGGCGTCGGTGGTCACGAGGGCGTCGTTGGAGATGAAGACCGGCATCAGCGAGAATACCGCCAGGCTGAAAGCGGCGGCGGCGCCGGACTCCAGACGGGAGGCGAAGGACCAGATGAAGAAGGCGAAGACCGAAGTCCACGCGAGGAAGCCGAAGCTCCTCGCCGTGTTCAGCAGGCGGCCAGGCGGAGCCGTGTTCTCGTACAGGAACAGGTCCCCGTAATGGTAAGGCATGAGATTGGCGAAATAGGGATGGGCCGTGAAGGACTTCAGGTTCATGAAGGCCAGCGGCAGCGCGCAGAGCATCTCGGCCAGCGGCGGGTGGTCCATGATGTTCATCGCGTAGCGCCCCGTCTCCAGGTAGGAATAGCCGCTGGACAGGTGCACCGTCTCGTCGTAAGTGGCCGAGGAGGAAAAAATGAAAGAGAGGCCGGCGAAAAGGTGCAGGGCCAGCGCGGCGGAGGCGAGAATCGCGGTGAAGCCTGGTCTCTTCGCCATATCTGTCTATATGATACCAAACTTGCCCGGGCCCGCTCAGGCGCCGGCCCCCTCTATTTTGGTAGAATATGACGCGCAGGACATTTTCCGGGAGGCTATCATGAAGATATTCATAGCAGCGCTGTTGGTGGTTTCGGCGGCGGCCATGGCCCGCGCGCTGGACCTGGACGCGATCTTCTGCGGGGGCGCCAAGGCCGCGGGGGCCGCTTCGCTCTTCGCCGCGGCGCCCGAAACGCCGCAGCCCTCGGCCTCGGACCCCAAGCCGGGCAACTGCGACTTCCCGGTGGAGATAAAGCCGGACGAGGCCCACTACTTCATAGAGGCCAAGAAGCCGATAGTCATAGATATCCGTACCCCCGAGGAATACGCGGCCGGCCACCTGGAAGCGGTCAGCATGACCCTGGACTACTACGCCCCCGACTTCAAGGACCGGCTCGCCAAGCTGGACAAGAAGGCGAAATACCTGATCTACTGCCGCTCCGGCCACCGCAGCGGCATAACCCTGGGCATCATGAAGAACATGGGCTTCACGGACATCCACCACATCGAGGGCGGCATAAACGCCTGGATCGCGGCCGGCTGGCCGGTGGTCAAGTAGTTCAGCTCGGACCAGAAAAAGGAAAAAGCCCGCGTAAGCGGGCTTTTTCTTTGTCCGTGCGCCGCCGTCTTCAGGAACCTTTCTGCTCCCCCTCCTCGCACCAGCGCCGGCGGCCGAAGAAGTTGTGGTCCTTGATGCACTTCGCCACTTCCGGGGGCACCATCTCCTCCCAGGAATCGTCGCCGGAGACTATCTTGCCCACTATCTCCCCGGAAACGGCGCCCCGGCAGTTCTTGTTGAAGGCCTTTATGGGGACTATCCGGCCGTTATCGGACAGGTAGCGGAACAGGTGTTCCAGGTTGCCGGGCATCGCGAAATCGTCGCAGGTGACCACCTTGCCCGGCTCCGAGCCTATCTGCGGGTAGACGTAGACCTTGAGGTCGTTCTTGAACAGGCGGCCGAAGGACTCGAGGATGCCGCCTTCCAGCGACTCGTAGTATTTTTCGTCGAAGAGCTTCTTCAGGCTGGGCAGGCCCATGACTATGCCGATGCGCTTCTTCGTGTAGCGCTGCAGGTAGTTGGCCAGCTTGAAGTACCGCGCGTAGTCGGAGATCAGCACCATCTTCCCCACGGCGTTTATCGTGTCGGCGCGGGCGAGGAAGTCGCAGTGGTCTATCTCGCCGGAGCTGAGCAGGTTGCTCATCGTTATTTCCATCAGCTCCACGATGTCCCCCGCCTTGGCGCCGATGTCCGCCTGGAACTGGCAGCGGGCCCCCTCCAGCATGTCTATGTTGACCTTGGTGACAGGGCGGAAGCTGCCGCGCTCTATCAGGATGTTCTTCTTGCGCAGCACCTCGTAGGGCTGCAGCACTCCGCCGTCTGCGCCTATCAGCGCTGCCCCGGTCAGCCCCTGCGCCACCAGCTGCAGCGTCATCAGCCTGTTGTCCACGGTCCTGAAGCGCGGTCCCGTGAAACGGATCATGTCCACCTCTATCCTGTCGCGCGACAGGCCGTCGAGCAGAGAGGCGATCAGCTTTTCCGGCTCGCGGCCCAGGTAGAAAGCGCCGTAGGCGAGGTTCACGCCTATTATGCCGAGGGCCACCTGCTGCTGCACGTTCTCCTTGTCGAGCATGTTGACGTGCAGTATGATCTCCGACGGCTCCTCGCCCGGCGCGCCCTGGAACTTGATGCCCATCCAGCCGTGACAGTCCTTGTTGCCCTGGTAGCTGCGCGCGGCCACGGTATTGGCGAAGGCGAAGAAGCAGTTGGCGGAACCGCGGTCGGCCGCCAGCCGCTCCAGCAGCAGCGCGTACTCGTACTCCAGCATCTTCTCCAGCCGCTCGCGGCTGACGTAGCGTTCCGTCTTGCCGTAGATGGCGTCGGAGAAGGCCATGTCGTAGGCGGAAATGGTCTTGGCCAGCGTGCCGGAGGCGCCGCCTACCACGAAGAACCAGCGCGCCACCTCCTGGCCGGCCCCGATCTCGGCGAAAGTGCCGTAGAAGCGCTTGTCCAGGTTTATGCGGGTGGCTTTCTCGTGCGGGAGTACGGGTTCGGCGTCGCTCTTATGGTCCATAATCATAGTGCCCCTTAGACAGTCTATACCGCCCCGGGGGGCGGTGTCAAGGGCGCGGCTCCGGCCCGCTGGGGCGGCTTTATACCGCTCGGCAAATCTGCTATATTTACTCGAAATCCAGCGGTCTTTTTTTCAGGAAGGAAATCATGAAACTGTGCGAATTCATCCGCCCCTCCACCCTCGCCGAAGCGCGCAAGGCGCTGCGCGCGCTGGGGCCCAAAGGCATGCCGCTCGCCGGCGGGACCGCGCTGCATTTCATGCAGGGCAAGGCCCCGGTCGCCGCTGTGGACATCACGCGGCTGGGCCTGTCCTACATAAAGCAGAAAGGCGCCTTCTTCGAGATCGGCGCCGCCACCCCGCTCTCGGACATACAGCGCTACCGCGGCCCGCGCTGGGCCATGCACGAGATCTGCAGGCGCATCTCCACGCACCAGGTGCGCAACGTCTCCACCATAGGCGGCAATATCGCCCGCGTCTTCCCGTGGGCCGACCTGCCGGTGGTGCTGCTGGCCATGAACGCGCGCATGGTCATCTACTCCGGCAAGGAGAAGGAAATGGGCGCCGACGAGTATTTCTCCTCGCAGCCGGCCAGGCTCTTCAGGGACGGGGAGTTACTCACCGCCGTGAAGATCCCGGTGCTGAAGGCCCACCACGGCTTCGGCTCGGTGAAAGCCTCGCGCAACGCGGCGGCCTTCTCGCTGGTCACGGTAGCGGCGCTGCTGGAGCTCGACGGGGCCGTCATAAAGTCGGCCCGCGTGGCGGCCGGCAGCGGCATTCCGTTCCCGCAGCGCCTGAAGGCGGCCGAGGCAGCGCTGGTCGGCAAAGAGGCTCGCGCGGAAGTTTTCAGGGCGGCCGCGGCCGCCGGCGGCGGCGCCGCGAAGTGGACCGGCGGCGAGGGCATGAGCGCGGACTATATCCGGCGGCTCGCCGAGGTCTCGATCTTCGACTCGCTGGAGCGGGCGGCGGAGTTCGCCCGCGGGAGGGCCGAATAATGGCTAAGAATACCCGCTCGGTGAATTTCACCCTCAACGGGCAGAAGAGGTCGTTCGAGACCCGCCCCGACGAGAAGCTCCTCACGCTGCTGCGCCGCGAGGGCTACCGCGGCACCAAGTACGGCTGCGGCCAGGGCACGTGCGGCGCCTGCACCGTGCTCGTGGACGGCCGCGCCACCTACGCCTGCCTGCTCTACGCGATGCAGGCCGAGGGCCGCGAGGTGCGCACGATAGAGAGCGCCGGGACCTTCGACGATCCGTCGGAGTTCCAGAAGCAGCTGGTCGCCGCCGGCGCGGTGCAGTGCGGCTACTGCATCCCCGGCATGGTGATGAGCGCCACCGCCCTGATGGAGACCGAGACGGTCCTCGAGGACGAGATCGTGAAGGAATACATGGACGGCAACCTGTGCCGCTGCACCGGCTACGAGAAGATCTGGGTGGCCCTCCGGAAAACCCTGGACAAGCGCGCGGCGGAGGGCGGGAAGCCCGCGAAGAAGACCGCCAAGGGGGCCCGCAAATGATCAGGCACGAGAAGGCGAAGCACCTCAAGCAGGTCAACCATTCCGTCACCAAGATAGACGCGCTGCAGCTCGCGCTAGGCAAGGATTCCTACGTCGCCGACTTCGTCCCCAAGGACGCGCTGGCAATAAAGATGCTGTGGAGCCCGCACGCGCACGCCCGCATAAAGAAGCTCGACGTCTCCAAGGCCGAGAAGATGCCCGGAGTCAAGGCCGTGCTGTGGCACGGCAACGTGCCGCGCATAGCCCACTGCACAGCCGGCCAGGGCTTCCCGGAGCCGTCGCCGTATGACACCTTCATGTTCGACGCCAAGGTGCGCTTCGTGGGAGACCGCGTGGCCGCCGTGGCGGCCGAAACCGAGGAGCAGGCCCTGGCCGCCCTGGAGGCGATAAAGGTGGAGTACGAGGTACTGAAGCCCGTGTTCTCGCTGGACGAGGCCATGGCCAAGGACGCCCCGGTGATACACGACGAGCCGGAAGCCCACGTGCCGATACCTATCCCCTACGAGCCGAAGAAGAACCTCGTCGCGCACGTAGCCTGCGAGGCCGGCAGCTTCGAGAAGGGCTACGCGGAGGCCGACTTCAGGTTCGACCAGACCTTCGAGACGCCCTACGCCCAGCACTGCCCCATCGAGCCCTACACCTCGATGGCGCGCATAGCCCCGTCGGGCCGCATCGAGATCACCACCTCCACGCAGGTGCCTTTCCACTGCCGCCGCATCGTGGCGCGCACGCTGGGCGTGCCGGTGCAGAAGATACGGGTCATCAAGCCCCGTATCGGCGGCGGCTTCGGCTGCAAGCAGGAGATCCTGCTCGACGACGTCACCGCGATGTTCGCGCTGCGCACCGGCCGCGCGGTGATCTGGCAGTTCGACCGGGAGGAGACCTTCCGCACCGGCCGCACCCGCCACCCGTTCCGCATCCGCCTCAAGGCCGGCGTAAAGAAGGACGGCACTATAACAGCGATAGACATGGAGGCCATCAACAACACCGGCGCCTACGGCGGCCACGGCCTCACCGTGGTCTCGTGCGCCGGCTCCAAGGTGCTGCCTTTATATCACTGCGACAACATCAAGTTCGACGGCAAGTCGTACTACACGAACCTGCCCGTGGCCGGCGCGTACCGCGGCTTCGGCGCCACGCAGGCCTTCTTCGCTATGGAGTCCCTGATGGACCAGATGGCCGAGGCCATCGGCATGGACCCGATGAAGTTCCGCCAGATGAACCACATCCGCGAGGGCGAGGGCTCCCCCATCTTCGCGGCGCTGGGCGAGGGCCGCGAGGGCACGCCTATGACCGTGGGGTCCAACGCGCTCGCCGAGTGCATACTGCAGGGCGCTAAGGCCATAGGCTGGGAGCGGCGCCAGGACTGGCGCGGCAAGACCGGCCGCTACCGCCGCGGCATGGGCATGGCCTGCCTGATGCAGGGCTCGTCGATCCCGGACATAGACATGGGCGCGGCCTCGATCAAGATCAACGACGACGGCTCGTTCAACCTGCTGATGGGCGCCACCGACCTCGGCACCGGCTCGGACACGGTGCTCGCGCAGATAGCGGCCGAGGAGCTGGAGACCACGACGGATAAAATGATCGTCTACTCCTCCGACACCGACGTCACCCCTTTCGACGTAGGCGCCTACGCCTCGTCCACGACGTACCTGTCGGGCGAGGCCGTGCGCAAGGCCGCGGCCGACGCCAAGCGGCAGATACTCAGGAGCGGCGCGGAGATGTTGGGCATCCCGCCGGAGCAGGCCTACTGCGAGGACTCCGCCGTGCGCAGCAAGGACGGCACGAAGAAGGTCAGCTACGGCGACATAGCCAAGTACACGCTGTACCAGAAGGACCAGTACCAGATCATCGGCACGGCCTCCCACATCACGAAGAAGTCGCCGCCGCCCTTCGCCGCGCACTTCGCGGAGATAGAGGTGGACACCTGGACCGGCTTCATCAAGGTGCTGAACTACGTCTCCACGATAGACTGCGGCACGGCGGTGAACCCGGCGCTGGCCGAAGGCCAGACAGAGGGCGGCACGCTCAACGGCATCAGCTACGCGCTGACGGAGGAGTACCTGTTCGACGCGAAGGGGCGCATGCAGAACGCATCCTTCGCCGACTACCACATCTACTCGATGCGGGACCGGCCGCCGGTCAAGGTGATCCTGGTGCCCTCCTACGAGGAGACGGGGCCCTTCGGCGCCAAAAGCGTGTCGGAGGTCTCCATCAACGGGGCCGCCCCCGTCTTCGCCAACGCCCTGTACAACGCCACCGGAGCCCGCCTGCGCGAGTTCCCCCTCACGCCGGAGAAGGTGCTGAAGGCGATAAAGGCCGCCGAGAAGAAGTAACCATCCGCGGTCATACCTGAACGCCGCCGTTCCTTTTGGGCCGGCGGCGTTCTTTTAGCCCGAAAACCATAATGGCACAATAATTGCTCCGTTTAGCGCGAAACGCCGCTCCAGATGCAGGAAAGAGCAGCCTGGCAAGCGGTAGGCCTTTCAGCCCGGAGAATAAGGGCCTCAAGGCCCTTACCGGGAAGTCGCTTATCAATTAGGATATCATTATGCATAATAATAGATCGCGCACGTTCTTTGCCCTCCTCCTCCCCATACTGCTGCCTATCGGGCCCGCTTTCGCCGAAAACGCGGCATACGCTCAGCTCAAAGGCCGGCGTGACATTTCGCGCCAGGACGTTCCCCTTCCCTCTTTTTCTTCCGCGAAGAGCATTTACGGCGAGAACTCCATGCACGAGTACTACCAGGTCCCGGAGAGCCTTAAAAAGCTGGCCGACTCCACCGTGGCCTTCGTGAATAAGAGGAACCTCTACTTCGATCCGCTTGAGAAAAAATACAGGATAAAGAACTTCAGCAAGGTCTCAGAATCCCATTACGCGGACGAGAACGAGGATTTTTCCTCCCAGAACAAGCTCTCCGACTGCTCAGGCGCCTATGTCGGCAGCGGGCTGGTAATGACCGC
This sequence comes from bacterium, assembly GCA_021811405.1. Classification (GTDB taxonomy): domain Bacteria; phylum Elusimicrobiota; class Elusimicrobia; order Elusimicrobiales; family UBA9959; genus UBA9959. The sequence goes on along the minus strand of JAJZOZ010000004.1, from coordinate 37,640 downwards.
CGGCCATTGCGTATCAGAAAACAAGGAAGACCGCAGCTATTTTGAGAACTATCTCATGGTCTTCGGCTGGAAATACGATAAAGAGGGCGCAGCGGCCCAGGACTTCCCGATGGACGCCGTCTACAGCATCAAGAAGATAGAAACGCGGGCGCTCGAGGGCAGCGGCAACAACAAGGACCACCGGGACTTCGCCCTTGTACGCATGGACAGGGAGCCAGCCGGCAGGCTTCCTCTTTCCCTCGAGACCGGGCAGCCCCTCAAGGTGGGGCAGAAGGTCTTCACTATCGGATACCCGCTCGGCATGGCGGTAAAGATAGACGACCCGGACCAGGCGCAGGTATACATGATAAATCCCACCGTATTCCAGACCAACATGGACGTCTTCGGGGGAAATTCCGGCGGCCCCGCTTTCGACTCCGCGACCGGCAGGATAATAGGCATAGTAATAACTGCCATAGGCACCGAGTACTCCTATGAATTGAACCAGGATTTCGGCTTCATCGCCGACTTCTCCCTGGATAAGGACTACATCGAATACAAGCCGGAGCTGGGCACGGTCCTTGCCGGCGCGGCGGTGAGAGATATTGTAATGGGGATGCTGCACGATGCCCATGCCTCCATCTCCATAATGGACGGGACCAAATATCTCGTTACGCTTCCGAAAGGGTCCAGGTTCGAGAACCGCTCGCTGATGTTCTCCGTCGTCACCCAGGTAGGCGGGATCGGCCTTTTCAAAAGGGGCAGGCTGATGCGGGACAGCCAGGACAGCTTCGGCACCGGCGTGATGCGGCTGCCGGAAGAGATAATAAAGCTGGTACAGCAGCCCTGACGCTTAAGCCCGCAGCAAAGGCTCCAAGAGAGACCGGCGCCGCTCCGTAAAGAGCGGCGCCGGTTTCTTTCAGCGGCATGACATCGTCAGCCGCCGGAGAACGGCGACATCAGGATGACCAGGTCGCCGTCGCTGATAGGGGAGTCCCAGTCCACGAACTTGTCGTTGACCACGGCCCTGGAGATGTTGGTGGTCAGCGGCAGGGCCTTGTTGGCCTGCAGCTCGTGCAGCAGCTGCCGGGCGGTGCCGGCTTCGGTCTCGTAGGTCTCGTTCTGCGTGCCGCGCTTCTCGCCCATCATGGCGAAGTAGCGCACCGTGATCTTCTTCTTCATTCAGAGGCCTTCCCGTGAAGACACATGAAAGTCCGCTCCGGCGTCAGCGGCAGCGGCGGCAGCGGCCCGGTTGCCCCGGCGGCGCGCAGCGCGTCGGCTAGGGCCAGGTAGGCGCCCAGCCCGTGTATAAGCGGCGGCTCGCCTACCGCCTTGGAATTGCAGACCGCGAAAGGGTTGGAGGAATCCCTCAGCAGGGTCACGTTGAAATTATCCGGCACGAACTTGATGTCGGGCACTTTATAGGAGTTCGCCCCGGTCAGAACCCTGCCGTCGGGCGCGTACCTGACCTGTTCCAGCACCGACCAGCCTATGCCCTGCACCACCGCGCCCTGCACCTGGCCCAGGTCTATCTCCGGGGAGAGGGACTCCCCCACGTCCTGCACCACGTCCACCGACTCTATGGAATAAGTGCCGCGGGAGCGGTCCAGCAGCACCTCGGTCAGCGAGGTTCCGTAGGCGTAATACGCGAAGGGGCGGCCCAGCTCGGTCTCCATGTCGTAATGGAGGTTAGGGGTGGCGTAGAAAGCGTGCTCGGAGAGGTCCACCCGCGCCCACTGCGCGGCCGCCACCAGCCTGTCCCAGGTCATGACCGGATCCTTCTCCCCGACGAAGACCTCGCCGTCGCGGATCGAGACCTTCGCCGGGTCGTCGCAGCTGAGATGCCTGGCCGCGAACTCGAGCAGGCGCTCCCGCAGGCGCCCGCACGCGTATTTCGTGGCCATGCCGTTGAGGTCGGCGCCGGAGCTGGCGGAGGTGGGCGAGGCGTTCGGGACGCGGGAGGTATTGGTGGTATCCACGCGCACCCTTTCCAGCGGCACGCCGAGGGTCCGGGCCGCCACTATGCGGATCTTGGCGTTCACGCCCTGGCCCATCTCGACGGCGCCGGTGCTGACCGAGACGCTGCCGTCCACGTATATGTTCACGAGCGAGCCGGCCTGGTTGAGGGCCGTCTGCGCGAAAGAGATGCCGAAACAGACAGGAACTACGGCCAGGCCTTTCTTCGTACCGGCATGAGTCCTGTTATATTCTTCGACGGCCGAGCGGCGGGCGGCTATGCCGGCCCGCTTATCCAGCACCTCCCAGCAGCGGCCCGCGTTCACGCCCTCGAGCTTCACTCCGTAAGCCAGCGTGTCGCCGTCCTTGAGCAGGTTGCGGCGCTTGAGCTCCTCGGGCGGCAGGCCCATCAGCCCCGCGGCGTGCGTCAGGGCCGCTTCTATCGCGAACACGGCCTGCGGCACGCCGAAGCCGCGGAACGCGTTGTTCGGCGGGACATTGGTGCGGCAGCTGGTGCCGGAAACCCTGAGGTTCGGGATATTGTAGGAGCCGGAGACGTGCAGGAAGGAGCGGCCGAGCACGGCGGGGGAGATGTCCGCGCAGGCACCGGCGTGCTGGAACAGGTCCACCTCGTAGGCGAGGATCTTCCCCTCCGCGTCCAGACCCAGCTTGTAGTCGTACTCGTAGGCGTGGCGCTTGCCGGTAGTGGCGATGTCCTCCGAGCGCGAGAGGGCCAGCTTCACCGGGCGCTTGAGCAGGAAGGCGGCCAGGGCGGGCGCGGTTATCCAGACGGCGGTGGATTCCTTGCCGCCGAAGCCGCCGCCCAGCCGGCGTATGTCCAGCTCCACCTTGTGCATAGGGATGCCCAGCACTTCCGCCAGGTGGTGATGGAAGGCCCCGGGCGACTGCGCGCTGGCGTAGACCTTGATGGTGTCGTGCTCGCCGGGCACGGCCAGCGCGCGCTGGGTCTCGAAGTAGAAATGTTCCTGCGGCCCGCTGGAGAGCCGGCCCCGGACGACGTATTTGCACTTCGCGAAGGCGGCGGACGGGTCGCCGGTGACCCGCTCCCGTCTTTTACCGTGTATATGGCCCTTGGCCGCGGCCTCGCGGGGGCTGAACACCGGCTCGAGAGGCTCGATGTCCGCCTCTACGAGCTTCGCGGCCCGGCGCGCTGCCCGCTGGCTTTCGGCAACCACCAGCGCGATGGGCTGGCCGATGTATTCCACGCCGTCCGCGGCCAGCAGTGGCTGGTCCTTCAGGATATGGCCCACCTGGTTCAGGCCCGGCACGTCCTTGTGCGTATAGACGGCGGCCACGCCGGGGGCAGCCGCCGCTTTGGAGATATCGAGGGAGCGGATCCTGCCGCGGGCCACCGGGGAGGTGAAAAGGACGGCGTGCAGGCAGCCCGGGGCCGGGATATCGTCGACGAACAGCGAGGCGCCGCGCACGTGCATCAGCATGTCTTCGTTCTTCACGCGGCCTCCCCGTTAAAATGCGCTTCCACAAGCCGGCCCAGCAGCAGTTTCTTGTATTCCGCCGAGCCGCGGATATCGTCTATGGGTTTAACGGCGGCTTCCGAGGCCGCGGCCGCGGCCTTGGCGGTCTCCGCGTCCGGCCTGCGGCCTTTGAAGGCCCCCAGGTCCAGCAGCAGCGGCACGGGGGCCACGCCGCCGGCCGAGACGCGCAGGTCGGAGATAACCCCGTCCGGCCCGGCGGTCAGGCGCAGGGCCGTGTTGACCGCGGCGATATCCAGCGTGGTCCTGTTGGAGACCTTCTCGAAATTATAGCGGGCGCCTCGCGGCAGCAGAGGGATGACTATCTCGCAGACGAGCTCGCCGCAGGCGAGGCCGGTCTTCCTGTAGCCGAGGAAGAACTTCGAGAGCGGCGCTTCGCGCTTCTTCCCCCCGCCTTCGATCACGAGCCGGGCGTCCAGCGCCAGCAGTATTATGGCCGCGTCGGCTATGGGGGAGGCGTTGACGATATTGCCGGCCAGCGTGGCCTTGTTGCGCAGTATGGCGGAGGAATGGAGCAGCAGGTCTTTCTCGAGGGCCGGGAAATGCTTCCTCACCGGCGCCGAGAGGCGGAAATCCTCTATGGTGACGGCCCCGCCCACGCGCAGGACGCCGCCGTCCTCCCGTATATAATCCAGGTCGGAGCGCTTCGACAGGAAGCAGAGTTCCCCGTCCAGCAGCTGTTCCGGTTTCTGCACGAACAGGTCGGTGCCGCCGGCGACGATGACCGCGTCCTTGCCGGCCGCGGAAGGCGCGGCCTCAAGACCCGCCAGCCTCGCGGGGATATCCCTGAAATACTCCGGCACCACGCCGCCGGCTATAAGTTCCGGCAGGCGCTTCTCCGGAGAGGAGGGCGCGGCCGAGAGCCGCTCGCACAGCGCGCGCGCCGCGCCGCGTACGGCGGCGTAGCCGGTGCAGCGGCAGATATTGCCGTCCAGCGCGTCCACGGCGGCTTCGAAGGAAAGCTTCTCCGCGCACAGGCAGAAGCCGGTAAGGGAAAGGACTATGCCGGGGGTGCAGAAGCCGCACTGGGAGGCGCTGTTCTCTACGATAAGCCTCTGTACCAGCGTCAGTTCCGGGCCGGAAAGACCCTCCACGGTTACCACGTGGCAGCCGTCGACGTCGCCGATGGGGAGCAGGCAGGAGGCGCAGGCCTTGTAAGAAACCGAACCGTCCGCCCTGCGGCGCCCCACGAGCACCGTGCAGGCCCCGCATTCCCCTTCGCGGCACGCTTCCTTGGTGCCGGAGAGGCACTTGACGTCGCGGATGAATTCCAGCAGGACCATCCCCGGCCGCTCTTCGGTCCGGACGACTTCCTTGTTTAGGATGAAATTCAGCATTCGCGAAGTTCCCTTGCGTCCGCCCGGCGCTGCCCGAGGGCGGGAATAAGAACGGCCGGGCGTCTCGTCAGAGCCGCGCCGGCCGCTTGTAGCCTGACGGCTCCCGGACTAGAAGTCGAAACCTATGCCGAGGTTGAAATACATGCCGCTGAGCGTCAGCCTGTCCTGCTCGCCGGTGACGCCGCGGTCGAAGGTCATGGTGTTCAGCTGGTAGCGGAGCTCCGTGACCAGCTGCGTCTTCTCGCCTATGCGGATGCGGGCGCCGAAAGGCATGTTGAACATGAAGCCCACGGCGAACTCGTCGGTGGGGGCGGAGAAGGTGGCCGAATTGGTATACCCCTTCACCCTCGGCATGTTGATGGAGTTCAGCGACAGGCCGATGCCCAGGCCCAGGTAGGGCTCCACCTTGGTCTTCTTGGTGAAGCGGACCATCAGGTCGCCGCCCATCTGGAAGGAGGTCATCGTGAGGTAGTCGTTGGTGGTGAAAGTGAAATTGCCGGTACCGCTGTTGTTGAGCGTCCAGGTGGTGTTCTGAGGCTTTATGTTGCGCTTCTCTATGCCGAGCTCGAAAGCGCCGCCCACGTTGCCGTTGCCGTAGCCGCCCACGCGCATGGCTATCGGGCCGAAGCCCTCCATCTGTATCTTGTCCCACTTCACCGAGTTGTAAGGGCCGTTATAGGCCGCGGTAATGCCCAGGGCCGAGAGGTAGATATTGCTGTTGGAGTTGGAGAACTCCAGCGCCATGTTCGGCGAGCCGAAGCCCATGAACAGGTCGAAGTAGCCGTACTCGAACTCGCCGCGGGGCCTGCGGTAGATCTGTTTGGGGGCCGGCTGATCGTAGGAGGTCTGCTGGTAGGCCGGCTGCTGGTAGGTCTGGGACTGGCCCTGGGGGGCTGACGAAACGTCGCCGATCCAGTTCTTCTCCACCGTGACCTGGGAAGCGCCTATGGCCTGGGCCGTCTCGGTCTTGATCATGCGGGCGTTGACCTCTATCTGGCCGCCGGAGGTCTCGACCAGCGTGCCGGTCACTATGGCTTCCACGCCCAGCACCTTGCCCAGCTGCTGAGCGCTGGAGGCGTCTATCATCCCGGAGGACTGGAGCTTCAGCTCGTTCATGACCTTGTCGAGGACGCTGCGCTCGATGATCTCGAACTTGTGCATGTTGATCATCTTTATCGTGAGCCGCTCGGCGATGACCGAGCCGTCCTTGCTGGCCTTGTCGCGGGCGTCGGCGTACGAGAACGGTATTATGGCGATCTTCTTGCCCTGGATGGAGGAGCCGGCCTCGGTGAGTTCCTTCGCCAGCTGGTCGTATTTATCCTCCGCGCGCGCTCCGGCCGCCAGGCCGAGCAGCATTACCGCGAACAGCGCTTTCGTGATTTTTTTCATATCCCCTTACCCTAGATCTCCGCTTTCCGTGCCGGCGGCCATGCGCCGGCCCCGCGCCGGACTGCCCGTGGCGCGGACCAGCCAATACTATATCATATTTTCGGGTTTATCCGATTCGGGCCGTGGGTGCGGTCAAGCCGCGGACTTATCCTTCATATGTCCCGCGTCGCGCTTGTAATGGACCTTCATGATCTCGGCCAGGACCGAGACCGCTATCTCCCCCGGGGTCTTCCCCCCCAGGTTAAGGCCTATCGGCGAATGCACCCGCCCGTCCTTGAGAGGGTAAAGTTTTTTCTTGCCAAGGAGCCTGAACACTTCGCCCACCTTGTCCTTGCTTCCGATCATGCCTATGTACGGAGCGGAGGTGCTCATGGCGGCCTCCAGGCACTCGCGGTCCAGCGCGTGGCCGCGGGTAACGATAACGACATAAGTCTCCGCGTCCACGCCCGCGGCCTCGACGGCCTTGTGCGGCATTTCGTTGATAACGGCCAGCGCGCCGGGAAAGCGCTCCGCGTTGGCGAACTCGCGCCTGTCGTCGGCCACCAGGAACGGGTAGCCGGCCAGGCGGCAGGCCTCGGCGATCTTTACCCCGACGTGGCCGCCGCCGAGGATCAGCACCTTGAACGGGTTCTTGTACACGTCCACGAAGACCTCCATCCCGCCCATGCAGATCATGCCGGTATTGCCGGTGGGTTTAAGCTCGAAGGCGAACTTTCCGCCCTCCCCCCTGCGCAGGCAGTCCACGGCCCGCCTGATCACCAGCGCCTCCACCGAGCCGCCGCCTATGGTGCCCTCTATGGAGCCGTCCGGGAAGACCAGCATCTTGGCGCCGGCCTCTCTGGGGGTGGAGCCGTCCACGGAGATGACGGTGACGAAAGCCGCGGCGCGGCCGGAATCTATGGCCTCGGAGAGGAGTTTTATGATGTTCTTCTGTTCTTTCATCTCATTTACCCCGCTTTGGGTTTCCAGCCGCCCAGGCGCTCCCTGATGGCGGTCTCCAGCGCGGCAGGCTCGTCGGTACCGATCCTGGCCCGGCCGCCCGAGGCGAAGCGCAGCTCCACGGCGCCGTAGCCGTCCACGTTGTAGAGCCAGCCGTCGCCGATGTAGTGTATGCCCCAGCCCGCCAGCCAGCTGTTGCTCACCTGCGTCACGGAAGTTATCTCCGAAAGGCGGAACTCCTTCCTGAACAGGCCGATGCCGAACCGGATGCGCACCGCCTCGTGGTCCACCTCGACCGTCAGGTCCCTGAAGCCGAAGTAGACGAAAGCCGCAGTGGCGGCCAGCACGTAGAAGACCGCCCTCTGCCCGGTGGCCGCCATAGCCGCGACCCCGCCGGCCAGCAGGCCCAGCGCCGACAATACCATCAGTCTGCCGTTCTGAGTGTGTCTGTACATTCAGGCCACCTTGTAGAGTTCTATCATTTCCGCCTTGCCCTTAAGCGCCACCTTGCCCAGCGGCTGGAAGGCCGCCGCCGCGCCGATGGACCCCTTGGCCTTTTCCATGGCCGCCGCGCTTACCACGATGTCCGTGGAATAATCCTTGGTCTTGGCCTGCAGGCGGGAGGCGCTGTTGACCGTGTCGCCTATGAAAGTGTACTCGAGGCGGGAGAAGGTGCCGATGTTGCCCGCGACGACCTTGCCGGAATGTATCCCTATGCCGAAGTGTATCTCCCCGGGCGCCTTGCCGGAGGCGTTGAACTCGGCCAGCGCCCGGCGCATCGCGAGGGACGAGCGCACCGCGTCGGCCGCGTAGTCGGAGGAGCCGAGGCGGGGCGTGTAGACGGCCATCACCGCGTCCCCGATGAACTTGTTGATGACCCCGTTGTGCAGCGTTATCGCCGGGGCTATGTAGCGGAAGTAGTTGTTCAGGAACTCCACCACCCCGGCCGCGCTCATGCTCTCGGAGAGGGTGGTGAAGTTGCGGATGTCGCAGAACATCACCGCGGCCTCTATGGTCTCCCCGCCCAGGTCCACACGCCGGTTCTTTATCAGCTCGCGCGCTATCTCTATGGACATGTACTTGCCGAAGGTATCCTGCAGCTCTTCGCGCTCCTTGAGGCCGTCCGACATCTCGTTGAAGCCGGCCTTCAGGCGGGCTATCTCGTCGGAGTAATAGATGCGGGTCTTGGTGAAGTCCCCGGAAGCCAGGCGCCGCATGCGCTCTATCAGGCCGTTGATCGGACGCTGTATTCCGTAAAAGACCACGCCCAGGCCCATCAGCAGCGTGACGGAACAGAGGAACATGAGATTTATCAAGGGCCCGGACCAGGCCTTTGGCGGGGCTCCCAGCAACAGGGAGGAGGCCAGAAGCGCGAAGGGCAGCAGGGCGCAGGAGAAGATGAGCATGGCCACCTTCAGCGAAATCGGCATCGAGAAACCGGGGCGCAGGGAGTAGAGGTCCTCCCCCTCGTAAAGCAGTTCCATCGTCTGGCTGTTCCTGGCCCTTATCCAGTCGATGATGATGGGCAGGATACAGAGCTGGGCGAGGAACGAGAGGGAAAGGGCCGGGAGCATGCCCTCAGAGAGTGAGCTCCTGAAGAAATAAGCCCGCGCAAGGTTCGGAATGGTGGATAGAAGGAGAAGTCCGGCCGCGTGCAGGTGTATCCTGCTGAAGCGGCGCCGCACCTTCTCCCTGAGCTCCGGGGTCGGGCCCCTCCTGTACAGCATGGCCGGGCGGGCCCAGATATAGCCGAAAAAAATTATAGTGCCGAACCATAAAGAGCTGTAGCCCTGCAGCTTGCCGGGGTCGCCCGGCGCGAAAGCCGCCAGGTAGGCCTTAGCGAAACCCTCCCCGACCGTGCCGAGCCAGTACGGGATGGCCGCGAAGGTCATCAGGCCGACGGCAAGCCGCTTTTTTCTCTTTTCCTGTTCTGTTTCAGCCATGCCTCTCCTCACCTCAGGAACAGCCAGTATATTATGGCATTTATGACGGTCAGCGGGACCCCGACCCTGGCGAATTCCAGGAACGTCACCGTCTCGCCGCTTTTCCTCTCCGCCGCGCTGATGATGATCACGTTGCTGGCGGCCCCCAGCACGAACAGGTTCCCGGCGAAGGTCGACGCCGCGGCAAGGGCCATCAGCTCGGGCGTCCCCGCCCCGGCGCGGGTAAGCACCGGGAGATAAAGCGCCACCAGCGGCACGTTGGAGATCAGCTGGCTCAGCAGCACGCTGACGATCATCACCGGGCCGGTCCCCGCCGCCGCGGCGCCCGCGCGGGCTAACAGCCCCTGGAAAAAGCCGGTGTCCCAGGCGGAGCGGGTCAGCACGAACATACCGGCGAAGAAGGCGAGCGTTCCCCAGTCCAGCCGCCGCAGTATCTCGAAGCGCCTCGGGCTGAAGAGCAGGCCCGGAGCCGCGGCGGCCAGGGCTATCCAGGTCAGCCTGAAATCCAGCCGCGGGTCGATAGTGACCAGCAGCACCTTGGCGGCGATAGCGGTCAGCAGCGTCCACGCCGTTATCCTGGCCAGGCGGGCCAGGGCCGCGTCCCTGACCGGCTCCTGCGAATGACTGAGCGCCTCCGGGCCGAACTCGCCCCGGTAGAAATGCCTCACCACCAGGAAGACCGCGAACAGGTTAAGCAGCGTCGGAACGGCGAGGTGGCGCAGGAAGGTCAGGAAGGGCGCCTGCACGCCTCCCTTCACCGCTACCAGCAGGTTCTGCGGATTGCCGATGGGGCTCATCACGCTCCCTATCGTTATGGAAAAGGCCAGGGCGAGCAGGAGCGGCTTGGTGGCTATGCGGTGTTTGCGCGCCAGCAGCAGCGCCACCGGCGTGCCGGCTATGGCCAGCGTGTCGTTCATCAGCAGGGCGGAGGCCAGGCCCATGAAGAACACCAGCGTCAGCAGCAGGCCGGCCTCGGTGCGGGCGCGCTTGAACACCTCGTATTCCGCGTGCGCCAGCCAGCCGCTCAGCTCCATCACCTGCCCGGCGGCGAACATCCCGAACAGGAACAGCATCACTTCGGGATCTATCGAAGCCAGCGCGGCGGAAGGGCCGATGTCCCCGGAGAGCAGCACCGCGGCGGCGCCGCCGCACATGACCTGCCACATCGGCAGCCGGAAGCCGCCTACCTGCCGCACCGCTATAAGCAGGAAGACCGCGGAAAGCGCGAACAGTGGGAACATGATGCTGTTAGGGGATCATTGCCGCAGCGAGGCGTAATCTTCCGGAGTGTCGAAGTCGCGGATTATCTCCGGGTCCTTCACGTCCAGGTCCGAGACCCTGGCCGATCCGTGGTGTGTCACCCAGTGCAGGCCTTTCTCCAGCGGGCCCTCGAAACACAGGTGTTTCAGGGCCGCGGGGATAATGACCGGATGACCGCGCTTGAGCTTTGAATCCGAGGGCCTGATGACCCGCGGTATAACTATGCTGTCCCGGTTCTCCTCCCAGAACTCTATTATCCGCCTGTAGGTTTCCACGTCTATCGTGGGCTGGTCCCCCAGGCAGACCATGAAGGCCCCGGAGAACTCGGAGGCCTCTTCGAGGCCGGCGCGCAGCGAGGAGAGCTGGCCGCGCTCCGGATGAGGGTTGACGATCACCTTCTCCCCCGCGGGCGTCCAGCCGGCCAGCACCTCGTGAGAGGAACCGCCGAGGACCACTATCCTGTCCTCTACGCCGGCGCGCCGCAGCGCGTCGCAGACATGCTCGATGAAAGGCTTACCCTTCCACCGCAGCAGGGCCTTGGGACTGCCCATGCGGGAAGAATCCCCGGCGGCCAGCACTATGGCTGAAAGCATCTCCTCTCCCCCGGCCGCTCAATCCCCGAAGCTGATGCCCATCGCGCGGGCGGTCAGCATCGTGTCGCAGTCGAGCGGAACCGTCTTCATGCGGCCCGAGATCTCCCTGAGCGGCACATAGAGCACCTTGGGGGGGTCCAGCGCCACCATTATCCCTGAGCGCCCTTCGTCGAGAGCTCGCACCGCGGCCGCGCCGAAGCGCAGCGAAAGCAGCCTGTCGAACGTGGTCGGGCCGCCGCCGCGCTGCAGATGCCCCAGCACCACGGTACGGCATTCCTTTCCGGTGAGCGCCTGCAGCTGCTTGGCCACCCTTTCCCCTGCCCCGCCGAGCTTGTCGGCGCGGCCGAGCTCCCTGAACTCCACGGAGACCTTGCCGTCCACGGGCCTCGCCCCTTCGGCCACCACTACAATGGCGAAATGCTTGTTCTGCCGCTGCAGGGCCTTTATGGCCGACGCCACTTTCTTGATGTCGTAAGGGATCTCCGGCATCAGTATAGCGTCGGCGGTGCCGGAAACGCCCGCGTTCATGGCTATCCAGCCGGCGTAGCGGCCCATGACCTCCACTACCATCACGCGCCTGTGCGCCTCGGCGGTGGAATGCAGTCTGTCCACGCATTCGGTGGCGAACGAGACGGCGCTGTCGAAGCCGAAGGTGACCACGGTCTTCTCGAGGTCGTTGTCTATGGTCTTCGGCACGCCGATGACGCGCAGGCCTTTTTCCGAGAGCGCATTGGCTATTGCCAGCGAGCCGTCCCCGCCGATGGCGACCAGAGCGTCTATCTTGTGCTTGCGGAAAGCCGCCAGCAGCTCGCGCGTACGGTCCTTCTCATACCACTTGCCGTTGCGGGCCTGGGTGGGGTACTTGAGCGGGTTGCCCTTGTTGGTAGTGCCGAGTATAGTGCCGCCGAGATGCGTGATGCCGCGCACGTTATGCCGGTGCAGGTGCATCAGCCCGCCGTCCGGGTAGTCGCCGGGGTTCAGCAGGCCGTTGTAGCCGTCCCTGATGCCGCGCACTTCCCAGCCGCGGTTGCGGGCGGCTATCACCACCGCCCGTATGACCGCGTTCAGCCCGGGCGCGTCGCCGCCGCCGGTGCTGATGGCTATCTTCTTTATCGCCTTGCCGTTATTCGCCATTCCCCCTCCCTCAGACCCCTGCCTTGCGGTAAAGCGACTGCGCGGCCTTCGTGGCGCGCTCCGTCACGCGGCGCTCGTCCACCAGCGCGAGGCGCCCGTTCTTCACCACGATTTTGCCGTTGACTACGGTGTACTTGGTCCTGTGCGAGGCGCCGCAGAAAAGCAGCGAGGCCAGCGGGTCGGATTTGGAACCGATGTAATCGAGGCCGCTGACGTCGAAGATCGCGAGGTCGGCGGCCTTGCCGGGCTCTATGCTGCCGATATCAGTGCGGCCGAGCACCGCGGCGCCGCCGCGGGTGGCCAGCTCCAGCGCCTTGCGCGCCGGCATCGCGTGGATGTCGCCGAGGCGGTGCACCAGCATGCACTGGCGCGCCTCGCCGAGCATGTCGGAAGAGTCGTTGGAGGCGCTGCCGTCCACGCCGAGGCCGACCGGCACGTTGTGCTTGAGGAACATCGGGATCGGCGCTATGCCGGAGCCGAGCCTCAGGTTGGAGCACGGGCAGTGGGCTACGCCGGTATGCGTGCGCCCCATCTTCTTCGCCTCGGCCTCGTTGATATAGACGCAGTGCGCGAACCAGGCGTTGCCCTCTTCCACCCAGCCTACGCTCTCCATATATTCGAGCGGGCGCATTTTGAAAAGCTTCCGGCAGAAGGCTTCCTCGTCCTTCGTCTCGGCGAGGTGGGTATGCATGCGCACGCCCCATTTTTTCGCCATCTCGGCGGTGATCTCCAGCAGCTCGGTGGTCACCGAGAACGGCGAGCACGGCGCCATCGCCACGCGCGTCATCGCGAACTTCTCCCGGCCGTGGAACTTGTTGATCAGCCGCTCGCAGTCCTTCAGGATGAAGTCCTCTTTCTGCACCACGGAGTCCGGCGGCAGGCCGCCGTTGCTGCGGCCGCGCGACATCGAGCCGCGCGTGGCCGTGAAGCGGATCCCCAGCTCGCGCGCGGCCTCTATCTGCGTGTCTATGAAGAAGCCGCTGTCCTTCTTCGGGAAAAGGTAGAGGTGGTCCGAGCTCGTCGTGCAGCCTGTCAGCAGCAGCTCGCCCAAGCCCGCCTGGGTGCTCGCGTAAATAGCCTCCGGGTTCACGTGCTTCCAGATGTCGTAGAGGTACACGAGCCAGTCGAACAGCTCCGCGTCCTGCACCTTCGGCAGGTTGCGCGTCAGCGTCTGGTAAAGGTGGTGGTGCGTGTTCACCATGCCCGGCATCACCACGCAGCCCTTCGCGTCGATGACCTGATCGGCCTTCACCTTGAGGCCCTTCCCCACCTTCTTTATCTCGGGGCCCTCGATATAAACGTCGCCGCCCTTTATCTCGCGGCCGGCGTCGTCCATCGTGGCCAGCAGTTCGGCGTTCTTTATCAGCAGTGTTTTCATGTTGTCCTCTAAGAGTCGGAAGCCTTTCTTTTATTATAGTAAAATCAAATATAAGTGATGATAAAAGAAGGGGACGAACTAGGGAACCTCAAGATAACCGGCGAGCTCGGCCGCGGCGGGATGGGCGTTGTATATCGCGCCCACGACAAAGTGCTGCAGCGCGACGCCGCCCTGAAGATGGTGCTGCCGGAGCAGGCCACCCCCCAGAGCCGACGCCGCTTCCTGCGGGAGGCGGCCGCCATAGCCCGCTGCGACCACCCCGGCATAATAAAGGTCTATTCCTTCGGCGAGCACGAGGGCCTGCCGTACCTCGCGATGGAGTACGTGGACGGCAAGCCGCTGTTCGCTTTTCTCGAACTGGCCCGCTCCATAGCGGCGATCGGGGACGTGGAGGAGCTGAAAAAATACGGCTACCTGAAACCCCTGTCCCCTGAGGACGAGGAACTGCCGTATTTCCTGCGGCCGCTCACAGGCCTCCCGCTGACCGACCCTGACTACGAGAGCCGTGTAGCGGCGCTGCTGGCCGGCGTGGCGGACGCCCTTTATGAGGCACACTCGCTCGGCATCCTGCACCGCGACATAAAGCCTTCCAATATCCTCATCCCCCGCAAAGGGCCCGCCAAGCTCGCCGACTTCGGCCTGGCAAAGTTCTCCGACTCTTCCGACATCACCACCGGCCAGCCGATGCTGGGAACGCTGCGCTACATGGCACCCGAGACCTTCGCCAACAGGGAGGCCTCTCCGGCTTCCGACATCTACAGCCTCGGCACCATGCTCTACGAGCTGATGACCCTGGAGCATCCCTTCAAGGGCGAAAATACGGCCGCCTTTATAAGGGCCGTCACCCAGGACCGCTGCCAGCCCCCGTCGAAGCTTAACCCGGAACTCTCCGCCGCGCTGGGCGCCGTCATAATGCGCTGCCTCGAGAAGAAGCCGTCCGCCCGCTTCAAAGACGCCAGGGAGCTGGCCGACGCCATACGCCTGGCGGCGAGACCCAAGGGGATAAAGACCCAGATAGTGGACGGCATCCGCGGCATGCTGAAATCTTCCACGGAGGAGGCGAAAAAGCCGCGGGGCGCTGGCCCCGTCCCCGAGGGGAACCGACGGGAGGCGTCGCGGCTGGCGGGCGAGGCGGCGCTGGCCTACTTCACCGACTTCGGCATAGACCAGGCCCACGGCCTTGTCATCGACGCGCTGAACAAAGATCCGTATTCCGTGGACGCCACCGCCATGCTGGCCGTCCTCTATTCCCACATGGGGGAGACTTCCCTGCACAGGAAAGCGCCGGGGCGTATGCGCCGGCTCGCCGCCGACGCCTCGGACCCGGCAGTCAGGCTTTACGCCGGGCTCTTGACCGAGTTTTTCTCGGGAAGCCGGGACTGGCTCAGGAAAATGGAGCACTACCTGGGAGGGGCCGCGGACGACCCGGCCCTCCTGGCGCTCTGCGCCCGCGCCAGGATGTACGCAGGGGACGAGGAGAAGGCCGCCGCCTACGCGGAGAGGATAGCGAAAGCCATCCCGGGCGCCACGCTGTTCGCGTGGTTCGTCAAAGCCTATCGCGACGCGTGGCTGGGCCGGAGGGACTCGTGGAAGGCGCTGACTACGGAGGAGATCCGGCACCACCCCGGGAACGTCATGCTGCGCTTCGCGCTGATAGAAGGGCTCATCGAGACCGGCCGCCTCGACGAAGCCGAGAAAGCCCTGGCGGAAGCCTCGCGCCTTACCGCGGGCAACGAATTCCTCATAAACCTCCGGGCGGAGCTGGCCATCATGCGCCGCGAATACAGGACGGCCTGCGTGGAGCTGCGCAAATCCTTCGGCGCCGGCCAGGACGATATCGTCGCGCGGGGCTACTACCGCCTCAGCAGGCTCTACGACCTCCGCGGCGACAAGAAGGAGGCGCTGCGGCACCTGGGCATAGCGAGGAACCTTTCCCCGGACATAAATTTCAAAAGCAGGGAAGAGCTGGCCGCGCTGATAGAAGGCTCGTCGTCGTATTCTCCGCCCTTCCCCTCGCTGCCGCAGGAATGCCAGGAATTCAACTATCGCGCGGCGCGCGACATACTGCTGACCAACTCCTCCTCGGCCGTAAAGCGCACCGGCATCCCCTCCTCCACCGTATACATCTTCCTGCCCGAAGCCGGGCCGCGGGCCGTCCGCGCCTGGATGTTCCTCACCGAGACCCGCAAAACGGCCATGGACTCCAGAAAATTCTACCTGCCCTCCCTTCCGCTCTCCTCTTTCAGCGACTCGCGTGGCGGCATACTCCGCGCGGAGATAGGACGTGTCAGTGCGGAATACGGGCCCTACGAAGCCGAAGTCTTCTTCAACTCTCCGCTGCGCCAGCTTTCCCCCGACTCCTTCGAGGCTCAGCTCAACATGGAAGGGCTCTGGTACAGAAGGCAGGGAGGGGTGATAGACCTGAGGCTGGACGAACCCTCCCATCTGCCGTGCTGGCATTCCCATATCATCGCCCTGCCGGATACCTCGGAGATCGCGGAGCTCTCCGACAGGGCCGACGAGGAAGTAAAGAAGGGAAGCTGGCGCTTCCTGGTGTTCCGCCGCTTCTTCTACGACTGCGAGCATTTCCGGCTGAAGGCGCGCATCAAGCATAAGCGCGCATAAAATTATAAAATCTAATCAGCGACATCTTCGCCGCCGCGAGGTTACGACATGAAGAAGATCACCTTTCTCACCGACGCACAGCTCAAGAGCGAGGCGGAGCGCTGCCTCTACTGCGAGGACAAGCCCTGCCAGAAGGCCTGCCCGGCCGACTGCTCCCCCGCCGACTTCATCATGGCCGTGCGCCAGATGGAGAAGGGCGACTTCAAGCGCAGCGCCGCGCTGATCATGGGCCACAACACCTTCGGCGGCGTCTGCGGCGCGGTCTGCCCCGACTGGTTCTGCGTGAAGGCCTGCTCCCGCCGGCTCTTCGATAATCCCATCAATATCCCCCCCGTGCAGGCCACCGTCGTGCAGAAGGCGAAAGAGCTCGGCGTGATGCCAGAGTTCAGGAAGGCGAAGCCGAACGGCGGGAAAGTGGCGGTAGTCGGCGCGGGCCCGGCGGGTTTCGCCGCGGCCGGCACGCTGGCGCAGCTGGGCTACAAGGTCGACATTCTCGAAAAGGACAAGAGGGCGGGCGGCGCCTGCAACCTGATACCCGACGCGCGCTTCCCGAAGGAAGTGCTGCGCACCGAGATAGAATGGATCAAGACCCTCGGCGACATTTCGATAAAGACCGGCACGTCCGTCAAGGAACCCTCCGCCCTGATGAAGAAGTACGACGCGGTGGTAGTTACCGCCGGCGTAGAGGAGCAGCTGAAGCTCAACATAGAGAACGAGGCTCTCGGCGTGGAGGGCCTCGAGTACCTGCGCAACACCTCCAAGTACAGGGTGAAGGGCAGGAACGTGGCCGTGATAGGCGGCGGCGCCGTTGCGGCCGACTGCGCCATGAAGGCGCTCCGGCTCGGCGCGGCCAGGGCGGAGATCTTCACCCGCAAGAACATAGGCGACATACAGCTCCCCGCGCACGAGCTCCGGGACATACTGAAGGCCGGCGTCAACATCAACGCCCGCAGCCGCATCACCGGCATACTGAAGGGCGGCGGCATAAAGATAGTGCGGCTGGACGACAAGTCCAGGGACGTCCCCGGCACGGAACAGGCGCGCACCGATATACAGTTCACCGTGCTGGCCATCAAGAACATCCCGGTCTTCAAGGACAAGGGCGAGAAGGGGGTCTTCTTCGCCGGAGACTGCAAGGACGGCGCCGCCACCGTGGTGGAGGGCGCCGCCTCCGGAAAGAACGCCGCCATGCAGGCCCACGCCTTCATACGGGGCGAAAAGCTGCCCGTCTTCAAGGACCACAAGAAGAGCCACGTGATACTGGCCGGCCGCGAGCTCAAGCCCGTGGACCTGACCACCGACTTCTTCGGCCGCAAGCTTAAGTCGCCCTTCATCATCTCGGCCTCCCCCCACTCCGACGGTTACGAGCAGGTGAAGCAGGCCTACGAGGCCGGCTGGCCGGGCGTAGTGATGAAGACCGCCTTCGACGGCCTGCACATACACATACCGTCGGAGTACATGGTGACCTTCAGCCAGGACACCTACGGCAACTCCGACAACGTCAGCGGCCACCCGCTCGACCGCGTCTGCAAGGAAGTGGCGCGGCTCGTTAAGGAATACCCCGACCGCCTGACCGCGGCCTCCACCGGCGGCCCGGTGACCGGCAACGACGAGTTCGACAGGAAGGGCTGGCAGGGCAACACGCTGAAGCTCGAGAAGGCCGGCGCTATGGCGATAGAATACTCACTGTCCTGCCCGCAGGGCGGCGACGGCACCAAGGGCGACATCGTCTCGCAGGACCCGGAGCTCGCGGCCAAGATCATAGACTGGGTCATGGAAGTCTCCGACCCGGAGATCCCGAAGCTCTTCAAGCTGACCGGCGCCGTCACTTCGATCTGGCAGGTGGTCAACGCGATAAAGCAGGTCTACGCGAAATACCCGCACAAGAAGGCCGGCATCACGCTGGCCAACTCCTTCCCGGCGCTGGCCTTCCGCAAGCGCCTCTCCGGCAAGGGCAACTGGGAAGAGGGCATGATAGTGGGCATGAGCGGCGAAGGCGTGGCGCCCATCAGCAACCTGACCATCTCCAAGGCCGTGAACCTCGGCGTGCCTATCTCCGGCAACGGCGGGCCGATGGACTACAAGGCGGCGGCCCATTTCCTCGCCCTGGGCGCGAAGTCCGTGCAGTTCTGCACCATAGTGATGAAGTATGGCTTCCACATCATCGGCGAGCTGGAGAGCGGGCTCAGCCACCTGCTGGAGGAGAAGGGCTATAAGTCGGTCGGCGACTTTATCGGCTGCGCGCTGCCCAAGCCGGTCACCGACTTCCCCGACCTCACGCCGGTCAAGAACATCCCCGCGGCGGACGCGGAGCTCTGCCGCCACTGCGGCAACTGCGAGCGCTGCGGCTACCTGGCGGTGAAGCTGGACGGGCAGAAGGTGCCGCAGTTCGACGCCTCGAAGTGCGTAGGCTGCTCGCTTTGCGTGAAGAAGTGCTTCTCCGGGGCGCTGAAGATGCGCAAGCGCACCCCGGCCGAGCTGAAGGTCTGCCCGGAATAGCGCGGCGGAGTACGATCCTACGAACAGGAACACCATGGCAAAAAGCATACTCATAAAGAACGGCATCATAGCCACGCTGGGAGAGAAGAACAGGGTCCTGTACGGCCACGCGCTGCTCATAGAGGACGGACTGATCAAGAAGATAGCCCCGCAGAAGAGCCTCCGCGGGAAATACTCCAAGGTCATAGACGCCGCGGGCAAGCTGGTGATGCCCGGCTTCATCAACGCGCACATGCACTTCTACAGCACGTTCGCGCGCGGCCTCGGCAAGGCGGACCCCTCCAAGAACTTCGTCGAGATACTCAACAACCTCTGGTGGAGGCTGGACAAGAAGCTCACCAACGACGACTCCTACTACAGCGCGGTCATCCCGCTGATCAACGCGGTGCGCAAGGGCACCACCACGATAATAGACCATCACGCGAGCCCCTTCGCGATAACCGGCTCGCTGGCCGCCATAGAGAAGGCCGTGCGCGGGACCGGCCTGCGCGCGAGCCTGGCCTACGAGGTCTCCGACCGCGACGGCAAGGAGAAGGCGAAAGAGGGCCTGGACGAGAACTCGGCCTTCATAGCGGCCTGCAACGCCCGCGACGACAACCAGGTGAAGGCGCTGTTCGGCCTGCACGCTTCCTTCACCATCGGCGACGAGACGCTCGAGGAAGCCGCCTACCGCGGCCACAAGATGGGCGTGGGCTTCCATATCCACACCGCCGAATCCACCTCCGACCAGCTGCACTGCGAGTCGCACCACAAGATGCGCGTCGTCGAGCGCCTGCGGGACTTCGGCATACTCGGCCGCAAGTCCATAGCCGCCCACTGCGTGCACGTCAGCGAGAAGGAAGTCGAGATCCTCAAGGAGACCGGCACCGCCGTGGTGCATAACCCCCAGTCCAACGCCAACAACGCGGTAGGCATAGCGGACATCACGGCCCTCACCGACGGCGGCGTGCTCGTGGGCCTCGGCACCGACGCGATGACCGTGAACATGCTGGAAGAGGTGCGCTGCGGCCTGTGGCTGCAGCACCTCAAACGCGACCCGGCCTGCGGCTTCATGGAGACGGCGAACGCCCTCTTGGTCAACAACGCCAGGATAGCGAACCGCTACTTCAAGGACGTCGGCGAGCTGAAAGCCGGCTTCGCGGCCGACCTCGCGATAATCGACTATATCCCCCCCACGCCTATGGACGCCTCCAACTTCGCGGGCCACCTGATCTTCGGCGTCAGCCAGAGCGCGGTGGACACCACTATCTGCGGCGGCCGCGTGCTGATGGAAGGCAAGAAGCTGAAGCTGGATATCGACGAGGAAGAGGTCTCCCGCAAGTCCTGCGAACTGGCCAGGAAGCTCTGGGCCAGGTTCTAGCCGGATAGATAAGGAAAGAGAAGCCGGCCCGGGCCGGCTTCTTTTTTTCCCCTTGACACTCAGGGGCGGCCCTGCTATACTATCACTGTACTAGCATGGTGGTACAGTTATGATAACGATAAACCAAACCTCCCAGGTCCCCATCTACGACCAGATCAAGCTCGGCTTGAAAGGGCTCGTAAAGAAGGGACTGCTCAGGCCCGGCGACGCCGCGCCTTCGATAAGGAAGATGGCCTCGGACCTCAAGGTCAACCCGAACACCGTGGCGCGCGCCTACCGCGAGCTCACCGCGGAGGGCTTCTTCGAAAGCCTGCGCGGCCAGGAGAACACCATCTCCCCCCGCGCGGCGAAGCTGGCCGAGGATACGGACAGGAAGGTGCTCGAAACACTCGAGGCCGCCCTGAAGGGCGCCCTGCAGAGCGGTTTTTCCTGGGGCGAGATAGAGAAGATGATAGCGGCAGTAAAAAGGAAACTTTTATGAACGCCAACGTGCTGGAAGTGAAAGGACTGCGGAAAGCCTTCGCCGGTAACGAGGTGCTGAAAGGCCTGGACCTGGCGGCCTCCAGAGGCGAGGTGATCGGGGTGCTGGGCCGCAACGGCTCCGGGAAGACGACGCTCTTCTCCATCCTTATGGACCTGACGGCCATGGATTCCGGCAGCGTGGAGATACTCGGGGCCAGCCCCGACGGCAGCGGCAGGCTGCGCGGGCTTATCGGCTATGTGCCTGAAAAGCCCGCTTTCCACCCGTTCATGACCGTGAAGGAGGTCCTGGATTTCCGCGCCGGCTTCTTCCCCCGCTGGGACATGGAAAAGGCGTCGGATCTCTGCAAAAGGCTGGAGCTGGACTCCGCCGCCAGGGTAGCCGCCCTCAGCAAGGGCAACCTGGCCAAGCTCGCCTGGATAACGGCCGTGGCCCATAACCCGGACCTGCTGCTCCTCGACGAGCCCACTTCCGGCCTGGACTACCTGGTCAGGGACCATATACTCAACGGCCTCATCCACGAGCTGGCGGACGGCGGCAGGACCATAATAGTGGCCAACCACCGCATGGGGGAGATGGGCGGCATACTGGACAGGGTCTGCGTGCTCAAAGGCGGGGTCATAAGCGCGCGGCACAGCGCCGAGTTCCTCAACGGCGAGGTTTTCAGGGCCGCCGCCAGGCTGGAAGGGGACGCCCCGGAAATGGCCGGCCTCATACAGCTGCGCTCGGCCGGGGCGGTGAAGGAGTTCGCGGTACTCGGGCGCGGGACCCTGGAAAAGCTGAAGCTGGAGAAGTCCTTCGCCGGGGCCGAGATCTCCCCGCTGCCGCTGGAAGAGACCTTCAAGGTACTGCTCGGAGAATAGGAGAAGCTTTATGAAGAACATGCTTGCGCTTCAATTCAGGAAAAGCCGCCTGACCTTCCTCGTCATGCTGGGCGCGGTGCTCCTCTCCGCTCCGGCGGCTATGCTGTTCCATCCCCGGAGCATGACGGGGCCCGAGGCCGTGAACCTCGCCATGCTCTTCTGGGCGCTGGCGGGACTCCCGCTGGCGATAATGACGCTGGCCGGGACCGCCGGCTCCGACGCCGCCTCCGAAGCGGCGCGGGCGGCCGAGCAGCCCCTGCCCGAAAGCCAGTACGGGCAGGTGCTCTCCTCGCTGGTTGCCGCGCTGGCCGGGACCGCGCTTTTGATGCTGTCCGTCTTCGCCATAATGGGGTTCTCGGTACCGATGGACAAGCTGACCTTCGTGACCGCGCACGTGGCGAGCCACTACGCGTTCTACATGGCGTTCCTGGTCCTCTACAGTTTCACGCTGTCCTACGCCTTCCGCAACGCCGTAGCCGGCGGCCTGGCCGCGTTCGCCCTGCTAGGCCTCACGGCCGTACCGCTGCTGTCGGCGGCGCTGTTCCAGGAGCTGATGCTCAGACTCATCCCGCTGGTCCTGCTGAACGCGGTCACCGGCGCCCTCGCCCTGGGCGGGGCGTTGTGGGCGCTGCGCCTGCTCTGCCGCGCCTACGCGCGCAGGGAAGCCGGGGCAGCGGGAAAAACGCTGCTGGCCGCGCTGCTGCTGGCCGCGCCCTTAATACCTCCCTTCGCGGGACTTGCCGCCCTGAACCGGAAAGCCTCCGGCATTACTTTTCCCGTTTACCCGCTCCGCTATTACTTCGACACGGACGCGCCGCAGGCGCCGGGGGTCATGCTGGTGCAGAAGCCTTTCACCGGCGAGGTCTTCCTCGTGGACGGGGAAGGCCGCCGCGCCGAGGTCCTCCCCCCCGACGCCGGCCCGGGCCTCCCTGGCTACTTTTTCCCCGTCCCGGCCTTTATACGCGGGCAGACGATGAGCGCCCCTGACGGCGGGGTCTGGGTATTCTGCGACCGCTACGACAGGCCCGGGGTGCTCATGAAAGGCACAGCGGCCGGCGGCCTCAGGCTGCGCGCCGCGCTCCCCCGGTCCTTGAGCGCCAACCTGGTCCGCGGGAAAGTCCCGGGGATAATAGCCCGCAGAAGGGAAGGCTACTATTACGCCCCGCTGACGCCGGGCAAAGAGCCGCTGAAATGGGAGAACATAGACGCCATGCCGGGCGAAGCGGAGAAGAGATGGGCGTCCGGGACAGGGGTGGAGGCCCGGATGGGCGCCTTCCTGCGCCGGAAGATCTCGGAAGCCCCCGGCGTAGCCGTGCTCTCGGCGGACAGGAGGACCGTTACCGCGGGCGGCAGGAAGTGGACGGTCCCCGGGGCCCTGGGCCTCAAGACCCCCTTCATGGGGGTCGAACGCGCGGACGGCTTCAATTATATAGTCCCCGCGCGTGAAGGGAAGAAGGAAGTTGCCTATATCTGCCCGCCCGGCGGCAAGGCCCGAAAGCTCTGGGACGGCTACTTCAGGCTGGGCGCCGACCTCTGGCAGGCTCCCGACGGCACCCTCTGGGGCTACAACAGGAGAGCGCGCATAACCTATACGGTCACGGGCATCACCGGGACATCCAGGAAAGAATTCGATTCGCCCTCCTTCAATATCCTGACCCGGGATGGAAGGTCCATCGAGTCTTTCCAGCTTGACGCGGTACTGCGGGAGCTGCCCCGGGTCGAAGGCGATATCGCCCTAGTCAGGGAGGAGAAGGGTGAACTCTGGTTCACGATAGGCAACGACTACCTGGTAAAGACCGGGTTGAGCCCGAACGGCCCCTATTCCGCCTGGGAACTGCCCGTAAGCGTGCGGGAGAAGTTCTGGCGCAGCGCGCTGCAGCCGACGCGCGACGGGATGATCATTTCAGCGATGGACGGCGTCTACTTCATGGACTGGGAAGGACGAGCCAGGAAGCTCTAACGTCGCGGGAGCATCATGAAAAGGGCCGGCTTCAAGCCGGCCCTTTAATTTCCCCCGGGCTTACTTCAGAACGTCTGCGTCACCTTGTTGAGGCCCTTGGGATTGTCCGGGTTCAGGCCTTTGGCCAGGGCCAGCCGCAGGGCCAGTTTCTTCATGCGGATGTCCGTCGGGATGCAGCTGAAAGGGTATTTCAGCGTCCCGGGCTTTATCACGCGGTAAGGGGTACCGCGCTCCTCGAGCGCTTTCTTCACCTTCAGTATATCCTCCGGCAGCTTGTCCGCCGGGGAGAACAGGAAAACGAAGTCCCTGGGGGTATAGGCCCCTACGGGGCCGTGCAGGAACTCCGCCGCGGAATAGCCGAGCGCGTGGGCTTTGGCCATCTCCCTGAACTTCAGGGCTGAATCCTCCGCCACCGCGTTGAAAGGCCCGCGCCCCACGAAACCCAGCATGTGCGCCTTCTTTATCCTGGCCACCAGCTCCGAACCGCCGTAGTTCTCGGCGGCGGCGGCGGCCGCCGCGGCTATTGTCCTTTTAAAGTCTGCCGCGGCGAAACAGCGGGCCCAGGCCTGCGCCGTCCACAGCACGGCCCAGAGCTGCAGCTCGAAGCTCTTGGTGGCCGCTACCGGCACTTCCTTCGAATGGGAGAGCAGAATATGGCGCCCGGCCAGGCGCGCCAGCGGGTTCCTCTTCAGGTCGTCCTCGTTCGTAACGGCCACGCCTTTCGCCCCCCACTTCATAAGCCGCCCGAGGCAGGCCACTATGTCCTGGCTGCGGCCGGACTGGGAGAAGGCCCAGACGGCCTGGCCCTTGAAATTCAGCGGCTTCTTCGCCTCGAAGATGGAATGGGGATGGATGAAATTGGTGATGGTGCCGGCGTAGGTCTCCCAGATGTATTTTGCGAACAGCGTGGCCGTGCCCGAAGAACCCCGCCCCACCAGGTACACCGTCTTGTCAGCCGAGCGCAGCGCGGTGCGCCCGATCGCGCCGGCGCGCGCGGAGAAGGCCTCCAGCAGTTCCGGGACCTCTTTGATATCCCCGAAGGTCAGCGTTTCCTCTATCCTCATTTTCCCGTGGCCTTTCTTTTAGTCTCGCGCAGCTTCTTCATGCCCAGTTCTATGTCGCGCAGGTCCATGCCGGTGCGGCCGTAATGCGCGTGCTCTATGGGCGAATCCGGGCAGATATAGGTCCCCCGCCGCACGCCGCGCGGGTCCTTCTCCAGGCCCAGCCAGATCAGCCAGGGCTTCAGGTCCGCGAAATCCTTCTCCACGAGCTCGGGGTTGGAGCGCATTATCAGGGCCTTGTCCCCGAAGCCGTCCAGCACCACGGCGCTGTGATAGCCGGCCTCCTTGGCGGCCTCTACGTCGCGGTGGGTATCGCCTATGACGTAGACCCGGCTCTCCTTCACCGGCGCCCCGGCGAGCCTGGCGGCCCGCTGCACGGCCTTCCGCAGCACCTCGCTCCTGTGGTGGGAATCGCAGCCGTAGCCGCCGAAGGCGAAATGCTTCATCAGGCCCGACGGTTCCAGCTTTATGAAGGCGCCGTCCCTGAGGTTGCCGGTGCCTAGGCCTATCAGGACGTCGCCCCGGGAGGACAGCCGGGAGAGGAACTTCTCCACGCCTTTGACCTTCAGATACTTCCTGGCCTTGACGGAGGCCTTTACCTCTTGCGGCAGTCGGTCCACGTACCTGCGCGTCAGCTCGGCGAGCTCGCGGGCCGTGGGCTTCCTTCCCGCGCCGGCCCTGAAGGCGTTCTCGAAATTGTTCTTATCGGTAGCGCCCTGCAGCTGGACTTCCGCGCAGGCGTTCTTATGGCCGGTCATCCCCTCCACGGCGTAGTCCAGCGCCCGCCGCCCGGCGCCTCCCGCCTTCACCAGGGTTCCGTCGATGTCGAACAGGATGATCTTCATTTCCGGTCCTTCTTGTGGACGACGCGTCCTTTCTTAACGGTCATGCGGCACCGGCTGGCGCCGAAATAGTAGGCCAGCTCGCGGTAGTCGTCGGCGTCGAAGAAGGCCAGGTCGGCCTGCATGCCGGGGACCACGGAGCCGCAGCGGTCGCCGATGCCCAGCGCCCAGGCTCCGTTTACGGTGGCCGCGCAGAGCGCCTCCTCCGGGGTCATCGAGCAGTGCGTGCAGGCGGCCGAGAGCACGAACTGCATGTTCCAGCACGGGCAGGTGCCCGGATTGAAGTCGGTGGCCAGCGCCACGGGCACTCCTTCGGCTATGATCTCCCGCGCCGGAGGGTACTTGGCCAGGCCCAGGTAATAGTTCGAGGCCGGCAGCAGCGTGGCTATCGTGCCGGCGTCGCGCAGCGCGGCGATGTCCTGCGCGAAGACGTGGTCGGCGTGGTCGGCGCTGACGGCGCCAGCCGCGGCGCCGGCCCTGGTGCCGCCGTAATTGGAGAGCTGCTCGGAATGCACCTTGGGACGCAGGCCCAGGCGCGCGGCCTCCTTGAGGTAGGCCTCGGTCTGCTCCGGGGTGAAATAGCCCTTCTCGCAGAAGATATCGGCGAAGACCGCCAGCCTCTCGGCCGCGGCCTTAGGCAGTATCTCCCCCGTCACGTAGTCCAGGTATTTCCGCGCGTCGCCGTTGAACTCGGGCGGTACACTGTGGGCGGCCAGCAGCGTCGGCATCATTTCCAGCGGGGTGAGCTTCCTGGCGTCCCGGACCGCCCGCAGCATCTTGAGCTCGGAGTCGAGCGAAAGGCCGTAGCCGCTCTTCACTTCGGCCGTAGTGGTGCCGCATTCGAGGAAAAGGGCGGCCCGGGCGGCCAGCTGGGCGGCCATGGCCTTAGGCGCCTGCTTCCTGACGGCGCCTATGCTGGACACTATCCCGCCGCCGGCGGCCTTTATCTCCTGGTAGGAGGCCCCGGCGGTGCGCATCGAGAAATCCTTCAGCCGCGGCTCCGCGAAAACCATGTGGGTATGGCTGTCCACGAAGCCCGGCAGGCAGACGCCGCCCGCCTCGACGGTCTTCGCCTTCTTCGCCAGCCGGTGGCGCGCCACCGCGGCGCGGGGGCCGGCCGCCTCTATAACGCCGTTCTCCACCAGCACCGCCGCGTTCTTCACCAGCCCGGTCTCGCGCATGGCGGCGCCGGCCCGCGGGGACCGGTCCCCCGCGAAGGTCAGCAGCTGCCTGATGCCGGTGAAGAGCGTGGCCATCAGCGGAAGTTGTCGAACTGGACGGTGACGCCGAAGTCCCCGGCCCGCAGCACGGACATGACCTGCTGCAGCTCGTCCTTGGACTTGGAGGTCACGCGCAGCGCGTCGCCCTGGATGGAGATATTGGCCTTGAACTTGTGCTCCTTGACCGCCTTGACCATCTCCTTGGCCTTGTCCTGCGGAATGCCGTTCTGCACCTTCACCGCCATCTTAGCGGTGCCGCCGAGGGCGTTCTCCACTTTCTGCTGGGCGAAGTTCTTCAGCGGCAGGCCGCGCTTCGAGAGCTTGGTCAGCAGCACGTCGTAGAGGGCCTTGAGCTTGTACTCGTCGGCGGACAGCAGGTTGATAGTGTTAGCCTTCTTGTCGAAGTTTATTTCGGAGGTCACGCCCTTGAAGTCGTAGCGGTTTACTATCTCCTTCATCGCGGTGGCTATCGCCTCGTCCACGATATTGAAGTCCACCTTGGAAACCACGTCGAAGCTGAATTCGGAAGCCATCTTAATCTCCTTTCCTCTTTTCGAGTTCCTTTTTTATGGACTTCGCCATGGCCGCCAGGGCCTCGTTGACGGAGTCCGCGGCGTACTCCTTCTCCGAGGAGCAGCTCAGCAGCACGCGGCCGGTGTTCACGTCCACGAACTTGACCGTCAGGCCGCGGAAAACGGTAGCGGTCTCGGTGCGGACCTCGCCCGGTACCTGCCGCACCGGCCTGAGGGGCCTCTTGTTCGGCTTGCCCGGGGGAGGAGGCAGCACCACCTTCGGGGTGACCGTCCGGACCCGCTCCTCCCGCACCTGGTAGGAGCCGGTGACCACGGCGCTGATCCCTGTCAGGCGGCCTATCTGCTCCAGGTCCCCGGGGCCCATGGCGCCGGAGAGCGACATCTTCTGCTCCTTGAGGACGCTCTCCAGCTGCGCGCGCTCCATCACGTCGAAGCCGTCGTCCATCAGGTAGGTGGTGAAGGCCTCGGCCAGGGAGAGGCCGGTATCCTTGTCGCGGCCGCTGAACGGCATCACGGCCACCTTAGCCGACGGGGCGAGCCCGTCCCTGACGACGGTCTTCACGCCGGCCCCGCATCCGCACAGCAGGGACGCGGCGGCCGCGGCCAATAAGGACCTTCCCCTCATCTCTTCCCCAGCATAGGGATCTTCACGCCTTTTTTCCGGGCGAAGCCCCTGGCCTCTTCGTAGCCGGCGTCCGCGTGGCGCAGCACGCCCATCGCGGGGTCGTTCGTCAGCACGCGCTCGAGGCGCTTTGCCATCTCTTTCGTCCCGTCGGCCACGGTCACCTGTCCGGCATGCAGCGAGTAGCCTATACCCACTCCGCCGCCGTGGTGGAACGAGACCCAGCTGGCTCCGGAAGCGGTGTTGATCAGCGCGTTCAGTATGGGCCAGTCCGCTATCGCGTCGGAGCCGTCCTTCATGGCCTCCGTCTCGCGGAAGGGGCTCGCCACCGAGCCGGAATCCAGGTGGTCGCGGCCGATAACGATAGGGGCCGATACTTTCCCCTTCTTCACCAGGTCGTTGAACAGCAGGCCGGCCAGGTGGCGCTCGCCGTAGCCCAGCCAGCAGATGCGCGCCGGCAGGCCCTGGAAGGCCACCTTCTTGGCGGCCATGTCCAGCCAGTGGTTCAGGTGGGCGTCCTTCGGGAACAGCTTCTTGATGGCGGCGTCGGTTACCGCTATGTCCTTCGGGTCTCCGGAGAGGGCCGCCCACCGGAACGGGCCTTTCCCCTCGCAGAACAGGCCGCGGATATAGGCCGGAACGAAGCCGGGGAAATCATAAGCGCGCTTTACGCCCTGCTTGAAGGCCATAGTGCGGATATTGTTGCCGTAATCGAAAGTAACTGCGCCGGCCTTCTGCAGCTTCAGCATGGCCTCGACGTGTATGGCCATGGACTCCATGGCCAGCTTCACGTACTTCTTCGGGTCCTTCGCGCGCAGCTCGGCGGCCGCTTTCAGCGTATAGCCCTTGGGGATATAGCCGCGCAGCGGGTCGTGCGCGCTGGTCTGGTCGGTAAGCACGTCTATCTTCACGCCGCGGCGCGCCATCTCTGGCAGCACCTCGGCGCAGTTGCCGAGCAGGCCGATGGAAAGGGGTTCTTTAGCCTTCAAGGCCTTCTGCGCCATCGCGAGGGCCTCGTCGAGGCTGCGGGCCATCGTGTCCACGTAGCGCGTCTTGAGGCGCATCTGGATGCGGGTCTCGTCGACCTCCACCACTATCGCCACGCCGCCGTTCATCGTGACGGCCAGCGGCTGGGCGCCGCCCATGCCGCCGAGACCGCCGGTGACGGTCAGCTTGCCGGCGAGGTCGCTCTTGAAATGCTTGCGGGCGCACTCGGCGAAGGTCTCGTAGGTGCCCTGCAGGATGCCCTGCGTGCCGATGTAGATCCAGGAGCCGGCCGTCATCTGGCCGTACATCATCAGGCCCTTCCGCTCCATCTCGTCGAACGTCTCCCAGTTGGCCCAGTGGCCGACCAGGTTGGAATTGGCGATGATCACGCGTGGAGAATATTCATGCGTTCGCAGCACGCCTACGGGCTTGCCGCTCTGCACCAGCAGCGTCTCATCGTTCTCCAGCTTGCGGAGCGAAGAGACTATGGCGTGGTAGCAGTCCCAGTTGCGCGCGGCCCTGCCGCGGCCGCCGTAGACCACCAGCTCCTCGGGGCGCTCGGCCACCTCGGGGTCCAGGTTGTTCATCAGCATGCGCAGGGCGGCCTCCTGCTGCCAGCCCTTGCAGGAAATCTTGCTGCCGCGCGGTGCGCGTATGGTATTGTTCATGTCGTACGCTCCTGTCAGATGAAATGGCCGCCGAGTATGGCCTGGGAGACGGCCTCGATGCGGTCGGAGAAGACCTCGTCCCCCTTGAAGGACGGGGATATCTCCCTCAGTTTCGCCAGCGCGGCCTCGATGCGCGCGCTGGACCGGAGCGGGCGGTGGAACTCTATGCCCTCGGCCGCGGCCATCAGCTCTATGGCCACTATACGCGCCGCGTTGTTGACCACGGTATTGAGCTTCAGCGCCGCGGTCATGCCCATGCTGACGAAGTCCTCCTTGTTGGCGGAGGTGGTGATGGAATCGGCGCTGGCCGGGTGGCTGAGCACCTTGTTCTCGTTGCAGAGCGCGGCGGCCGTGACGTGCGCTATCATGAAGCCGCTCTCCAGGCCGGGGTTGCGCGCCAGGAACGGCGGCAGGATCTTGAAGTCGCCGACCAGCTGCGCTATGCGCCGCTCGGAGATGTTGCCTAGCGCGGTCACGGCTATGGCGGCGAAATCGGCCGCGAAAGCCACTGCCTGGCCGTGGAAATTGCCGCCGGATATCACGTCTATCGCGCCGCGCCGGGAGCCCTCGACCAGCAGGGGGTTATCCGTAACGCTTGCCAGCTCGGTCTCGAACACCGAAACGGCGTAGGTTATCGAATCCAGAGCGGCGCCCATGGCCTGCGGCATGCAGCGCAGCGAATACGGGTCCTGGACGCGCTTGTCGTTGGAGGCGTGGGAGGCGCGTATGCCGCTGCCCCTGAGGTATTTCTCCAGAAGGGCCGCGACCTCGGCCTGGCCGCGGTGCGGCTTCAACTGGTGGATGCGCCGGTCGAAAGCGGCAGGCGTTCCCTTCAGCGCGTCCACGGTCATCGCGCCCGCGAGAACGGAGGAATGCAGGAGGTTCATGGCCTCGAAAAGAGCCAGCCCCCCGACGGCCTTCATGGCCTGCGTGCCGTTTATGAGCGCCAGGCCCTCTTTCTCGGCGAGCTCCACCGGCTTGAGCCCCGCGGCTTTCAGCACTTCAGCGGCTGGCCGCCAGCCCGTCTCGGCCTGCAGCCTGGCCATGCCCTCGCCTATCAGCGTCAGCGCCATGTGCGCCGAGGGGGCCAGGTCGCCGCTGGCGCCCACCGAGCCCTTCGACGGGATGAAAGGGACAACGCCCTTGTTGATCAGGCCGGCCAGCGCCTTAAGGACCACGGGGCGAACGCCGGAATTACCTTTCGCCAGCTCGTTGGCCCTGGCGAACATCAGGCCCCTCGCCTCGGCGTCGTCCAGCGGCTCGCCGACGCCGCAGGCGTGGCTGCGTATCAGGTTGATCTGCAGGCTCCTGAGGCTCTCCCGGGAGACGCGCTGGCTGGCCAGTTCTCCGAAGCCCGTGTTTATGCCGTACATCACCCTGTCCTCGCCCAGCAGCCTCTCCAGGGCGGCGCGCCGCTTCTCCACCAGCTTCAGCACGGCCGGCGGCAGCTCCACCTTCCGATAGCCGTAAGCCACCTCGGCGAAATCCACTATATCCGGCGCTCCGCCCAGCCTGAACGGTCTTTTGTCGGCCCTCATGATGTTTTCCCTCCGCATTTTTCGGCCAGGTCCTTTACCGTGACCACGCCGGCCGCCTTGAAGGCGGCGATGAAATGTTCGAAGATCTTGCGCGTCATCTCCACGTCGGAGAGGGCGCGGTGCCAGTTCTCGTTGGAGATGTTCAGCTCGGCCGCTATGTTGCCGAGCCTGTTGCTCTGGAACTTCCAGTTCTTGCGGGCTATGTAAAGGGTGTCCACCACGTGGCGCTTCGGGAACTTCAGCCCGGCGCGGCGGAACTCCTCGCGCAGGAAGGACAGGTCGAAATCCGCGTTGTGGGCAACGATGACGGAATTCTCTATCATGTCCAGCAGCCGCCCGGCGATGGCCGGGAAAGCGGGGCTGCCCTTTACCATGGCGTCGGTGATGCCGTGGATGCGGGAGACCTCGGCCGGGATGGGCATGCCGGGGTTCACCAGCTCGGCCATGGTCCCGACGCGCTCCTGGCCGCGGAAGCTGATGGCCGCGACCTCGCAGACCCTGGCCGAGGAAGGCGAAAGGCCGGTGGTCTCCACGTCTATGAAAGTGAAGACCGCCTCGTCTATGCTCTGCTTGGCTATGGTTTCCAGCATCCGGCTCCTTTATGCCCGGCTACAGGCTTCCGTAATAGACGTACCGGGTGCAGAGGCCCATGGCTACGGACATCGCCACGCTCACCCAGACGTTGAGACCGCTCAGGTCCATGATGCGCTTGCGCTTGATGTAGAGCAGCTGCACTATCCAGAGAGCGGCGAAAGGCACCCACCAGTAGCCCGAGGCGAAGAAGAAGGCCCAGACCACCAGCCTTTCGAAGATCAGGAAGTACTTCTCGTCGAAGTCCGGGAAGGACTTGCCGAAGATGTCCTTCTCCAGGAAGTAGATGAGCACGGTGGTGAAGTGAGTGATCAGCACCAGCAGGGACGCGATGGCGGCCCATTTCTCCCCGGTCACGGAGGCGGAAGCCCCCATGGAGACGGGACAGATCATGAACAGCAGGTAGACATGGGCCGCCTGGTCCGTCAGGAAGCTCACGGTGTTGTCGCGGTAGCCGCGCTTCATGCTGTAGATGCGCAGTTCGTCGATGCCGTAATGCACCGCGAACATCAGCGCTATGGCGCCCCAGCCGTTCACCGGCGTCCCCCAGGCGCTGAACCAGGTCTCGGACAGGTGGTTCCAGGTCAGCGCGAGGGAAACGACCACGTGCGTGAGGCAGTGTATCCACATCCCCAGCATGTTCTTGCGCTTGAGCCTGTTGACTATGTCGAACTGCAGCGTGAAGTCCGCCAGCAGGTGCGCGAGGAGCATTCTCCAGAATATCGTCATATCACCCCTTCGAAGTGAGGTTGAAGGACTGGTCCCAGTCCTTCGGCGGCGCCTTTGCGTAGGCCTCGGCCGTCTCTATGTAGTACTGCGACGGGCCGTCGCCCGGGCGAGCCGCCAGCGCCGCCTTGAAGTCCGTCACGGAGCCGGTGTAGTCGCCCTTGTAGAACTTCTCTATGCCGGCGGCGTAGTTCTTCAGCATGCCCTGCACGTCCGCCGGTGCTTCGCCCTTGCGCGCGAACGGCTCGTACACCTTCACCGGGATGGCCTTGCCCACCACGCGTATGCTGCCGAGGAACCGGTAGTCGAACTGCTCCTTGATATCCTCGAACGTGTACTCGCTGGTCATGATCTTGGAGTGGAAGAACTTGTTGGCGCCCTCCAGGCGGGAGGCCAGGTTCACCGAGTCGCCCATGATGGTGTAGGAAAGCCGGGTCTTGGAACCCATGTTGCCCACGACCATCGGGCCGGAGTTAACGCCCACGCGGCAGGAGGGCTTGATCTCGTACTGCGTCAGCGCCTCGTTGAGGCGCGTCATTTCGGCCTGGCAGTCCACCGCGGCGAGTATCGCCAGCTTGCGGTGCTCCGCCTGGTCCAGCGGCGCGTTCCAGAAGGCCATGATGCAGTCGCCGATGTACTTGTCCACGGTGCCGTCGTGCTTGAGTATTATCTCCGTCAGACCCGAGAGATAGTTGGTCAGCATGGCGGTCAGTTCTTCAGGCGCCAGCTTTTCGGACATCGTGGTGAAGCCGGCTATGTCCAGGAAGAAGGCGGTCATGTCGCGTTTCTCGCCGCCCAGTGCCAGCTTGGACGGGTCCTTAGTGACAAGCTCGACGACTTTCGGCGACAGGTACTGCCCGAACGTGCCCTTTATCCATTTCTTCTCCCGGCCCTCGGCCAGGCCTTTGTCCACCGTGATATAGGCGAAAGGCAGGAAGAGCGCCAGGGAAATACTGGCAAAAGGCATCAGCACCTGATTGGCGAGCAGCACGATATAGCCGACGCCGAAAACGGCGAGGATCCCAAGACACACCGAAATAAGCACCGGCAGCGAATACTTCCTGAGGAGCAATGGCACCCACGGGAGGCCGAGCACCAGCAGCGTAACGAGCAATAGATTCATTTTCTCCAGGAAATCTCCCGCGATGGCGTTATCCAGGAAAGTCGCGTGCACCTCTACGCCGGGGAACTGCTTGAAGAACGGGGCCGGGACATGGTCGTAGGCTCCTACGGCGGTCGAACCGACAAGAACGATGCCGCCCTTTATAGCCTCTTTTTCCTCCCTGCTCAGGCGCCCGCTGAGGATATCCGAAAAGGAAATATGCCTGTAGCTGGACATGTAGATGTTCTTAGGGTCCTTGTCCCAGCCCGGATGCAGCTTGCTCATCACGTAGTTGCGGTAATTCAGTATCCTGTCATCCCTGTAGTCCATGAACAACTGTGAAAGATGCTTCCCGCTATAAAATGAATAGCCTGCTATCCCGATAGAGGGGATAGGCAGATTCTGGAAGTCCTTGCCCAGCCGCGTCTTTGTCAGGCCGGCCTGCGCGTAGCTCGTGAACTTCACCTCGTCGTCCACGATGGTCTTGACGCCGTAAAAAGGCCTGTAGCGGCGCACCTGGCCGTCCACGTCCATCGTCATCTCCACGTGCGGCTGGGCGATGATGGAACTGGCTTCGGAAAGACCCTTGATAGCGGGCTTCATTTCCATCGTTTCCATGTCGAAGAAGATGATGGTGGCGACGTCATTGCTCCTGGCCACGGCGTCCACGAAGGGCCGTATATCGGCCTCTTTGTCCTGGTTGGTGCGCGACATAATAACATCGAACAGTATGCCTTTGGCCCCGTACTTATTGAGTTTCTCCACCAGCGTGCCGTAATATTTCCTCGGCACCGGCCAGCCATACTGCTGGAGGGTAAGCTCGTCCAGAGCGGCGATGGATATTTTGGGGTTCGCCTGTTTGGTGATGTACTTGCCGAACGCGAACCTGTAGCCGTACGTATCGTCCTTATCCGGCTGGTCCGAAGTGAAGACCGTCACCCAGGACAGGATGGATGGAACGTTCTTAATGAAATGGTCCCAGCCGTAGTCCAGGCGGTCCGTGATATTGAAAACCACCGACAACAGCAGCCATAGTACGGAGAACACCGCTGTGCCGACGTAAAGTTTCTTATTGCCGGAACCCTTTGCCGTGTTAGCCATTTGTATGCCCCTTATTGAACTCCCCGTGTGTATTGGACCGAGAAACTAAAGACGCCGCCCGGCCCGGCTTCCGCCCAGATCCGCCCGCCGTGCAGCTCCACTATCTTGCGGGCTATCGCCAGTCCCAGGCCGAAGCCGTGAGATTCCTCGCCCGACTTCAGCTGCTTGTACTTCTCGAACACCGCCTCGAGCTGGTCCTCGGGAATGCCCGGGCCGGTGTCACTTACCGAAAAAACGATATCGTCCCCGTCCTTCCTGACGGCGGCGGAGACCTTGCCGCCCTTCGGGGTGAACTTCAGCGCGTTGGAGAGCAGGTTCTCGAGGACCCTGCGCAGCAGAGAATCGTCCCCCATGAACTCGGCCTTGGCGGAGGCGTCCACGGCCAGCTCCACGCCTTTCTCCTCGAAGACGGCGCGGAACCCTTCGGCCGCTGCGGAGAGGAAGGCCGCTGCGTCCACCTTCCGCATGTCCGGCTTCAGCTGGCCGGCCTCCATGCGCGAGATATCCAGGATATTCTCCAGGAGCTTGAAAAGCCTGTCGCTGGAATCCTTGACGTTCCTGACGTAGCCGGCCTGCCTGGCCTCCGGCGGGAACTCCTTCTCCAGCAGCTTGATGTAGCCCTGCATGGTCAGCAGCGGGGCGCGCAAGTCGTGGGCCACGGAATGGAAGAATTCCTCTTTCATCTTCTGTATCTGGCGCTCCAGCGTGATGTCGCGCAGCACCATGAAGATGGCGGGCTTCTGCGTCCTGGCGGAAAGCGTCTGTATGCTGATGCGGTAGTACTTCGGGTGCCCGCCGGAGTCGAGCTCGATGACCCCGCTCTTAGACCTTGCCTTCAGGTCCACGAGATGGGACATTTTCCTGCGGATCTTCTCGTTCTCGCCCGGCACCGCGTCAGGCCCCAGTATGGCCTTGGCGGCGGCGTTGGCGTAGAGCAGCTCCCCGCGCATGTCCGCGAGGATGATGGCGTCGTGTATAAGGCTGACGAGGAGCTCGAGCTTCTGCTTCTCCTCGAACACCTTCTCCACCTGTATGCCGTGGTAGCGCTCCACCTCGCGCATCATGGAGTTGAAGGCCTTCAGCAGGGCCGACAGCTCCGTGAACTCGGTGTGCTCCGGCACCGGCGTCCTGAAATCGCCGGCCGAGACCCTGCCGGCGCCGGACATCAGCGCGGCCACCGGCACCCCTAAGCGGCTCGTGAAGAGCAGCGAGGAGAAATAGAAGACCGTGAGCACCGCCAGCAGGAAGAAGGCCATCAGCCAGGAGATGCGGTTCACGCCGGCGAAGGCCTCGGCCCGGTTCTCCAGCGCTATCATGTACAGGCCCAGGCCGCGCACCGGCGCTGAGGCCCCTATGTAGGGCCCGTCCCGGCCGTCTATCTCGAAGACGCGGCCGCGCCGGAGAATGTCGCGGACCTCCGAATCGTTGAACGGCTCGAAGGAACCGGAGAGAACGAGCGCCTTGCCGTCGGAATCCGACAGCAGCAGGCCGCCGGTGGCGCCCAGGCGCTGGGAATGGAGCTGGTTGAGCAGGTCCCGGAGGTTGACCGCGGCGAAGGCGTAGTAGCCCTTGCCCAGCGGGTAGACCAGCCGGCAGACCGGCATGTCGTAGATCAGCTCGAAGCTGCCCAGGGCAGGCGCCCCGG
Organism: bacterium; assembly: GCA_021811405.1. Lineage (GTDB taxonomy): Bacteria > Elusimicrobiota > Elusimicrobia > Elusimicrobiales > UBA9959 > UBA9959. The sequence continues at coordinate 1,794 of JAJZOZ010000004.1, read as the reverse complement.
AGCGCAGCGCCCGCAGGAACTGCGGGTCGCCGGCCAGGTTCAGCAGGCCGAAGTATCTCTTGAGTTCCGGCGCGCCGCCGCTGATCAGCTCGCGGCCGTCGGCCTTGGTGAAGGCCAGGTAGAGGAATTCGGGGTTCTTCTTTAGCACCCGCTCCAAGCCCGCCTGGCTTACGGAGGAGGAATCCCCGTCCCACATGCGCTCGAAGCGCCGCGAGAGGTCCTGGGCCTCCCTCTCCATCATCAGCGCGGCCATCTGCGCCACGTTCTGCTGCAGGCTGGAGATGTCCTGCCTGGCGCGGGCGTTGAAATAGAACAAAAAGCCCGCCGCCGGCACCAGGGGGATGATGCCGGAGCCGAATACTATCAGCAGAAGCCTGTTCAGCAGCGTCACAAATCCGGGCAGTACGGCCGAGGCGGCCGGGAACAGGCATGGGTCCCGGCCGCAGGCCCGCCGTCTGCGCTTACTTCGCCTTCTTGAGCGCCTCTATGAGCTTGGGCACTATCTCGTGGATATCGCCCACGATGCCGTATTTGGCCACGTTGAAGATAGGGGCGTTGGGGTCCTTATTGACGGCCACTATCACGTCCGAGGCCTTCATGCCGACTATGTGCTGCACGGCGCCGGAGATGCCGAAGGCGAGGTACAGCTTGGGAGAGACCGTGGTGCCGCTCTGGCCCACCTGGTGCGTCTTCTCCTTGAAGCCCAGGTCCACGGCCGCGCGGGAGGCTCCCACTACGCCGCCCAGCAGCTTGGCGAGCTCGTCCAACTGCTTGAACTTGTCCTTGGTCTTCATGCCCCGGCCGCCGGAGACTATGATATTGGCGTTCTCTATCTTCACGGCGCCGGCGTCGTGCTCTATCTTGCGCTCCAGCACCTTGACGCGGCGCAGGCTACGATCGAGCTTGGCGGTCTCGCGCACCACGACCGCGGTGCGGCCTAGCACGGGCTCGCCGGCCTTCATCACGTTGGGCCGGACGGTGGACATCTGCGGCCTGGAATTGGGCGCGAGGATGTCCGCCATGATGTTGCCGCCGAAGGCCGGGCGGCTCTGCAGCAGCAGGCCGTCCTTGATGGCCAGGCCGGTGCAGTCGGCGGTAAGGCCCACGTACAGCGCGGAGGCCACGCGGGGCGCGAGGTCGCGGCCCTGTATCGTGGCTCCGTAGAGCATGGAGGAGGGCTTATGCCTGGTGACCAGGGCGACTATCACGGTGGAGAAGATGTCGGTGTTGTACTCGAAGAGCTCTTCGTGCTCCACCATGTACACCTTGTCGGCGCCGTGGGCTCCCAGCTCCTTCTCGTAATTATGGTTCTTGTCGCAGAGGAGTACCGCGCAGAGGTCCTCGCCCAGCTCGTCGGCCAGGCGGCGGCCGGCGGCCAGCAGCTCGAAAGTGACCGGCTTTATCCTCTTCTGGTGGCTCTTGTCGCCGGTCTCGGTCAGCTCCACGTAGACCCAGACGCCCTTGAAGCCGGAGAAGTCCCGCGCGGAGGCCTCCTCGCGGGTGATAGTGATGGCGTTCACCGGGCAGACCTGCACGCAGACGCCGCAGAGGGTGCAGGCCTCGTTCATCGTGGCCTTCTTGTCTATCATGTTGATGGCCGCGAACGGGCAGACCGGAACGCACTTGTTGCAGCCTATGCATTTGTTGGAAACTTCTATCATCTTATTCTCCTGTAATATCCAGTAGCGCGGCGCTTACTCGCCGATGAAATGCTCGCCGCGCATTATCTCCAGTATCTTCTCCACGCCCTCCTGGCCGGAGCCGGAGAACATCGTAGCCTTCTCCCTCTGCGGC
>JAJZOZ010000095.1 GCA_021811405.1 bacterium | reverse complement strand
GATCTCCTCGCGGCCCGCCGCCTTGCGTTTCGCTTGAGTTTCCTGCAACCTGTCTCCTCGGAGGACTTGCACCTCCTGACTTGGTTTCATGCTGGGCACACAAACAAAAAACCGCGGCCATGGCCGCGGTTTTTGCCCTGCGGCCGTCAGGGCCGCTACTCCGCGTCTATCCAGACGCCGCGCGCGGGAACGCCCCCGAAGGACTTGTCGGAGACCACGCCGTAATCCGACAGGCAGCCGGAGATGAAGGCGCGGGCCTTCACCAGCTCGTGCGCCGGGTTGATCAGTATCGGCTTGCTCTTGCCCTTTTTGAAGTCCACGTGGTCGCGCTTCACTATGTACTTCGAGTTCAGCTGGCCGCTGTAGTCGTTGTAGATGATCTCCACGTGGCAGTCCAGGTAGTCGCGGGTCAGGGGCTTCAGCCACATGCGGGCTTCGTCCAGCTCGGCCTTGAAGTCCTTGCTCTCCACGAACTCCATGCGGTCCCGGAAGTCCTCGTTGAGGTCGAGGTAGACGTTGGGATCGCAGTAGTTCTTGTCCGGGGTGAAGGATTCGTAGAGCTTCCCGTTGACTATCTTCGCGAGCTTCGCGCCGATCTTGCCGCCGGTAGAGTTGACGTAGTCCTCCTGCTGCTCGCCGCCCTGGTCGTTGGCGCCGCTGAGCACGTGCGAGCCGGCCGTCTCTATGCCGCCTATCAGCGCCGCGCGGAAGCCGCCGCGCACGTAGCCGTAGAGCATGATGCCGTGGTAGTGGTACCACGCGCCGAACTTGTCGCCGCGGCCCTGGAAGAAGTTGCTGATGTTGGCCAGCTTGCGGGTGACCGCCAGCTTGTCCCGCTGGGGGTGGCGCCAGTGGTCGGAGAGGACGTTCTCGATGGTCAGGATGGAGAGGTAGACGTCGCCCCTGTTGAGCCGGTAGCTCTGGCGGAAGGCCTGGTCCAGCGTGACGGAGCCGTCCTCCCGGGTGAGGATATAGTCTATCAGGGCGGCTTCGGTGCCGGTCTTGAAGTGGCGGGAGGTCACGCCGGAGGCCAGCGCGGTCAGCAGCTTGGTGAAGGTGAGCGGGATAACCTCGCCCTTGTCGCGGCAATACTGTATGAACTCCGGGCTCCACTCGTGCGGCTCGCCGAAGACCGGCTCTATGCCGTTGGCGCGCTCCTCGAGCATGATCTGCTGGTACATCTTCAGCACTTCTTTCTTGCGGAAGGGGTTGACGCGGCCCTCTATGTGCATCTTGGAATTGCGCAGCTGCACCAGCAGGCGCTCCTTTTCGTCGTCGGGCACGTCCAGCGCCATGATGTCGGCCTCGGTAGGGATGGCGATGGCCGGGTCCTCCACCACCTGGTTCTGGGAGTTGAAGGTGCCGCCGTTGGCGTCGCCGTTGTCCTCCACTATGCCGAACAGCACGCGGAAAAGCACCTTGGGGAGGTTCTTGGTATAGACCGCCAGGGCCACGTCGCTCTGCAGGTCGTGGCGGGCGTAGGAGGCCTGGCGGTAGGCGCGGGCGAAATCCAGCGTGCCGTCGATGCCCGGGATGTCTATGGTGCCGCCGATTATGTGCAGCTTCTCGCCGGCGGGCAGGCGGCGCATCAGCAGCGGGTCGTAGGAATCGCGTTGCAGGTAATAGTTGCCGCTTTGCGCGGTCCTTCCGGCCGGCATGGGGATCTCAATGGCTTGGGAGCTCTTAAGCGAGCGGACGTCCATATAGCGCAGCTGCTGGGCCCCGGCGGGGGCCGCGGCCAGGGCCGCCGCCAGTGCGAGAATGGTCTTCTTCATCGGCTTTGTCTCCATAATTCCCGGGTGATTTACTATAATCTACCAGTATCGGGGCGGGTACGGATGTGAACAAAGTCCCAGCCGCGGCCGGTATTTGGACCCAGGCCCGGCGTAGGCCCAGCGAATGCCTCCAGAGAAGCTGATAGTAATCTCCGACGTACATTCCAATCTTCCGGCCCTGGAAGCCGTGCTGGCCGATATCTCCCGCCGCGGCCTTTCCGCCGCCCCGGTCTGTTTCCTCGGGGACGCGGTGGACCTCGGCCCTTTCCCGGCCGAGACGGTGGGCCTGCTGCGTTCCCTGAACCTGGTCTTGCGGGTGAAGGGCAACCATGACCGCTACGCAGGCGACGGCGCGCCGCGCGCCGAACTGGAGAGGTATCTGCGCTGCGCGGAAGGCGCCGACCACGTGCGCTGGACAGGGGCGGCGCTTTCCCGGGAGGACCGGGTCTGGCTCGCTTCGGCTCCGCTGACCGCCTGCCTGACGCTGGGAGGCGCCGTCTTCCGCTGCTTCCACGCCTCCCCTCACAGCGACGAGGTCCCTTTTTCACCGGACTCGCTGGAGGGCGGCGTGCTCTGCGGCCATACGCACGCGCCCTTTATCCGGGTCTACCCCGGCGGCGCGCTGCTGGTCAACCCGGGCAGCGTGGGCGGACCGCTGGACGGCAACCCCGCCGCCTCCTACGCGCTGCTCACGCTGAACGGCCGCGCCGAGGCGGAGATAGTACGGGTCCCCTACGACCTGGAACTGTTCTCGGCCGGGCTGCGCCGGGGCTCGGTACCGTGGGGCCCGGCCATAGACGCGGTAGTGCGCAGGGCGTCATTCAGGCCATGAAGGTCCTTCATCTCACAGAGAGCTACGGCTGGTCCGGCGGTGCGGCGCAGGCGCTGTACCTGGCCAGGGAGCTGCGCTCGCTCGGGCATGAGAACGTCGTCGCCTGTCCTTCCGGGGGCGACCTCGGGCGCAAGGCCGCCGCCGACGGCTTCCCGGTGCTCCATTTCCAGCCCAGGCGGGATTACGACCTGAAGACGGCCCGCGCGCTGGCGCGCCTGATAGACGGGCTGAAGCCGGACGTGATGCAGGCCCACCACCCGAAGGCGCATTCGATGGGGCTCATCGCCCGGTTCCTGGCGCGGCACGAGCCGGTGTTCATCTTCACCAGGCGCGTCTCCCACCCCATAGTGAAAGGCTTTTTCGCCAGGCTCAAGTACACGAGCCCCCGGATAGACGGCGCCATCGCGGTGGCCGATTCGGTGCGGAAGATCCTGGTGGAGTACGGGGTTCCTCCCGGTAAGGTGCGCACCATCTACAGCGGCGCCGATCCGGCGCGCTTCGCCCCGCGCCCCCCCGACCCCGCCGTGGCGGCGGAGCTGGCGCTGCCGGAGGGCCTGCCGGTGGTGATGCTCGTGGGGAACTTCAGCGCGCACAAGGGCCAGCACGTCCTGCTGAAGGCCGCGGGGATCCTGCGCGCCAGGGGACTCGATATCGCGCTCGTCTTCGCCGGCAGGGGTACGGATTCCGCGCAGCTGAAGGCCATGTACGGGGCGGAGGGCCTGGCTATGGAGCGGGGCCGTTTCCTCGGCCTGCGCGAGGACGTGGATAAACTCCTGACCCTGGCCGCGGTAAGCGTGAACGCCGCGGTCGAGGGCGAGGCCCTCAGCGGCAGCATACGCGAGTCGCTGGCCATGGGGGTGCCCGCCGTCGCCAGCGATATCTCGGGCAATTCCGAGATCGTGAAGAACGGCGTGACCGGACTGCTGTTCCCGAAAGGCGACGCCGAGGCCCTGGCCGCCAGGCTTGAGGAGGTCCTGCGGGACCCGGGCCTGCGAGAAAGGTTCTCGAAGAACTCGGTTTCCCTGGTCCGCGAGAATTTCACCACTGGTATGATGGCCCGCCGCACTCTGGAATACTACGAAGAGCTGCTGGCGAAACGCCCATAGAGGCCTCCATTAAAACCTCCAAATTTAATACAATATGGCTATCCCCCCATCATTGGAGAACCTGTGACCCATTCGCGCCAACCCAAGCTTTTACTCACCAGCATCATGCGCCCCATAGGGCCAGCCTACGGCGACGCCGAGAGCGTCGGCTACGAGCTGCTGCACGCGCAGGTGACCCGCGCCCAGGGCATGTTCAGCCCGCGCGCCGTGCACCGCCAGTTCTCGCTGGACTACATGGCCGAGAACCTGGAGAACCCCACGGTGGTCCTGCACTACCCGTCCCGCCGCGAGGTCATCAAGGAGCTGAAGAAGGGTTACGACTACGTGGGCATCTCGTTCATCATGGTGACCTACCACCGCATGAAGGAGCTCAGCGCGCTGGTCCGCAAGTACTCCCCGAATTCCAAGATCGTGCTCGGCGGCTTCGGCACCGTGCTGCCGGACGAGGCCCTGAAGCCTTACGGCGACCATATCTGCCGCGGCGAGGGCGTGACGTTCATGCGGGAGCTGCTGGGCCAGGCCCCGCTGAAGGAGCACAAGCACCCGCACATCGAGAGCCGGCTGAAGGTCTTCTCGAAGACCGTAGGCTATACCGGGATGGTGTTCGCGGGCCTGGGCTGCCCTAACGGCTGCGACTTCTGCTCGACCTCCCATTTCTTCCGCCGCCAGCACGTGCGCCTGCTGAACACCGGCGCGCAGGTCTACGAGGTGGTCAGGAAGCACCTGGACGTCAACCCCGACGCGCAGTTCACGATACTCGACGAGGAGTTCCTGCTGAACCGGGAGCGCGCGATGGAGTTCCGCCGCCTCGTCGTCGAGAGCGGCAAGCCGCTGGCGATCTTCGTCTTCGCGAGCCTGAAGGCCCTGTCGATGTACACTCCGGAGGAACTCCTCGAGATCGGAGTGGACGGCGTCTGGATAGGCTACGAAGGCGAGCGCTCCGGCTACGAGAAGCGCGCCAACAGCAAGTCCCCGGAGGAGATCATCAGGGGCCTCAAGGAGAACGGCATCACCGTCCTCGCGTCGATGATAGTGGGCTTCGACTACCAGAACGCGGAGATCATAAAGGCGGAGCATAAGCACCTGATGTCGCTCAAGCCCGACCTGTGCCAGTTCATGATCTACAACCCGAACCCGGGCACGCCGCTCTACGAGAAGGTCAAGTCTAAGGGCCTGTTCCGCAAGGAGTTCGCCGAGAACCCGGAACATTACTGGAAGTGGGCCAGCGGCTTCCGCTCGCTGACAGAGCACCCGCAGATGACCGGCCCCGAGATAGAGCGCATGCAGCAGTACTGCTACGAGCAGGATTTCAGGGAGCTGGGCCCGACCATCTACCGCGTCGTGGACACGATGCTGACCGGCTACCTCAAGCACAAGGATTCCCCCAACCCGTTCCTGCGCCTGCGCGCCGAGCGCTTCGCCAAAGAGCTGAGGATGACCTACCCGATGTACCTGCCCGGAGAGCTGTTCGCGCCTACGCTGCGCACCCGGGCCGGCGTGCACCGTCTCAAGAAGCGCGTCTACGCCGCCTTCGGCAAGCCCGCCTTCTCCAACAAGCTCATGAGCTGGGGCGCGGTGGCCGCCGCGCTCTGGACCTCCTTCAAGCTCCGCTTCAACCTGTTCCAGAACCCGGCGCTGACCCGCAAGGGCTGGCGCCTGCCGCCGGAGCCGTTCACGAAGGAATGGCTGGAAGCCCAGCTGCAGAAGCACAACGTGCCGCAGCGGCTGCAGGTACTCGTAGAGGAATACGAGGGGCGCAGGAACCAGCTGAAGGTGCGCCTCGAGGGCGCGCTGGACCGCCAGCAGGGCGAGCGGATGGCCGAGCAGCTGCGGGCCTACCTGAAGCAGACCAAGGGCAAGCTGGTGCTGGACTTCGAGAAGCTGAAGGTGACCGAGAAGGAGGCCGCGGCGGCCTTCGCCCAGCGCCTGGCCGACTACCGCTCGCGCGTGCACATCAGTATGCCTAAGAACGCCCACGCCCACGCGGCGCAGCTGATGTTCCTCGCCGAGGTTTTCAAGCACTACAAGGCCTGAGGGCGCCCCGGCGCAGAAGAAAGGCCCGGCTCCCGCCGGGCCTTTTTTGTTCCGTTCAGATAAGCCTGGACTGGAGCAGCCAGGCGGTGCTGAGGAAAGCGAAGAAGCCTACCACGTCGGTGACCGTGGTGAGGAAGATGCCCGAGGAATGGGCCGGGTCGTAGCCCAAGCGCTTCATCGCCAGCGGGATCAGCGCGCCCGACATGCCGGCGGCGACCATGTTCACAATCATGGCCACGCCGACCACGAGCCCCAGCCAGGCGCTGCCCTTCCAGAACCAGGCCGCCCCGGCGGTCATCAGGCCTATGGCGGCGCCGTTGACCACCCCTACCAGGATCTCGGTCCGCACCAGCTGCCAGGCGTTGTGCGGCGCTATCTCCCTCATCAGCATGCCGCGCAGCACTATGGAGAGGGTCTGCGTGCCGGCGTTCCCGCCCTGCCCGGCGATGATGGGCAGGAAGACCGCCAGCACCGCGACGCGGGCGATGAAATCCTCGAACAGGGCCACTACGGAGCCGGCCAGGAAGGCGGTGGCCAGGTTTATGGTCAGCCAGGGCAGCCGGCGGGTGATCTTGAACCAGGCCGGGGAGAAAGGCCTTTCCTCCGCGCTGGCGCCGAAGAGGATCTGCAGGTCCTCGGCGGCCTCCTCCTCGGTGGACTCGAGGATGTTCTTGGTGTTGACCACGCCGAGGAGCCGGCCGTGCTCGTTGGTGACAGGGACCGCCAGGAAGTGGCGGCGGCCGGCCAGCTGTACCAGCTCCTCCCGGTCCAGGAACGGCGAGACCTTGAGGACCTCCCGTATCATCACGTCCTCCAGCTCCGCGTCCGGGGAGGCGAGCAGCAGGTCGCGCATGTTGAGCACCCCGAGCAGCGCGTTGGCGGCGTCCACCACGTAGCAGTAGGAAGCCGAAGGCAGCTGCTTCTTAGCCAGCTGTCTTAGCTTGGCTATGACGTCCTTGACCCTGGCGTCGGACCGGAAAGCCAGGAAATCCGTGTGCATCATCCGGCCGGCGCTCTCGCGGGGGTAGGCCAGGATCTCGGCCATGTCCTTGGAGAACTCCTGGTCGAGCAGCGGGATCACCGCCCTGGAGAATTCCGTGTCGAACTGGCGGAAGATGTCGGCCGCCTGGTACTTGCCGGTGCGGTGGAGTATCTCCGCGGCGTCCTGCGGCGGGCGGTTCTCCAGGAGCCTGGCGGCTGCCTGGGGCGGCATGTTCTCCAGCGCCTGCGAGACCACGGAAGGCGGCATCGCTCTCAGCAGCAGCGCCGCCTCCTTGGGCGGCAGCTCCTCGAGGGCCTGCGCGGCCCTGGCGGGATCGTCCTGGATGAAGCGCTTGACGAGCTCGAGCGCGGCCTCCTTCCTGTTCATGCCGCGGCCCTCCTGAGGCGGTCCATGATGGCCCTGCCCAGTCCGTGCCCCGGGACTTCCTCGGCGTAGATGACCCGCGCGCCGGAGATCTCCAGGGCGTGGAGAGCCCGGAAAAGGCCGGCCGCAGCCTCGCGCAGGTCCCCGGAGCGGGACAGCACCTTCACGGCGGCGAAGCGGCCGGCCGGCTTCCGGGAGAACGCCAGGTAGGCCGCGCCGGGGCCCGGCTTCACCCTCGAGCCCGGCTTTATTATCTTCAGCTTCGCGGAGGGGGCGTAATGCTTCTTCAGGCAGCCGGGAGCCAGGGGTTTTTTGCCGGTCTTTCCGGGCTTGAGCACCGGGCCGGCGGCTTTTTCTATCTCCTCCAGGGGCAGGCCGCCGGGGCGCAGCAGCACCGGGCGCCCTTTTTCGAAGGCGATTATGGTGGATTCCACGCCGATGCGGGTGCGGCCGCCGTCCAGCACCAGGTCGGGCCCGTCCCCGAGCTGCTTCGTGACATGTCCGGCCGCGGTAGGGCTGAGCTGGCCGAAGCGGTTGGCGCTGGGGGCGGCTATGGGCCGGCCCGCGGCCTTTATCAGCGCCAGCGCGTGGGGACCCGACGGCACCCTGACCGCCACGGTCTTAAGGCCGGCCGTGACGATGTCCGGCACGGCGGCCGCTTTGGGCAGGACCAGCGTCAGCGGGCCCGGCCAGAACTTCTTCATCAGCTTCTCCGCCGCCGCCGGAGCGCGGGCGAACAGCTTCCTGGCCCTGGCGGCGGAGCATTCGTGCAGTATCAGCGGGTCGAAGCGGGGGCGGCCTTTGATCTCGAAGATCCTGGCGCAGGCCTCCGGATTGAGCCCGTCGGCGCCGAGGCCGTAGACGGTCTCCGTGGGGAAAGCCACCACCCCCCCGCGCCTGAGCGCCGCGGCGGCCTTCCGGATGCCGGCTGCGCCGGCCTTTAGCGTCTTTCCCATCCGGCTAATTTTAGCAATTTAGCCGGCCTCGACGGGGCCGTCTCGCTTCCCGTCTCCGGGTTTTTTCACGGAGGAAAGGCGCAGTTCGGCCTCCCTGGTGGAAGTGACGTCGGTCCAGGAGCCGATTATATCGTTGGAGCCGTCCTGGAGACCCTTCAGCTGCGCGTGCAGCCAGACCAGCGAGCCGTCCTTGCGGCGGAGCCTGAACTCATGGGTGAAAGTCAGGCCCGGGGAGACCTTGGCGGCGGCGGATAGCGACTCCTTCAGGTCTGCCGGGAATATCGCCTCGTAAAACCAGCCAGGGCGAAGGAGGTCCGAGGCCTCGTAGCCGGTGATCTCTTCCAGGCTGCCGCTTACCCATTCCGGTATATATTCCCTGTCGGCACGCTTAAGCCGGAAAAGCACGGCGGGAACCGTTTCCATCATATGGGACAGGTGGTCAGCCGTCCTCTTGAGCGCCGTTTCCGCCGCGGCCCGCTTCTCCCCGGCGGAGATGGAGTCCAGCGCCAGCTCGGCGTCCGATCTCAGCGCGGAGAGGAGGTCCTGCTCGTCGCCGGAGAAGAAATCCTTCTCCGTGCTGTAGAGGCTGAGCACCGCCCGGAGGCTGCCGGAATCCATCAGCGGGACGGCGGCGGAGGACGCCAGGCCGGCGGCCAGGGCCTTATCCCGCCAGGGTCCCATCCGCGGGTCGGTCGCTATGTCGGCGCAGACCGTGATCTCCCCCGTTCTGGCCGCGAGGCCCGAGGGGCCTTCTCCTCCGGCTCCGTCCTTGAACTTCACCGTCAGGCCCTGCACGTAAGCGGCCCCCCTGCCCGCCCGGTAGGCTGGCAGGAGCTTGCCGGTATACTCGTCGGGTATCCCGATCCAGGCCAATTCGTAGCCGCCAGCCTCGGCCACCGTGGTGCAGAGTTGGCGCAGCAGCTCGCCCCGCTCCTTGATGCGGGCGGCGGCCCTGTTGACGCTGGCGAGGATGCTGAAAAGGCGCAGGTTCTTGAGCAGGTCCGCCTGGGTCTTTTCCAGCCTCAACTGGGCCGCCTTGCGCTCGCTGATATCCCTGCAGATGAAATAGACGAGTCTCCTGCCGCCCTGGATGACCCCGGAGGCGCTGACCTCTATGGGGAAGCGCTCGCCGTTCTTGCGCAGGTGGGTCACCTCGTAGACCTCCCCCCTGCCCGCGGCTATTTCCCTGAACCTGCGGTCGAACCGGGGTATATCCTCGGGAGGGATCAGGTTCTCGGGGCGCAGTTTCAGCATTTCCTCGTGGGTATAGCCGTACGTCTCGCAGGCCTTTTTGTTGGCCATCAGCAGCGAGCGCTTTTCCGGGTCCGCGAGCAGGATCATGTCGTTGGCGTTGTCAGCGAGGGCCTCGAAGCTCAGCCGGTACCGCTCCTTCTCCGACTCTATTCCCCCGAGAGTTTTGGAATACCGTTCCGCCTGCAGGCGGAACTGGAAATAGGCCAGGGCCCCGGCCGCCAGGATCAGGAAGAAGGTGAAGATGAGTATCAGGGCGGAAGCCCGGCCCGATCCCTGCATGATCTCGGACCAGTCCATCTTGACCACTATCGCCCAGCCGGTGTCTCCGACCATGCCCATGGAGGCCAACACCTTCTTGCCGCGGTAGTCGGTGGCGAAGAAGGTCCCGGTCTTTCCCCGCAGGGCCATGGCGACCGGCAGACCTTCGGTCGAAAGCGGGCGGCGCAGGCTCAGCGCGGAGCCGGGCAGGTGCCGGAACTCGTTGAGGGCCACGGCGTATTCCCCTTCCCTGCGGCCCAGCGTCGTCTCGCCGGTGGCGCTGGCCGTAGGCCAACGGTTTATCATCGGGTAGAGATAGTCCTTGGGCTCTATGCCAAGCAGGAGTACCAGCTGCCCCGCCGCGGCCGAGGCCCGGGCGGCTATCTCGAGGTGCGCCTTCCCGTTCCACCCGGTGTAAAGGTCCCCCATTTCCGGCCGGCCGGAGCGCAGCGCGGCGCGTATCAGCTCCGAGGTCTCCGGAGAGAGCGACTTGGGGGAGTCCCCCACGGCGAGCACTATCCTCCCGTCGGGCCGGGCCAGGACGGCATAGCAGTACTGGTTGTACTTCAGGTAGCTGCGCAGGCGCGCGGCCAACAGGCTCTTCGTGACCTGGTCGCGCGGGTCCGAGGAAAGACGGTCCAGCACCTTCGAGAGCACGGGGCTGTCGACCAGGGACTCGGTGTCGCGCAGGCGGTCCATGCGCCAGAACAGGATCTGCTCCGTCTTGAAATCCCTGATGGAAGAGAGGAGGTCGGCGGCGTCGCTTTTTATGGCGTGCAGGAAATACTGGTGATAGGCGAGCCCGCCGGCGAGTATGGCGGCGGCCGCGGCCAGGAATACGGCGGCGCGCCGGCTTTTCAGGCGCAGTATCTCTTCGGAAAAACCGTGAAGGTCCACCCCCGCTCCTCAGGGCGCGCGGCCCTTTCGACGGCGCTGAGCGGTAAAGTACGGAGAGGAAGGGATTCGAACCCTTGATACGCGTTTACACACGTATGCCGGTTTAGCAAACCGGTGCCTTCAACCACTCGGCCACCTCTCCAGAAAGAGGCTCAGCGCAGCTGCCGGAACCCAGGACCGGCAGGAC
>JAJZOZ010000094.1 GCA_021811405.1 bacterium | reverse complement strand
AGGGTCTTCGCGAGCCTTCCGGCTTCGGCGTGGCGCGGTGGTTTCATGTAAGTATTTTAGGAAATACTAAAATACTCCGGAACCCGCGCCGGTCAATCCGCGGATTGTTTTTTGTCAAGAATTCCGCAAAACGGAGGGGGCGGCCTGAGCCGCCCCCTCCCCTCACCCTATCCTTCTTTCCCTTAGAACCTGAAGTTCAGACCCAGATCTATGGCGTCCTCGGACAGCTCGGACTTGAGGGTGATGGAGCCGGAGCTGTCGGTCTCGCTGATGGTCTTGGCGAAGGCCCGGGTATAACCCAGGTTCAGCGCGAACTTCGGCGAGAACTCGTACCCGCAGCCCACGCTCAGGTGGTTCTCCACTATGCCGGGGAAGCCTATTATCCTGAAATATTCGTAGCCGAACGTACTCATGTTCTTGCCCTGCACGCTGGTCATGCCGCTCATCGCGTTGAAGGCGGAGTGCTTCTTCACCGGGTTCTTCCCGTAGTTCCAGCCGGCGCGCAGCGTCAGCTTTTCGGTGGCCTTGTTCTGGACGCCCAGGCCGAACACGGTCTGCGCCCTCCAGTCGAAGTCCTTGTAGCCCTCGGCGTTGGCCCAGTCTATGTACTTCAAGTCAGCGGAGAACAGCCACTTATCGACGCCTTTATAGGACGCGCCGAAGCCGTACTGGGCCGGGTTCTCCAGCTTGAGCGTGTCGAAGCCGTTGAAGGCCCCGCCGGCGCCGGTCCCGTCGAAGTCGTAGATGCGCTTATGCTCCACGCTCTGGGGGCTGACGTAGACGGCGCCGAAGTTCCAGGCCCCGGCGTCGTAGCCGGCGCCGAGTCGCGCGCCCACGGCGTAGTTATGGGATAGGCCCGAGCCGAAGTCCGCGGCCTGGTAGTCTATGTCCATGCCGAGCCCGTAGGAGAATGCCCCGCTCTTATAGGACACGGCCGGGACGAACTTCATCACGGAGACCTTGGTATTGGTCTTCATCGGGTCCTTGTTGCGGTAGTCCACGCCCATGCCGGATACGCCGTAGGCGGCGATGCCGAAGTTCATATTTCCGTTCATGGGAGTGGCCACGCCTATAGCCGGCACGGCGTACACGGCGTCCTGGCTGGTCGCCTTCCAGTTGCCGGGCATGCCGCCGCCGGAAGGGGCGAGCACGGTGGCCTTTACGGCGGGGCTGAAGTCGGTGCCGGCGAAGTTGAACTGGGAGCCCTCCATCTGGGAGAGCGCCGCCGGGTTGGAGAAGATAGCGCTGATAGCGTCCTGCGGGGCGGCTATACCGGTCCCGCCCATCGCCCGCGATGCGGGGCCGACGCCTATCAGGTTGTCGCCGTTAGTGGCGTAACCCGCCGCAGCAAGCCACATCATGGCCGCAGCCGTTCCGAGAAGTCTTACAGTTGGTTTCATTTACTGCCTCCTTAATATCATCCTAGATCGGCGGTGCCGGGCTCCCGGCTATCGGCCCCCGGGGCAATACAGGCTCCGCATGGCTTCGAGGAGCTTCGCTATCTTCGCGTCCACTATGCGGTATATCACCCTGTTGGCGTCCTTCCTGTGGGATATGACCCCGTTATCGGACAGGATGCGCAGGTGCTGGGAGATGTTCCCCTTGGTGGTGCCCAGCCGGGCGACGATATCGCCGGCGCTCTTCTCTCCCTCGGAGAGCATGCAGATCATCAGCAGTCTCAGCGGGTGGGAGATATGCTTCAGTGTTTTTGCCAGCTTCTCGGCCTGGCTCATGCGCGGGGTCTTCATGTATAGTAGTTTAGGAGATACTAAACATCCCCGGTAGCCCTGCCGGTCAGACCGGAGATTGTTTTATGCATGCCCCGTCATTGCACTTTCTCAGCGCGGGAAATGACGGCAGTGCCGGTCAGACCGCCTCCGCGCGGAGGCGGGAAGATAAAGCGGAGAGCCCGGGGTCTGATCCCTGACTCTCCACTAACGCGGCGCGCTCTCCGCCGCGGCGCGCTCAGATCCGGCGCCGGATTAAGGAGAGCATTAGTTATATTGTAAATTGCCCTGCCGGCAGCGGGAACAAAAAAAGCCCGGGGCCTCCCCCGGGCTTTTCTCCGGCCGCCGTACGGTCTACTGCCGTTCGACGCACATCGCTATGCCCATGCCGCCGCCTATGCAGAGGGTCGCGAGACCCTTCTTAGCGCCGCGCTTCTTCATCTCGTGCAGCAGCGTCACCAGCACGCGCGCGCCGGAGGCGCCCACCGGGTGCCCGAGCGCTATCGCGCCGCCGTTGACGTTGACGATGCCGTTGTTGAAGCCGAGCTCCTTGGCCACCGATAGCGCCTGGGCGGCGAAGGCCTCGTTGGCTTCTATAAGCTCTACGTCCTTCAGCTCCCAGCCGGCCTTCTTCAGCGCCTTGCGTACGGCCTCGGCCGGGCCTATGCCCATGATGGACGGGTCCACGCCCGCCCAGGCGTAGGAGACGATCTTCGCCATCGGCTTGAGGTTATGCTTCCTCACGGCCTCGGCGGAAGCCACCAGCACGCAGGCCGCGCCGTCGTTGATGCCGGAGGCGTTGCCTGCCGTGACGGTGCCGTCCTTCTTGAAGGCCGGGCGCAGCTTGGCCAGCGCGGCCGGGGTGACGCCGGCCTTCGGGTACTCGTCGCGCTCGAAGACCACTATCTCGCCCTTGCGCTGCGGTATGGCTATCGGCGCTATCTCGTCCTTGAAGCGGTTCTCGTTCAGGGCCTTCTCGGCCTTGTTCTGGGACTCCGCGGCGAACTTGTCCTGCTCCTCGCGGCTCAGACCGTATTTGGTTGCCAGGTTCTCGGCCGTCATACCCATGTGGTAGTTATTGAAGATGTCCCAGAGCCCGTCGCCTATCATCGAGTCGATCAGCTCGCCGTTCCCCATCTTATAGCCGTTCCTGGCTTTCTTCAGCAGGTACGGCGCGTTGGTCATGCTCTCGGCGCCGCCGGCTATTATCATCTCCGCGTCGCCGCAGGCTATCTGCTGCGCCGCCATCGCCACGGTGCGCAGGCCCGAGCCGCAGAGCATGTTCAGCGTCACGGCCGTCTTCTCCACCGGTATCCCGGCGCCTACGGCTATCTGCCTGGCCGGGCCCTGCCCCAGTCCCGCCTGGTAGATGCTGCCGATCAGCACTTCGTCTATCTCGGCCGCGGGGACCTTGGTCCTCTCCAGCAGGGCCGTTACGGCCGCCTTCCCCAGCTCCACCGAGCTGAAGCCGGACAGCGCGCCGCCGAAACTCCCTATCGCGGTCCTCACTCCGTCTATGATGTACGCTTCTTTCATTTTCCCTCCCGAGTTCATGTATAACAGATCTAGATATAGCCCAGCTGCCCCGCGCGGCGCCTGAGCTCCGCCCTGAAATCCGGGTGGGCCACGCCTATCAGCGCGTTCGCTCTCTCCCGCACGGTGCGGCCGCGCAGCCGCGCTGTGCCGAACTCTGTGACGATATTGTCGGTATTGGCGCGGTGCAGAGTGACGGCGGTCCCCTCCGCCAGCGCCGGCACTATGGCCGACACGGTCCCTCCCTTCGCCGTGGAACGGCAGGCGATTATCGACTTCCCGAGGCCGTCGTAGGCCTCCTTGGCGCCGACCGCGGTGTCCGTCTGGCCGCCGGTGCCGGAATACTGCACGTGGCCTATGGATTCGCTGGCCACCTGGCCGGTCAGGTCCACGGTCAGGCAGGTATTGATCGAGACCATGCGCGAGTTCCGGCGTATCACCGCGGGGTCGTTCACCCAGCTGCCGCGGCGGAACTCCACCGCCGGGTTGTCGTGCAGCCAGTCATAGAGCTTCCGGGAACCCATCGCGAAGGTGCATACGAATTTATCCTTCAGCAGGCTCTTGCGCTTGTTGGTGATCACGCCGGCCTCGTAGAGCTCCATCATGCTGTCCACCATCATCTCGGTGTGCACGCCCAGGTCCTTCTTGCCCTTGAGCGCCAGCGCGCAGGCGTTGGGGATCCCGCCTATGCCCAGCTGTATCGTGGAGCCGTCCTCCACCAGCTCGGAGATGTAATTCCCGATGGTCTTCTCCACGGCGTCCGGGACGGGGGACGGCAGGGTCGGCACTTCCTGGTCGTGCTCGACGAACCAGTCCACGTCGCTGACGTGGAGGTGCGTGTCGCCGAAGGTGCGCGGCAGGTTGCGGTTTATCTCGAGGATGACGGTATCGGCCGCCTCGATGACGTCCTTCTCGTAGGTTATTCCGAGCGACAGCGAGACGAAGCCCTTGGCGTCCGGCGGGGTGCAGGTGCCGAAGAAGACGTCCGGCTTGCGGACCTGGATGCGGTCGGTGGCCGCGCGGTGCAGCATATTGGGCACGTAGGTGACGGTGCCGGCGCCCGCGGCCAGCGCCTTCCTGGAGCCGGGAGCGTGGAACCAGCTGGCCAGCTCGAAATGCCCCTTCATCTCCGGCTTCATGTAGAAGTCGTAAGGCTTGAGCGTCAGCACCGAGAACACGCGCACGTCCGCCACCCGGGGCGCCGCGGTATGGAAGGCCGCCATGCAGCCCTGCGGCTCAGAGGCGCACTGCGCCACCACCACGTCGTCGCCGCTCTTTATCTTCGAAGCCGCCTCTTCCGCCGTGATCAGCTTTCCCGCGTATCCGCTCTTTTCAGCGGAGGTCGTTCTTTCCAAAATGGCCGTCATGCCAGTATCCCCCTCTTGAACACCCTGGCGAACAGCTTCACGGCCTGCTCGTCGGCCAGGCCGTAATGCCCCCTCACCTTGAAGAGTTTCTCCATGATGAAGTAGTTGAAATAGTTCCAGGTCACCATCATCAGCGCGCCGGCCGGGTCTATGTCGCGCGCGACGCGGGCCTTGCCGGCCGGGCCCGCCTTCAGCGCGGCCGCGTAGCCCTGGCGCATCCGGCCGAACATGCCGTTGACGTGCTTAGCCCCGAACTCGACCACGTCCACGTATATAAGGAGGATGTAGTCCGAGAACTTCTCCACGGTCTCCCGGGAGGCGAACCCCAGCGCCTCGATGTTGTCCGGGAAGGCCGTGCTCGACATGGCCCTGATGAGCGGCTGGCCCCGGGTGAAATACTCCGCCTCGTACCTGCGCAGCAGCGAGACGAAGATCTCCTCCTTCGTGCCGAAATAGTTGTAGATGTTGCCCAGGGAGACGCCCGCCTCGGCCGCGATGTCGCGCGTGGAGGTGCCGTGAAAGCCCTGCCGCGTGAACAGCCGCGCCGCGGCGGCGAGGATGCGGGAACGGTTGTCCCCGGCGGCTTTCTTTTTAACGGCGGCAGCGGCTTCCGACATATATGAACGAGCGTTCGTTCGTATAGATTCTAGCATAAGCCGGCGGCGCCGCTCAACACGAAAGAGCGGCCCCCGGGGGCCCCGGGGGCCGCCGGCCGGGCGGGGCTACCTCACTTCCGCCCTCTCCAGGGAGGTTCCCGGGCCGCCGCCGGGGCCGGGCTCGGCTTTCTTCAGCACGTAGTATTTCGGCTTCTTGTGCCTGATGATGTAGTCCCCGCTCTTCCATTCGAAGAACATGTACAGGCCGCCGTTCAGCTCCTTTATGGCGTAGCGGGAAGCGGTATGGTCGCCGCCCAGGTGCATCACCACGCCCTTAGTCCAGCCGAACCAGGGCTGCGGCATCCTGCCTCCGGGCAGGAACGTCAGCCCCTCCAGGTAGAGGTCTCCGAGGAACCGCCTGACGCCCGGCACGAACTGCTCGGGCTCGCTCACGAAGTCCACGCTGACCCACTTCCCCAGCACCGCCGGGTCGTTCACGAAGGACAGGCCGGAGAAGTCGTCCACCAGCCGCCCGTTCACTTCCGCGGTATTTATCCGTATCTCTTCCGGGGCCGCAAAAGCTCCCCCCGCCGCCAGAACCGCCGCCAACGCCGCGATCGCGATCTTCATATGGCCTCCGTACCCACCGTTTTTTGCTTCTCGCAAGTTAATACGCGCTGCCCCCGTTTTTCTTACACAAAAAAGAAGCCCCCTTCCGGGGGCCTCTCTCCGAATGCGGGAGGGTCATTTCCTCTTGAGGACGTAATAGAACGGCTTGGCGCCGCGGAAGACGTAGTCGCCGCTCTTCCATTCGAAGAACATGTAATCCGCGCCGTCTATCTTCTTTATCTCGTACTTGCTGGCGGTATGGTCGCCGCGGTGCATCACGACGCCCTTCGTCCAGGTCCACCAGGGCTTGTCGGACTTGCCGCCGGGCAGGAAGACCAGCTCTTTCAGGTAGAGCTCGCCGTTCCAGACCCGGTTCGCCGGGTTGAACTGGTCGGGGTCCTCGACGAAGTCCACGCTGGCCCATTTCCCGACCACGCGCGGGTCGTCGGCGAAAGGCAGGTCGATGTTGTCGGCGCGCAGCTGCGAGGTCTTGCGCAGCACGTAGTACAGCGGCTTGCGGTGGCGTATCGTGTAGTCGCCGCTCTTCCACTCGAAGAACATGTACTCGGCGCCGTCGAGCTTCTTTATCTCGTACTTGCTGGCGGTGGAATTGCCGTGGTGCATGACCACGCCCTTCGTCCAGGTCAGCCAGCCGTTCGGGCATTTCCCGCCGGGCAGGAAGACCAGCTCCTTGAGGAACAGGTCGCCCTTCCAGTCGCGGCGGCCGGCCCTGAAATCCCCCGGCTCCCGCACGAAGTCCACCGAGGTCCAGGT
This sequence comes from bacterium, assembly GCA_021811405.1. Lineage (GTDB taxonomy): Bacteria > Elusimicrobiota > Elusimicrobia > Elusimicrobiales > UBA9959 > UBA9959. The sequence continues at coordinate 4,099 of JAJZOZ010000094.1, read as the reverse complement.
CCCGGTCACGGCGGGGTCGTCCACGAAAGGCAGCTTGATGTCGTCCTTAAGGATATCCGAACCGTCGCCGGTATAGGCGCCCCGCTCCAGCACGTAGTACCACGGCGGCTTGCGGAAGATAGTGTATTCCGGGGTCTTCCACTGGAAGAACAGGTACTGCCTGCCGCCGATCTCGCGGATGGCGTAGGTCGCGGCCGTCCCGTCCTCCTTGTTGATCACGTAGCCGTTGGTCCAGTTCAGCCAGGCCTCGAACATCTTGCCGCCGTCGAGGAAGGTGAGGCCCTTCAGGAACAGGTCCGGCTTCCAGGTCTTAACGCCGGGCTTGAACAGCTCGGGAGACTTCACGAAGTCTACCGAGCGCCATTTGCCCTTCACGGCCGCGTCGTCCGCGAAAGGCAGGTCGGTATTGTCCTTGATCCCGCCGGCGCGGTAATAGACCGCGAAGGCCGCCAGGAACACTGCGAAACCTAAAAGTATTTTCTTGCCCATAAAGCCTCCTCAGAACCTCGACCGCGCCGAGGTGTCGCCCAGGCCGCGCCGCCCGCACTCGGCGTAGCCGTCGTCCGCCAGCTCATAGCCGGGAGCGGCCGCCAGCGAGGCAGGGACAGCGCGCCCGCCGCGCGGCCAGAGCAGCAGCAGCGCCGCCGCGGCCGCGAAGGCCGGCACCAGCCAGGCGAAGAACGGCACGCGGCGCTCCGGCCGGAGGGACTTCGCCAGCAGCCGGGCCTTCAGCGCGTAGCGCACGCGGCTGTCCGAATCCAGTTCCGCGCCGCGCAGGCGGGCCTCGAGCCCGGCAAACTCCCCTCCGATATCCTCTTTCATTTGCCCTCCGGCCCCAGCCGGTCCCGCAATTTCTTTATAGCCCTGAACAGGGTCACGCCCACGTTGCTCTCGCTCAGGCCGGTATGCGCCGACATCTCGCGGGTGCTGAGGTCCAGCGCGTACCTCATCGCTATGAGCTCCCGCTCGTTCTCCGAGAGCCCCGCCATCGCCGCCAGCAGCCTGGCGTTCTCCTCGCGCGCTTCCGCCCCGCGCTCCACCGACTCTCCGGAGGGTATGACCTCCTCGAAGCCGCTGGTGGATAGCGAGCCCCGCACCCTGCCGCGGCGGTAATGGTCGTTGAGGGTGTTGCGGGCTATCGCGAACAGCCACGGCTCCACCGGCCTCGCCTGGTCGAAGTCGCCGAACCCGTCCAGCACCTTCTCGAACACGGCCGAGACTATGTCGTCGGCCGCGTCGCGCGCCAGCACGCGGTAGCGGACGTAGTTGTAGATCCGCCGGAAATACCTGTCGTAGAGTTCCTCGAAGACCATGCCAAGCGCCGCCTCCGTACGTTATTACGCGGCGCCCCCCGTTTTCTTACAAGGCCGGACCGGGCCTGGCGGCCCGTTTGTGCCTTACGTACTCGACTACAGCCGGCAGAATCGATATGAAGATGATGACCAGTATGACGACGGTGAAGTTCTTCCTGACGGCCGGGATGTTGCCGAAGAAGTAGCCGGCGAAGGTCACTATCGTGACCCAGCTGAAGCCGCCTATCACGTTGAACATCAGGAAACGGGGATAGGTCATAGCCCCGACGCCGGCCACGAAAGGAGCGAACGTGCGCACTATAGGCACGTACTTGCAGAGGATGATGGCCTTCCCGCCGTACCTCTCGTAGAAGTTATGCGTCTTCTGCAGGTATTCTTTTTTGAAGATGCGCGAGTTCTCATAGTGGAAGACCTTGGGACCGATATAATTGCCAACCGCATAGTTCACGTTATCGCCCAGTATCGCGGCGAAGGCCAGCAGCGGCCAGATCTTGTGGATGTCCAGGTACTGCAGCGCGGCGAAGGTGCCCACGGCGAACAGCAGGGAGTCTCCCGGCAGTATCGGGGTGACCACCAGGCCGGTCTCGCAGAAGATTATCAGGAAGAGTATCAGGTAGGTCCAGGCGCCGTAGTCCTGTATAACGGCGCCGAGGGTCTTGTCCAGGTGGAGGAAAAGACCGAACGCGTATGCCAGGAAGGAAAAAAGCTTGTCGAAGATCTCCATAATCCCCCGCCCCGGAATGAAATTGCCGCCCGGGGGGCGGCAACCTTCCTTTAAATCTGGTGGGTGGTACAGGATTTGAACCTGTGACATCTGTCGTGTGAGGACAGCGCTCTACCGCTGAGCTAACCACCCGCGCGATAAGAGATTCTAGCACATTTGGGAGCCGGGCATAAACCGCCGGCTCAGGGGAAAAGGACGTTGACCGCGCGCGGCAGCGTCTCGAAGACCGCCGGCAGCATCCCCTCCGCCTCGCCGTCTATATTCAGGTAAACGGGCTCCTCCGAGTAGGCCTCCAGCCTGCGCAGGCTTATACGCGAGACCCCGGGAGAGCCGATATGCTTTCCTTTATATATGAGGGGGAACTTGCCTATCAGGGCCGGCCTGCTCATATCCGCCACCAGCACGAGGTCCATCAGCCCGTCGTCGTCACGCGCTCCCGGGGCCACCAGCATGCCTCCGCCCATGGAGGAAGTGTTGGCCAGCACGCCCAGGTGGAAGCGGCCCTTGATCTCCCTGCCGTCGGCCCGCAGCTCTATCGCCCGGGCCCGGGCGCCGAGTATGGAAAGAAGGGAGGACACCGCGTAGGAAACGGTGCCGCCGAACGGTTTGCCCATCCCCTTTATGTGCCGCGCGACGTCCCCGGCCAGCCCGAAGGCGGCGATATTGATGAAATGCCTCGTTGCCGGCGAGCCGTCCTCCCCGGTGAAGTCCGCGCGGCCGGCGTCTATCGGCCTGGACCGGCCGCGCGCCAGCATGCCCAGCAGGCCTTCGGGGTCCCGGGGGCAGCCCAGATGCCTGGCCAGGTCGCAGCCGGAGCCGGCCGGAAAAGCCCCCAGCGCAGAGCGCCGCCGCAGGTTCTCCGGCGCCGCCATCATTCCTTCCAGCGCCTCGCGCAGCGTGCCGTCGCCGCCCACCGCTATCACCTTCTCCGCGCCGGCGCGCACGGCCTCCTCGGCCAGCGCCGCGGCGCCGCCGGGGCGGTCCGTGACGGCGAACCCCGAACCGGGAGCCAGCCGCAGCGCCCGCCCGCGAAGGGCGTTCCAGAAGCCCAGGGCCCTGCCGTGCCCGGCCGCCGGGTTGACGATGAAGAAGTTGGATGCCATCTCGGATTGCGGGCCCCTCCTCCCGGCCCCCGCCAGGCTATGATAACAAAAATATGAACGCGCCTCTCCGCCGAAAGCAGAGGCGGCGCCGAGGACCATCCGGTCCAGGCGCCGCCTTGTTTCCGAAGCGAGCGATCTACTTTTTCTTCGCTTTCTTCGCTTTCTTCACGGACTTCTTCGCCGTCTTTTTCTTGGCGACCTTCTTGGCAACCTTCTTTTTCGCTTTAGGCATTTTATCTCCTTGCGCTCATCAGCGCGTGAATTGATTGTATATCATGAAATTTCAAAATGCAATAGGAAATTTAATTTTTAAAAAGTATTTTTTTCCTCTGCTTCCCGGGAAGGTTTTATATAATTGGAAAATGAACGAAGCGGTGGACATCTGCGGGCTCGAGAGCCTGCCCGACGGCAAGCCGCGGGCCTTCTACCCGCTGGGGCTGCCGGTGCTGCTGCTGCGCCGCGGCGCCGAGGTGTTCGCGCTGGAGAACCGCTGCGCGCACATGGGCTGCCCGCTCTCCTCCGGCAGCCTCGACGGCTACACGCTGCGCTGCCCGTGCCACGACTGGCGCTTCGACGTGCGGGACGGGAAATTCCTGGACGCGCCGGAGATCTCGCTTCGCACCTACCCCGCCGCGGTCAAAGGCGGCCGCGTCCAACTGAGGTTGCCATGAAAAAAGTCACGATCTACGCGCTCAGCACCTGCCTGTGGTGCAGGAAGACGAAGAAGTTCTTCGAGGACAAGAACGTGCCGTTCGAAGCCGTCGACTACGACAAGCAGGACGAGAAGAGGCAGGCCGAGATGAAGAAGGAGATGAAGGAAGCCGGCTGCTCGGCCTCCTTCCCTTTCGTCCGCATCGGCGGGTCCTGCGTCCAGGGCTACGACCCGGACGAGTTCGAGAAGCTGCTAGGAGGGAAATGAGCCTCCAGGCGCGCAAAGCGGCGCTCCGCTTCCTCTTCGC
>JAJZOZ010000093.1 GCA_021811405.1 bacterium | reverse complement strand
GCAACGCCTACGTGAAGATCTACAAGTTCGTAAAGCCCAACGTCACCGCGACGTTCGGCCGCCAGGACTTCACGCTGGGCCAGGGCATAACCCTTTCCGGCGACGACCTGGGCCTGCCCGGCGGCCTCCTCGAGGCGGAGAACTTCTTCCGCCGGATAAAGGCGGACGTGTTCGCGTTCCGGCCCTTCACGGCCGGCCGCTACTTCACGATCCTCGGCGGGGCGGCTTACTATCCTTCCGCCGAGGGCCTGTGGCAGGTATACCACTTCTGGGAGAAGGACGGCGGCGCGGGCCAGGACATCCTCTTCAACTCAGTTTCCAGGACGAAGAAGTTCACCGGCATCCGCTACTTCCTTACGCAGAGCCAGCTCACTTTCGACGGGGAAGCCGTCATCCAGCGCGGCACGGCCAAGCTCGCGGGCGGCGGCTCCGGGAAATACGAGGCCCACGCCTTCATGCTGAAAGGCGCCTGGAACCAGGACGTCGCCTTCTTCGGCCCTTCCAGGCTCCGCCTGGCCTACGGGCGCTCCTCCGGCAATCCCGGCACGGGCTCGAATACCGACAAGGCCTTCTTCCCTTCCTTCGGCCGCAAGTTCAGCGGCCTGGAGCGCAGCGGCTACGGCGCCATAGCCGGCGCCAGCCTCTACGACATGGCCAAGACCTCTTCCACGCTCAACGGCCTGCCCTACGGCGTCTCCGGCATCAATATCATAAACATAGGCGCGGACCTGCCTTACAAGAAGCTGACGCTTTCCGCCGACCTGTACAAATTCCGGGCTTCGAAGAACGCCGCCGACGGCTCGCTGCAGATAGCCAGCGAGTGGGACCTGAAAGCCGCCTACCCGATGGGCGAAAACCTGCGCCTGACGGCCCTGTACGCGGTCCTGACGCCGCTAGGCCTGTACCCGGACGCCAAGACCTCCAAGCTGGTCTACGGGGCGGTCTCGGCCAAATTCTGAAGACTTAACAACCACGCGCGAAGCCGGCCCGCAAGGCCGGCTTTTTCATGTCCCGGGGGGAACCAGACGGAGCCCTGGCCCGTCTTCCGGCCAAATCGCCAGTGCCGCCGGCCGGGCCCCGCCGGGCCGGCGGGGCGGGGGGAGCGGACAGAGGGGGGGGTAGGGAGATCCGGACGGATAACGCGGCGGCGGCATTAAAGTGGGGGGAAGAGCCCGCCCCTCCCCTCCTTCCCCCCGCCAGAAACGGGCCGAATGGGGCCTATCCCATAGCGGCCCCATAGCCGCCCCCCCGGGAGCCGAAAGTTCAGGCCCCGGGAACAGGGCAGGGCTCCGTCTACATGTTATCAACATTTGTTGACATATCATTGACATATGATTGGCATATATTGACATATAATAATTCATATGCTAGGCTATTGACATATAGAAGCAGGACGAACGCGCCCCACCCCAAAAACAGACAGGGACCGACCCCCCATGAACTACAAACTGCGCATCAAGCACCCCTCGGGAGCGGAATTCGAGGCGGAAGGCCCCGCGGACTTCATCCGGAGCGAAAAAGAAGGCTTCCTGGGCCGCATAGCAGCCTTCCCGGAAGCGGCGGAAGGCGGGATGCCGGCCCCGGCCAAGCCCCAGGGAACCGGGACCCCGGACTGGGGCTCGCTGACCGCGGAGCTCAAGGGCCTCCTTATATTAAAGGAAAAGCACCCCGGACTGAAGGCCCAGGAGACGGCGTTGCTGCTGCTGGCCGCCGGATCCAGCCTGCGCGGGTCCAGAGAGACCAGCGCCATATACCTATCAAAGGCCATAAAGGCCTCCGGCTACGCCCCGGAAAGATTGGACAGGACGCTTGCCCGGGCCCTCCGGGACAGGCTGATAACGGCTTCCGGGAGCAAGCGCAACCGGACCTACCGGATAACCGACCGCGGCCTGGAGATAGCCTGGCTGGAAGCCAAAAAGCTCGCGCAGGAGCGCTGAGCGGAGAAACAGCCGCAGTCCGCAATACCGGCCAGAAGGCGGCGAACCGCCCGCCAACAGCCCCGAATACAACGCAGAATACGGCAAGGCACAGGGCCAAAACAGCCCCGCACTCGCCCCCGGGATATAACTCACGATAATATATATTATGTTAACTAATCAATCTCCTCCGCTTTGCGCCGCCAACCAACAACCAGACTTAGCATTTTCAATATTATGCTTATTTTGTATAGATAATTTTCACATATGCAACACCATTTATAGATTTTCATAATTAGCAGCCCGGTGACGCCATTGCCGCAGTCCCCGACCCGGCCCGGGAGTTCTAAAATCACGGATTTTTGCCTGATTTTGAAAAACGCGTTTTTGGAAAAGAGGCTGATTTTCTGAAAATCGCCTCTTCTCTAAAATACCATGAAGAGCCCAGGACAGCCCTGCACCCGGATCCGTAAAAAGTTGCCAACTTTTGAGATAACCTCAGACGGGCCGTAGCGGGCCCGGGCACCAGGGGGCCATATGGGGACGCCTGTGCACCCCCTGAGGCCCCCTCCCCCAAAATACCAGCAAGCCGGGCCTGAAAATTCCCCCAAAAACAGCCTGATTTTAAGCTGCCCTGGAAATACCAGGAGGCGCAGGAAGGGCAAAGCGGCCTGAAAAAGGCGGGAAAATGGGAGCTCCGCAAAATACCAAGAAGCGGCTCCGGCCAGGTTCAGGGCGGCCGACAGGCCTGGAACGGGGCCCGCCAAAATACCACGAGGAGAGAAAAACCGGCCGATATAACGCGGACACCCCGGAGCCGGCGGCCTCCTGGTGGGCGGGAACGGGGAAATAACTGAGCCCGCAGGCCAAAGGAACACAATAGCCGGCTATCGGCGCGGATTTCAAGGGAAAAGAGGGGAAAGTATGGCCGATAAGACCGGCGGAAGTCCGGCAAAGACTCCCTTCCCCCCTCCTGGACAGGGGAAAAAGAGACTTCCGGGCCGGAATACCGGGCCGGCGCGCTCTTTTTTACCGGAAGGTGCGCAGTATCGCGGGGATAATGGCCAGGTAACCGGCCAGGATAAGCAGCGGGGAGATCACCGCCCAGGCGTTCCGCCCGTACGGGTCGACTTTATGAAGGAGGGAATAGCCGCCTACGATGAGGACCGCGGCCAGCAGCCAGGGCCAGAGAAGCTTTTTCCCCCCTTCCTCTACCGCGGGAACCGCGGCAGGCGCCGGAAAAGCGGCGCGCGCGGGCTGTTCCGCCTGCGCGCGCTTTGCTTTGGCCTTGTTCTTAGCCATCGGCTCCGTTTAGGGCCGCGCCGGGAGGCGCTCCCCGCTATTTCTGGGCCAGCCTGGCCTTCAGCCGCTGGACGGTGAAGTCCAGCATGCTCTTGTTGGCCGGGTCCGTCTCGGTATTATAAAGCTCCTGCACGAACTGCAGGCTGCGGGCGTCGCCTACCGCCGCTATGATGTTCATCGACTGGCTCCGGATGCTGAGCTCCGGCGACTTTATGAATTCATAGGCGGTCATCAGCCCGTCGGGCATCCCCATTTTGGACAGCGCGAGCGCGGCTTCCACCCGGACAGCGGGCTGCTCGGCCTTGTCCAGCAGCTTGACCAGCTGAGGGGCGGCCGGGGCGTAGCCGATGTTGCCTACGGCCTTGATGGCCTCTATCCTTACGAACTGGTCCTGGTCCGCCAGCTGCGCGGCTATCGGCTCGCCGGCGGCCTTGGACTGCATCTGCCCCAGCGCGGCGATGGCGCCGCGGCGCATGCTCTTGTCCTCGGAGGAGAGCATGCCTATGATCTCCTTCTCGGCGGGCGCGTAGCGTATCACGCCCAGCGTGTGCAGGGCCGCGTAGCGGACCGGCTGAGTAGGGTCCTTCAGCGCCTTTATGAGCGCCGGCCCGGTGTTCTGGTCCATGATATAGGAAAGAGAGATGGCCGCCTGCTGGCGCACGGACGCCTCGGCGTCCTTGGCGAGGAGGTCGGCCAGCGCCGGCGCGGCTTCCCTGCTGGTCATCAGGCCCAGGGAATCGGCCGCGGACTGCCTGACCAGCGGGGACTGGTCCGAAAGCGCCTTGATCAGCGCCGGGACGGCCTTCTGGTCGCGCAGCTGGCCCAGCTTTTCGGCGGCCTGGCGGCGGGCGGCGGCGTCGTTGGATCTGAGGTCCGTCATCGCGGAATCGAAGGGGTCGGGCGGCGCCGCCTGCTTGGCCGGCGGGGCGGAAGGCTTGGGCGGCTCGGCGGCGGCCGGCTTCGCCTGCTCGGCGGAGGGCTTTGCGGCGGGCTTGGCGGCCTTTTTCTTCGCGGCGGGCGCGGCCTTCTTGACCGGCGTTTTTTCCGAAGTCTGCCTGGACGGAACCTGGGCCTGCAGCAGGCCGGGCGCCGCGAACAAGAGTATCAGCAGGGACATCTTATTCATGTTCTTCATATCCTTGAATTCTAGCATAAAAAACCTCCCGCGGGACCCGTTCGGCCGCGGGCCTAGAACAGCGGCCCCAGGTAGAAATAGAATATCCTGCCGCCGTCGGACGTGCGCACCGCGTAGTCGAAGCTCAGCACCATCTGGAAGGCCTGCAGGATGAAGGTGTGCACGTTGACCCCGGCGCCCACCGCGCTTTTCAGGTCGCGCACTCCCAGGCCGCGCAGCTGGGAGTCGTCGTCCCAGCCGTAGGCGGAGTCAACGAAGAGCTTGCCGTAGACGCCCTTGAAATAAAAATCCGGGAACATGTACCACATGTAGTAATCCATGTCCCTGACCAGCGGGAAGCGCAGTTCCGCGTTGTCTATCAGGACGCCCGGCTTCTCGTAAAGGTCCGACGACCTGGAAAAGCCGCGCACGCCGCCCAGCCCGCCGAAATCGAAGACCCGCCTGTCCCGGCCGGTGCTCTGGCCCGCCATCACGCGGTTCACGAAGGCGGAACGCTTCGACAGCGGGAAGTACTTCAGGTACTGCGCCATGTAGGCGTCGTATTTCAGGTTGCCGCCGGCCGTCTCCCTGGCCGTCAGCCAAGTCAGTTCCGTCCTGGAACCGCGCACGGCCGTCAGGTACAGCCCGTCGACGGTATCCCGGACGTAGCCTGCCTGCAGCGCGCGCGTGCGCAGCTTCTCCGTGAGCAGGATGTCCTTGTATTCGTTCTTCTCGTCCTTGAAGACAGCGAAGGCCTCCACGCGGTTGTAGCGGTCGAAGGGCCAGGCCGTGCCGGCCGCGTGGCGGAAATAGCGCTTGTCGTACTCCAGGTTGTCGGCCGTAGTCACGCCGTTGTAGTTGAGCACGCTGGTCTGCAGGTACAGCGGCATGCGCCAGCGGTTGTAAGTATAGCTGGCCTGCAGGCTGAGGAAATCCGCCCCGGAATTATAGCTGAGGTACAGCGCCAGGTTATGGCGGCCGAGCATGTCCGAGGCCTGCCAGTAGTTCATCCAGAAAAGCCCGCCGGGGGAGGAGAACAGGAACGCGGGGAAGAACAGGTCCGTGGACGCCTTGAACTTATAGGGTCTGAAAGTACCGGTGGAGGGCGTCACGGAGAACTCCCCGCCGGCGGGCGCGCCGGGCCCCTGGCGCTCGTAGAGGAAATCCTCCGGGGCGCCGGAGTAGAGGTCCATGCCGCCGCCGCGGAAGGACGAGAAGAAGATCCTGCCGCCGGCCGCGGCCGGGGTGAAGACGCCCCCGAGGCTGCGCGTCATGCGGAAGACGGCCCCTGCAGAGTCGCGCTTGTAAAGTTCGAAATCGTAACCGGCGTCCGAGATGAAGTAGATGGAACCGTCGTCCGAGAAGACCGGGTCGTAGACGCTGCCCCCCTCGAAATGCACATCTTCGGGCTTGCCTCCCCGGCGCAGCAGGCAGAGGTCGCGCGCCGGGCCGGCCGGGCCGTCGACCTCGCAGGAATAGGCCAATATAGTTCCGTCGGGGGAATAGGACGGGGAACTCTCGTCCTGCGGACTGTCCGTCAGCCTGGCGGCCTTAGCCAGCGGGATCTCCCCGCCGGCGGCCAGCAGGTCCACTGGCAGCTCGTAGAGGTCGTTGAAGCCCCCGCTCATGCCGACGAACGCGACTTTTTTCCCGTCGGGGGAGAAAACCGGCTGGCGCAGCTCGTACAGCCCGTCCACCGTTGCGCGGCGCACTTTGCCGGCGCCCGGCTCGTAAAGGTACAGGTACTCGCGGTGGTTCTTCTGCCCGCTGAAGGCCAGGTAGCGGCCGTCCGGGGACCAGGCCAGCGAGCGCAGCGGCTTGGTGAAGCGGCCGTAAGGTATGTTCTCGGCTCCGGCAGAAAGCCCGGTCAGCGCCGTCTCCTTGCCGGAGCGCAGGTCCCTTATCCTCACCTCCGGCGGGTGGCCGTGCCTGGTGGAGAGGTAGGCGACCCGCCTGCCGCCGGGAGACGGGGCCGGGCTCATGTTGAACTCCGGGATGTTCCCGCTGCCGCGGGTCAGGCGCTCGCCGTAACGCCAGGGCTCCTGCAGCTTCTCGTCGCGCGCCTCGGCGAGGTACTTGAACTCCAGGTATTCCTTGAACTTCTTCTCGAAAGCGTCCAGGTCGCAGCCGATAAGCGGGGTCAGCACCGAGCCGGCCTCGTAGCGGCTGCGGAACAGCTCCAGCATCCTGCGCGGCTTGTCCTCGCCGTACTGCTCGGCCAAAAAGCGGATAGCCTGGGCGCCGGTCTTGTAGGCCAGCGTCACCTGGTGCGGTTTCAGGTGGGAGAACTGGTTGAGCCTGGAAAGGGGGATCAGCCCGCCGGAGAGGACCGCGTCCCTGACGTAGAGTTTCTCCACCGCGTAGTCGCTCATGCCCGTCTCGTATTCGGCCATGCCTTCCATCATCCAGAGCGGGTAGATGTAGGTCTTCAGGATGCGCGCGCTTTTCCAGAAGCCGTCTATCAGGACGCTGAACTCCTCCTCGTGGGCGAACTCGTGTTCTATGACGTCCTTCAGCCAGCCCTTGGAGCCGTCGGACCAGACCATGAACCGGTCCTTGAAAGGCTCGGTGAGGCCTCCAACGCCGTCCCCAACGTCGGCGATGGTCGACTGCTCCATGTCGTTGATGCTGCCGTAGAGGAAGAACGGGATGCGCTTGGAAAGGGCGGGGTTCAGGTCGGCGGATTCCCGGCGGTAGGCGGCCTCCAGCACCCCGGAAGCGTACGGGACCCAGGGCTCCGAACCGGAGTAGTAGTGGATGTCGAAATGCTCGGTGGAATAGATCTTCCAGCCGAAATCGCGGACGATCACCTGGTTCTGTTCCAGGGCGGGCAGCGGCGCGGCGGCGCAGGCCGTCATCAGCAGGACCGCGGAAACTTTCAGCAGGGTCTGTTTGCTCATCTAGCCACGCCCGCGCGCGGTCAGCGCTTTGCGGAGGTCTTGGCCGCCGCCTTCGCGGCCTTCTCCGCGGCTTTGGCAGCGGCGGCAGCGGCTTTTTCCGCGGCCTTGGCCTCGGCCGCGGCGGCCTTCTCCACTTTGGCCAGCAGCCTCTTGCCTTCCTCGTGGGAAGGGTTCACCTTCAGGAGCTCCCCCAGGTAGCGGGCGGCGGCGCCCAGGTCCTTCACCCGGCTGGCCGCGTCCCCCGCCATCCAGAAAAGGGATTCGCTGTCCGAGAAGGCCCCGGCCGACGGCTCCCCGGAGGCCGCCGAGGCGAGCCGGGGCAGCGCGGCCGCGTAATCCTTCTGCTCGTAGCTGATGCGCCCCTCCGCGTAGTCGGCCAGGAAGGAGCCCTGCCCGCCCGCCGCGCGCAGCTCGGCCAGGACGGGTCCGTAGTCGCCGCCGCTCTTCCAGAGCGCCAAAGCCAGGTTCTCGAACAGGACCGGGTCCTTGGAGCCGTCCCGCTTGAGGGCCTCGTACTCCCTGACGGCGCCCGGAAAGTCCCCCGAGGCGAAATAAAGCTTGGCCAGCAGCATCCTGACCTCGGCGTCCCCGGGATAATTGTTCAGGAAACGGCGGTATTCCTGCGCGGAGAACTCGTAAAGGCCCACGGCCTGGTACATCACGCCGAGATAGTAGAAGGAGCGCGGGTCGGCCAGGCCGAACGAGCGCGCGTTCTCCAGGTCCGAGATGGCGTCCACGTAATGCGAGGGGCCGAGCTGGAACTTCAGGCGGCCGGACTCTTCGAGCGCGCGGATGTCGCTGGGATTCTCGTCGAGGCGCTTGCGCAGCTCGCCCAGCCGTAGCTCCGCGGAGGCCTGGTCGGGCGCGGGAGCGCCGAGCCTGGGGAAATCGCGCCCCCCAGCGCCGCGCCCGGATACGGTAATATAAAGCGCCGCCAGCACGATGAACAGCAGCATGCCCAGCGGCGCCCCGTAGGAATGAAGGATATTTTTCAGCGCGGCCGCGGTTTTCTCGTGGCTGCGCTCATAGCTCACCTTCGTCCTCCGAATTTTCCAGGAGGATCTGCCCCAGCGTCAGCGAAGGCGCGCCCTTAAGATATTGCGCCATGCGCTTGCGGTCCTCCATCTCCTCGGCGCGCTTCACGGAAAGGATCAGGCGGTACTTCTCGTGGTCGATGGCTACCACCAGGCCGCCGAGCTCCTGGGCTTCCTTGGGCGCCCCTTCGGCGCCGTAGTTCTCGGCGGGGATCCAGGCCTCGGTGTTCTCGCCGACCTTGGCGAGCGCCCCTTCGGGGGCCACGGAAACGACCTTCGCCTTCACCCGCGCGTAGCGGGCGAAGCGGCGCTTGAGCATGTCCACCGGGTTGGGCATCAGCTGCTTCATGCCGAAAGCTATCTTTTCCTTCTCGCGGTCCACGGAAAGGACCCGGCACTTCACCCGCTGGCCGCGCTTGTAGGACTTCAGCGCCTCCTGCGGGTTCCTCCAGGCGACTTCCTCCACGCTCACCGAGCCCTCTATGCCCTGGAACCTGACCAGCAGCGCGTCCTCGGTGACCTTGGAGACCACGCCGCGCACCACGTTGCCGGGCGCGAGCTCGGCGAGCACCTCTCCCCTCCGCTGCTTCTCGTCCTCCTCCAGCACCTGGCGGCGGGAGACCACGACCTTGCGGTCCTTCTCGTTGAGGTCGGTTATGTAGAACTTGATCTTGGCGTTGACCGGCAGGTAATGCCGGTGGGCTCCGCCGAGCTCCGACAGGGACAGCGGCATGAAGGCGCGCAGGCCCGAGATGTCCACGATATAGCCGCCCTTCACCGTCTCCACGACCTTGCCTTTCACGCGCTCCTTGGCCTCTGAGAGCGTCTTCACCATCTCCCAGGCGGCCCTTTCGCGGGCGCGGCGGTGGGAGAGCATGGTGTAGCGGCCCTCGCCGCCCTTCTTGTCGAGGACGGCCTGCACCTCGTCGCCGGGGACCGGAGCCTTCTCGTCGGAGAAATCCGCCAGCGGGATCGCCCCCTCCTTCTTCTCGCCGATGTCGACCAGCACCAGGTCGGCGGTCACCTGCACCACGCGCACGGAGACCACGTCTCGGGAGTTGACCTTCTGGGCCACCTGCTCTTCGGACTTGAGCAGGTCGGCCATCGACAGCTCCTCTTCGGGCTTCTCGGCGGGGCCGTTCTCCGGGGCTCCCTGCTCGCTGGCGGGATTGGTCGGGTTGATTTCCATGGGACTACCGCTCCTCTGTTATAGAAAAGATATCGGACATTACGGCTTCAGAAAATCTGGCATAGGCCGCTTTAAGGTCCCCGTCGGCCGGAGCCTCGAAGGACCTCGTAGCGCCGTACTTAATGGTTATTTTACCTAATTTTGAGAAGTTTTCGCTGTTGAAAATGCGCGCGGCCAGCACGGGGGCGCCGGACTTATGGGCCATAAGGGCCACGCCCGGCTTGGGCTTTAGCTTGCGGCCCTTGGCGCGCGTCCCCTCCGGGAAGATGACCAGGCAGCCGTCCTGCCTGAGGGCGGTGAGGCAGCCGCGCAGCGCGCCCAGGTCCCCGCCCTCCCTGGCGCGGTCCACCGGGATGGCCCCCCAGTCGCGCAGGAACCGGCCGAAGGGCCAGATCGAAAAGAGTTCCTTCTTGGCGATGATGTTGGGCAGGCGCACCAGAGCGAGGAAAGCCAGCAGGGCCGGCGGATCGGCGTTGGAAAGGTGATTGCAGGCGATGATGAGCGGGCCTTCCGGCGGGACCTTCTCCAGGCCGAGGACCTCTATGCGGCTGAAGACGCGGAAAAAGGACCTGAGCGTGAAATAGACCAGCCTGAGCAGCAGCGGCCTGTCCCTGTGCGGTCTGGCCGGCATCTTACTTCTTGGCCGCCTCGAAAAGGCGGACGATCTCCTCCACCACCTTCTCGCGGGGCAGAGCCGTGGAATCGAGGTAATGCGCGTCGTCGGCCTTCCGCAGCGGGTTGTTGGCCCTGCCGGAATCCTGCGCGTCGCGCTTGAGGATGAAGTCCAGTATCTCCGCGTAGTCGGCAGGCATCCCCTGGCCCAGGAGCTGGCCTACGCGGCGTTCGGCGCGGGCCTCGGGAGAAGCGTCCAGGTAGACCTTCAGCTCCGCGTCGGGGAATACGTTGGTCCCGATGTCGCGGCCTTCCATCACCACGCCGCCGCCCAGGCCTGCCTTCCGCTGCATCTCCTTCATGAAAAGGCGCACGCCGGCGAGACGGGCGATGGCGGAGGAGGCGCGGCTTACGCGCTCCTCGGAAAGTTCCAGGCGCAGCACCCGGCCGTCCAGGGAGACGTCGGCCTCGGGGCCGGAGCCCCTCGGGAAAGCCCAGTCCGCGGAGCCGGCCAGACGCACCAGCCCGGCGTCGTCCTCGAGGTCCAGCCCGAGCTCGAGGGCCTTCCAGGCGAGCGCCCGGTACATCTTGCCGGTGCTGATGAAGCGGTAGCCCAGCCTGCCGGCCACCAGCTTGCCCACGGTGGATTTGCCTACCCCGGCGGGG
>JAJZOZ010000092.1 GCA_021811405.1 bacterium | reverse complement strand
CGGCTTTACCTCCCCGGCCAGCAGCTTCATGGCCAGCGGGTCCTGTACGAGCCGCTGCAGCGCCCGCTTCATCGGCCGCGCGCCGTACTGCGGGTCGTAGCCCTCCCTGAACAGCAGGTCCCGGGCGGACTTGTCGAGCTCTATCTCCAGCCCCCTCTCTGCGAGCACTTTCCGCAGGCGCTCGAGCTGTATATCTATCACGCGCGCGATCTCCGCCTCGCCCAGCGCGTTGAAGACCACTATCTCGTCGACGCGGTTGATGAACTCCGGCCTGAAATGCTCCAGCAGGCCGTC
Source organism: bacterium (assembly GCA_021811405.1). GTDB lineage: Bacteria > Elusimicrobiota > Elusimicrobia > Elusimicrobiales > UBA9959 > UBA9959. Next base: position 10,518 of record JAJZOZ010000092.1, on the reverse strand, counting down.
GCGCACCGCGCGCCTGACCTCCTCGCCCGGCTTGCCGGCGCTCTCCAGGATCATGCGCGAGGCGATGTTGGAGGTCATGATGACTATCGTGTTCTTGAAGTCCACCGTGCGGCCCTTGCCGTCGGTCAGCCGGCCCTCGTCCAGCACCTGCAGCAGCACGTTGAAGACGTCCGGATGGGCCTTCTCTATCTCGTCGAACAGGACCACCGAGTACGGGCGCCGGCGCACCCGCTCGGTCAGCTGGCCGCCCTCGTCGTAGCCCACGTAGCCGGGGGGCGCGCCTATCAGGCGGGCCACCGCGTGCTTCTCCATGTACTCCGACATGTCCAGGCGCGTCAGCGCCTTTTCGTCGTCGAACAGGAACTCCGCGAGCGCGCGGGCGAGCTCGGTCTTGCCGACGCCGGTAGGGCCCATGAAGATGAAGCTGCCTATCGGCCGGCCGCCTTCGGCCACGCCGGCGCGGCTGCGCCTGACGGCGTTGGCCACGAGCGAGAGCGCCTCGTCCTGCCCCACCACGCGGGCGCGCAGCTTGTCCTCCATCCTCACCAGCTTGGCCATTTCGCCTTCCATCATGCGGGAAACCGGCACTCCGGTCCACTTGGAGACTATCTTCGCGATGTCCTCCTCGTCCACTTCCTCCTTAAGCAGAGCGCCCTTCTCCTGCAGCGCGGCCAGCCCGGCCTCGGCCTTCTCCAGCTCCTTCTTGGCCGCCGGCAGCTTGCCGTACTGGACCTCGGCGGCCTTGTCCAGGTCGCCGCGGCGCCGGGCCGACTGCTCCTCCAGGTTCAGCGCCTCCATCGTCTCCTTCAGGCCGCGCGCGCGGGCGATCAGGTCCTTCTCGCTCTTCCAGCGCAGCTTCAGGGCGCTCGCGCGCTCCTTCAGGTCGGCCAGCTCCTTCTCCAGCGTCTTCAGGCGCTCTTCCGAAACGGAGTCGCTCTCCTTCTTAAGCGCCTGGCGCTCCACCTCCAGCTGCAGCACCTTGCGCTCGAGCTGGTCCAGTTCGGCGGGCATCGAGTCTATCTCTATGCGCAGCGCCGAGGCCGCCTCGTCCACGAGGTCGATGGCCTTGTCCGGCAGGAAGCGGTCCGTGATGTAGCGGTGAGACAGCCGCGCCGCAGCTATGATAGCCGCATCCTTGATGCGCACGCCGTGGTGGATCTCGTACTTCTCCTTGAGACCGCGCAGTATGGCTATGGTCTCCTCGGGGCCGGGCTCGCCCACGTAGATCTGCTGGAAGCGGCGCTCGAGGGCCGCGTCCTTCTCGATATACTTCTGGTACTCGTTGAGCGTGGTGGCGCCTATGCAGCGCAGCTCGCCGCGTGCGAGGGCGGGCTTGAGCATGTTGGAGGCGTCTATCGCCCCCTCGGCCGCGCCCGCGCCGACCAGCGTATGCAGCTCGTCGATGAACAGGATCACGCCGCCCTCTGCCTTCTCTATTTCCTTGAGCACGGCCTTAAGCCTGTCCTCGAACTCTCCGCGGAACTTGGCTCCTGCGAGCATGGCGCCCAGGTCGAGCGCCACCAGGCGCTTGTTCTTGAGTCCCTCGGGGACCGAGCCCGCGGCTATGCGCTGGGCTATGCCCTCCACGATGGCGGTCTTGCCTACTCCGGGCTCGCCTATCAGCACCGGGTTGTTCTTCGTGCGGCGAGACAGCACCTGTATCACGCGGCGCACTTCCTCGTCGCGGCCGATGACCGGGTCCATCCTGCCCTTGCGGGCCGCGTCGGTGAGGTCGCGCGCGTACTTCTGCAGGGCCTGGTACTTGGCCTCGGGCTCCTGGTCGGTGACGCGGTGGCTGCCGCGCACGGCCAGCAAAGCCTTGAGTATGCCGTCGTGCGTCACTCCCTGGGCGGCCAGCAGGGACTGGGCCGGGTCCCCGGCAGCCCCGGAGATGGCCAGGAACAGATGTTCCGTGGAGGCGAACTCGTCCTTGAAGACGCCCATCTCCTTCTGGGCGGCCTCCAGCACCCTCTTGCAGGCGGAAGAGAGATAGCGCTCGCCGCCGCTGACCTTTGGCAGGCCCTCGCAGCCGCGCACGGCGGCGGCGGCCAGGGCCTCGGGGCTCGCGCCCAGCTTGCGGACCACGTCGGGGATAAGGCCCCCGGCCTGCGACAGGAGGGCGAGCAGCAGGTGCAGCGGCTCCACCTGCTGGTTGCCGAAGCGCTCGGCTTCGGCTTCCGAGGCCTGCACGGCCTCCTGCGCCTTGATGGTGAACTTGTCGAACCTGATGCTCATGGCCCCTCCCTTGTCCCGGGGACCGGCGGCTGGAGTTTTATAGGCCGGAAGGCCCGGGAATTAAGGTATTTCAGATATAGTATAAATAACTAGCAGTCGTTTGTCAAGACTGCTAGCTATAGTCTGGATTTGCTTACGGCATAGTTGGTAAGATGGGTGGACCATGAGACGGCTAGCCCTCTGCCTTCTTTTAGCTTCCGCCTGCCAGCTTCCCGCTTCGGCCGGCACCCCGGACCGGGCACAGACCTCCCCGGAGGTGAAAGCCCTGCTCGAGAAGGTCGACCTCCTCTACCGCAGCTCCCGCTCGTACGCGGAGATCGAGATGGAGGTCGTCACGCCGGACTGGAAGCGCACCCTGTCGATGGATTTCTGGACGGAAGGCCTCGACAAGACCTTCATCCGCATCAATTCCCCGGCCCGCGACGCCGGCGCGGCCACGCTGCGCAAGGGCAACGAGATGTGGAACTACTTTCCCAAGATAAACAAGGTGATGAAGGTCCCGCCGTCCATGATGCTGGGCTCCTGGATGGGCTCCGACTTCACCAACGACGACCTCGTGAAAGAAAGTACGCTGATGGACGACTACACCGGAGATTTCTTCGCCCCGGCGAAGCCGGACCCGGCGTACTATTACATCCGCCTGACCCCGAAGAAGGAGACCGTCTCGCTCTGGGCCGCCATAGAGCTGACGGTGGCGAAGGACACGCTGCTGCCCAGCCGCGAGGAATACTTCGACGAGAAGGGCCGCCTGCAGCGCACGATGGAGTTCTCCGACATAGCCGAGCTGGGCGGCCGCCGCCTGCCGCGGGTGATGAAGATGCTGCCGGTCTCCAACCCCGGCCACAGCACCACGATACGCTACATCAAGGCGGAATTCGACGGCGCTCTGCCGGCCGACACCTTCTCGCTGCGCAACCTGCAGCGCGTCAAGGTTAAATAATGCTGATCTTCCGGATGCACCCAAAGCCGCATAGCGGCGGGTGGCGGGGGAACTGGATAAGCAAAACCGTCCCGCAGGGCGAGGCTTGCATAGCGCCGAACCCGAGGGCCGGAAGCGCGCGCACGGTGTGCGCGACGCTGGTTTTGCGTTCCAGTCCCCCGACAGGACCCGCCTCCAGGGAAAATCCATGCTGATCTTCCGGATGGCCCTGCGCAACCTGCTGCGCAACCGGCGCCGGACGCTGCTGACCGGGCTGATGATGGCCGGCGGCTACACGCTGTTCTCGGCCACGCTGGCCCTCTCCGACGGCACCTACGGTTCCATCATCGACATGTTCACCCGCAGCCGCACCGGCCACGCGCAGGTGCATGCCAAAGGCTACCTGGACAAGCCCTCGCTGTACCGCTCCATCTCCGGCCTGGACCGCGTCGCCCGCGTGCTGGACGCCCGGAAAGAGGTGAAAGCCTGGGCCCCGCGCGTCTACACCCCGGCGCTGGCCTTCGCGGGCTCAAAGACCGTGGGCGCGCAGGTGATGGGGATAGACCCCGCGCGGGAGCGCAGGGCCATGCGCCTGGAGTCGCAGCTGGCCGCGGGCTCGTTCATCCCCGACAGGCTATCCGACGGCGCGGTAATAAGCGCCAGGCTGGCCTCGGCGCTGAACCTGAAACCGGGCGACGAGTTCTCGCTGATAGGCCAGGGCGCGGACGGCTCCATAGCCAACGACAACTTCAGGGTGGCCGGCGTGCTGTCCGCCACCGAGTCCTCCTTCGAGGGGCCCTGGTGCCTGGTGCACATAGACAAGGCCCGCGAGTTCCTGGCGCTGGGCGCCAAGGCCCACGAGATAGCGCTGGTCTTCACCGACTACCGCAAGGCCCGGGAGGACGCGGCGCTGGTGGGCGCGGCACTCGCCGACCCCGCGCTGGACACCGAGCCGTGGCAGGTCACCGAGAAGGAGTTCTACCAGGCCATGCTGCTGGACAAGAAAGGCGGCGACATCACCAATTTCATCATCATGTGCATAGTGGCCGTAGGCGTGCTTAACACGGTGCTGATGGCCGTGCTGGAGCGCACCCGCGAGTACGGCGTGCTGAAGGCGCTGGGCACTCGCCCCGCTTTCATCTTCGGCCTGATCATGGCCGAGGTCACGCTGCTGGCGCTGGCCGCCGCGGCCGCCGGCGCGCTGCTCTCGCTGGGGCTCAATCGCTATCTCTCCGTCCACGGCATACCCATACCGGAGCCCATAAGCTACGGCGGCGTCAAGTTCACGCGCATGATCTCGTCCGTCACGGCCTTCTCCTTCATCCGGCCCGCCTACACCGTGCTGGCGGCGGCGCTCATAGTCGGCGTGTTCCCCGCCCTGAAGGCGGCGCGCATAACCCCTATAAAGGCTCTGGGGAGCCGCTGATGACGTTCTACCTGAAGCTCGCCTGGCGCAACAACCTGCGCAACAAGCGGCGGACCTTCCTGGCGGCGCTGGCCGTAGGGCTGGGCCTGGCCGCGCTTATCTTCACCGACGCTATATCCGTCGGCATGCTGAAGGGGCTCATCGACACCGCCACCGGCACCTTCATGGGGCAGGCGCAGATACACCGCAAGGGCTTCCTGGACACCGCGGACTCCGACCTGCAGGTAAACGACGGCCCGCGCCTGCTCGCGGAGCTGGCCGCCGACCCGCTGGTGGCCCGCGCCGCGCCCCGCGCGGTCTCTTTCGCCATGATAGCCTCCCCGTCCAACTCGGGCTCCGTCATGCTCTACGGCCTGGACCCCGGGGCCGAGCGCGGCCTGTCGCGCCTGGACCGGACTGTGAAGTCCGGGGATTTCCTGAAAGAGGACGGCGACTCCGTGGTGATAGGCGCGAAGCTCGCCGACACGCTGGGCGTGGAGTTGGGCGACAAGGTGGTCATCACCGCGGCCGCGGCCGGCGGCGGCGACAAGGCGCAGGCGCTGTTCCGCGTGGGCGGCATAATAAGCTCCGGCTCGCGCGCGATGGATTCCAATTTCGCCTTCATCAGGCTGGACCGGGCGCAGAAGCTGCTGAACCTGCGCGGCGGGTTTCACGAGATAGCCGTGGCCTTCAGGGACCTCCGGACGGCCGAGGACAAGAGCCTTCCCTTCTGGAGCAGGTACGGCGGCGGCGGCAACGAGGCCAAGGGCTGGCCGGAGCTGGTGCCGGAGCTCGCGGCCGCGAAGAGCATGTCCGCCTTCGGCATCTTCATCACGGCGGTGATACTGTCAGGCATAGTGGCGCTGGGCATCATGAACACGCTGTTCATGTCGCTCTACGAGCGCATGTTCGAGTTCGGCGTGCTGCGCGCGCTGGGCACGCGGCCGTGGCGCATGGGGCTGATGATAGTGAGCGAGGCCGGCGCGCTGGCGCTGATCAGCTCCGCCTTAGGCATGGCCATAGGACTGCTCGCCTGCCGGCTCGTCGGCATCAAAGGCCTGGACTACACCGGCGTGGACTACGCCGGCATAACGATGCTCGAGCCCATCCGCCCGATGTTCCGCTGGCTGCAGTACTGGCTCTACCCGGCGGCGCTCTTCGTGTTCACGCTGCTCGTCAGCCTGTACCCGGCCGTCTACGCCGCGCGCATGAACCCCGTCAAAGCCATGCGGAGGAGCCTGTGAGGCCGCCGCGGGGACGGAACGCAAAACACGGCGTCGGCCACACCGTGGCCGCGCCTCGGCACTCGGCCTCGTCGCTTACGCAAGCCTCGGCCTCCGCGACGGTTTCGCTTATCCGCTCCCCGCGTCGACCTCTCTCAATTTATAAAAGTGTCGAAGGAATATATTGAGATCTTAAGAAATGCGACACCTCGCCACCGAGACCACTGAAAGCGACCACGGCGACAGGAGAATAGATGGAGCGGGTGGCGAGGGTTTTGCCACGGAAGGCCTTCGCGCAGGCCCGAGCTTGCATAGCGCGAGGGCCGAGTGAGGAGCGGCGCGCACGGTGTGCGCGACCGCGTGCCTGACGGGGCAAACCCTCGACAGGACCCGCGAACTTGCAGGCCTGCCGCGCCCGCTTATGAGCGAACGATGAGCACGCCCGGGGCAAGCGGATTTTAAGCCATAGGTGGAATTTATGGACAAAGACAACGTTATAGAGACTAAAGGGGTCACGAAGACGTACCAGAGCGGGGAGGTGAAGGTGCACGCGCTGCACCCGGTGGACCTGACCATCGCCCGCGGCGAGTTCACCGCCATAGCCGGCCCCAGCGGCTCCGGCAAGACAACCCTCCTCAACATCATCAGCGGCCTCGACGCCACCTCCTCCGGCAGGGTGCGCCTCGCCGGGCGCGAGATAAGCTCGATGAGCCAGTCCGAGCTCTCTGACTTCCGCCGCGACCACATAGGCTTCATCTTCCAGGCCTACAACCTGATACCCGTGCTGACCGTGGGCGAGAACATAGAGTACGTGATGCTGCTGCGCGGCGTGCCCGCCGGGGAGCGGGCCGCCAGGGTCAAACGCATACTGGAGGAAGTGGGCCTCTCCGGCAAGCAGGGCCGCTTCCCGTCGCAGCTCTCCGGCGGCCAGCAGCAACGCGTGGCCATAGCGCGCGCGATGGTCTCCGGCCCGGACATCATACTGGCCGACGAGCCCACCGCCAACCTGGACTCCGCCACCGGCGCCGGCCTGATGGACATGATGCGCGAGCTCAACGAGAAGCGCGGCATGACCTTCCTGTTCTCCACCCACGACAGGATGATAATGGACAAATCCACGCGCCTGATCACGCTGAAGGACGGGCATATAGAATCCGACTCTCTCAAGCACAAATGAGAAAGCCGCCGCTAGCCTTCGCCCTGCTGCTGGCCGCCAGTCCCGCGGCCGCGGCGGACCTGTCGCTGAAGGGCTTTCTGAAAACGTACCTCTATTCCACGGCGCCCGCCGCGGTGCGCGGCCTGCCGGGCCGGCCTGACGGAGCCTACGCCGCCAGCGAGACCAAGTTGCGGCTGAAGGCCTACTGGGACGGCGGCGGGCCGCTGAAGGCCGAGGCCGCCTACGAGCTCGCCTACGACTCGCGCGAAAAGGCCCTGGCCGCCGCCAGGCCGCTCGCGGCCGGCTACGGCTACAGGGTATCCGATCCGGCGCCCATCCTCGCCCCCGCTTCCGGGGGCGAGACCGCCGCTGCCGTCCTTATACAGAACCTGGACCGGGCCTTCATCACCTGGTCTCCGCCCGCGTTCGACCTGTACGCCGGCCGCCAGCCCCTGGCTTTCGGCTCCGGCCGCACGGTTAACCCGACGGACGTGCTGGCCCCCTACCCCTACGGCACGATAGACACCGAGGAGCGCCGGGGGGTGGACGCCCTCAGGCTGAAGCGCCCGCTGGGCGAGATGGGCGAGCTGGACGCGGGCTGGCTGCCGGGAAAGGACTGGTCCCGGACCGACGGCGCCGCCTTCCTGCGGGCGCGGAACACCTTCGGCGGCAGCGACCTCACGGCCATAGCCGCGGCCTTCCGCGGCAACCTGATGGCAGGCGGGGACCTGGAACGCGACATAGGCGGCGCTACCTTCCGCGCCGAGGCGGCCCAGGTCTGGGCCGGCAGCTTCCAGACCCGCGTGCCGGGCGACGATTTCCTGCGGCTGACAGCGGGAGCGGAGTACAACTTCCCTCTGCTGGGCGGCCTGGACTCCTGGCTTGAGTACCACTATAACGAAGCCGGCAAGGACAAGCCGGCGGACTACCCCTCTCTGGCCGCCAGGACGGCCTACCGGGAGGCCAACGTCTACCTGCTGGGCAGGCATTACCTGTCCTGCGGCGCCGGGGCGCAGCTCTCACCGCTGGTCTCGGCTTCGGCCGGCCTGATGGTCAACCTGGGGGACGGGTCCTTTTACGCCCTGCCCTCCGCCGAGTGGAACGCCGCCGAGAACCTCTACCTCTCGACCGGAGCACTGCTTCCGTACGGGCCGCGGGCGCGCCTGAGCGGCTTCGCCTCCCGCCCGGCCTCCGAGTTCGGCCTCTACGACCGTTCCTTCTACCTGTCCCTGAGGAAGTATTTTTAGCCCTTTTCACGCGCTTTAAAGGCTTTATTTATTATAAAATACAGGGATAGTGGCGGGACGGCCCCCGGAAGGCCTCCGGTCAAGGACTTCTCATATTTCGACCGTAAGGCAGGAGAACTAATGGCTAACAAAGTTCTGGCGGAAATAGGCGTGATCGGCGGTACGGGCCTGTACGCCATGCAGGAACTCAAGATCCTCAGGGAAATAACGGTCAAAACCCCGTTCGGGGACCCCTCCGACAAGATCATCCTGGGCTCCATCTCCGGCATAAAGGTAGCCTTCCTCCCCCGCCACGGCCGCAAGCATCACCTGCTCCCCGGTGAGATAAACCAGCGGGCCAATATGTGGGCCCTGAAGTCCATAGGCGTGAGGACCATCCTCTCCGCCAGCGCCGTGGGCTCGCTGAAGGAGAAGCTCGCCCCCACCCATTTCGTGTTCCCCGACCAGTTCGTGGACAGGACCAAGGGCCGCCCTTCCACCTTCTTCGGCGGCGGCATTGTCGGCCACGTGCCGATGGCCGAACCGTTCTGCATGGGCGTCTCCGACATGATGTACGGGGAGGCCGTCAAGCTGGGCATAAAGGCTCACAAGGGCGGCACCTATATCTGCATGGAGGGCCCCGGCTTCTCCACGAAGGCGGAGTCCGAGTTCCACCGCAGGATGGGCTACGACATCATAGGCATGACGATGGCCACCGAGGCCAAGCTGGCCCGCGAGGCCGGCTTCCACTACGCCCCCGTCTCTCTTGTCACCGACTACGACTGCTGGAAGGAAGGCGAGGAAGTGGACCAGCACCAGGTCTCCGAGACCATGCATAAGAACATCGGCAACATCCGCCGCCTGCTGGTGAAGGCGCTGCCGCTGGTGGCGAAGGCCGGCTGCCGCAACGCCTGCCCGTCCTTCTCCAAGAACTCCCTGCTGACGCACCGGGACAACTTCCCGCCCAAGACCTATAAAAAGCTCGAGCTGATACTGGGATAAGACATGGTGAAGAAAACCGCAGGCAGGAAAGAGCGCGCCAACTGGAAGCCGCGCCTGATAGAGGCGGCGAAGTCGGCGCAGAAGAAGGCCTACTGCCCCTATTCCCGCTACCCGGTCGGCGCGGCCGTGCTGACCGATTCCGGCCGGCTCTACACCGGCTGCAACGTGGAGAACGCCTCGTTCGGGCTGGCGATGTGCGCCGAGCGCGTGGCCATCTTCAAGGCCGTCAGCCACGGCGACAAGAAGATCAAGGCGGTCTGCGTGGCGGCCAAGTCCGCCAAGCCCTGCGGCGCCTGCCGGCAGGTGATAATAGAATTCGCCCCCAAGGACGCGGACATAATCTACGTGGACTGGTTCCCGATGGCCAAGAAGCAGAAAGTGACCTACACCAAGGCCGGCAAGCTGCTGCCGCAGGCCTTCGACCCCTCGGAAGCGGGATTGTAAAATTTACTGGAGGTGCATTTATGGACGTGAAGACCCTTACCAAGATCACCAAGTGGATGGAATCCACCGACCTAGAGGAGATAACCTGGAGGAGCGGGGACGACAAGATCTCGCTGAAGCTGAACAACAGCCCGGAGCACAACGCCTCCATCGCGTCCTCGATGGAGCCCGTGCTCTCGCCTTCGATAGGCATATTCCGCTTCGCCCGCCCGGGCAAGACCAACCACCTTAAGGAAGGCTCCTCGATGAAGGCCGGCCAGGAGCTCGGCGTCGTGGAGGTGGGCAAGGAGTTCAAGAGCGTGCAGGCGCCCGGCGACGGCCTGCTGAAGATCATCTCGATATCCGACGGCAAGCCCGTGGAATACGGCCAGCCGCTGTTCTTCTTCGAACCCAAGTAGCCGCTGCCCTCCGCGTCCCGGCCGCCCGCGGCCGGGCGACGGGCGCCCATACATGAGCTCCAAGCCATCTATCGTCAAGTGTCCAAAGTGCGGCAGCCAGCCGAACATCATCACGGACACCTGCATGAACTGCGGCTCCAAGCTCGAGAAGATCTGCGGCGAGTGCGGCGCCTCCGTGGTTGTGGAGAAGAACTACTGCGACAAGTGCGGCTCCGTGCTGGCCCTGCAGCCGCCGCCCAGGCCCGAGGCGCCGGAACCACCGCCGCCGCCGGCGCCGGAGAAGCGCGGCTTCAGCCTGGAGATGGAGTCCATACAGGATACCGTATCCGAAAGGGCGACCTCTTTCCGCCGCAAGATCACGGAACCGCCGCCGGCCTCCGCGGCGCCGGCTCCCGCGCCTTCCAAGCCTGCCGCTCCGGCCCGGGAGCCCAAGGGCGGCGGCAGCGTTCTCAGCCCGGATTCCGCCCGCCTGATGAAAGAGGCGCCGCTGCCCAAGCCGGTCAAGCAGCC
>JAJZOZ010000091.1 GCA_021811405.1 bacterium | reverse complement strand
CGATCTGGAGAAGCTCACCACCACCTTCAGCGAGGAGGCGCGCTCCTCGCTGGACGAGTTCTGCCGCAGGAACAAGAAGAACGACTTCAGCATGGTCCTCGTGTACGACGATTCCCCCTCTAGAGGCAAGGAGTCGGCCCGCAGGCCCATCCGCAGCGTCTTCCGCATCTTCGGCAAGCGCGGCTTCGTGTCCGAGGAGGATTCCTTCGACCCGTTCATGACCCTCGAGAGCGCGGCCCTCTACTCCTACGACAAGGGCAACAACCTCACGCAGCTGACGGTCAACGACATGGACGGCCGCCAGCTGCGCCGGGAGACCTTTACCTGGAACAAGCCCACCGCCTCGAAGACCCATTCCGTCTACGGCGAGACCAACCAGCTGCAGCGCAAGACGGTCACCGAGCTGCGCGAGGACGGCACGGTCAGGCGCGTGGTCCGCACCGACTACGACTCCGGCGAGCAGCCGGTGACCCGCAGCGAGACCTACTGCGACGCCCGGGGCGTTCCGGAGAAGGAACTGGTCTACGACGCCGACGAGGCCGACCCCAAATTCGAATACACCTACGAGCACAAGCTGGACGCCAAGGGCAACTGGACCGAGGAGCGCCGCACCCGCGTTACGATCTTCAACGGCAAGCGCATGCCCGACTCTTCCGGCCCCCCCGAGATAACGGAGCGGGAGATCCTCTACTACTGACCCCCCGCCCGGGCGAAAAAGAACCGGCCCCGCATAGCGGGGCCGGCGCTTTTTTCAGAGAGGAGAAGCTTACTGCAGCTTCTTCACGTTGACGGCCTTGGGGCCCTTATCGGTATTCTCGGTCTCGAACTCCACTTCCTGGTTCTCCGCCAGGGTCTTGAAGCCTTCGCCGAGTATGGAAGAGTGATGGACGAAGAGGTCCTTGGAACCGTCCTCAGGGATGATGAAGCCGAACCCCTTCTTGTCGTTGAACCACTTAACTTTACCTTTTGCCATTTGCTTATTTACCTCTCTTTAATTGCCGATACTTCAGGGCCGTTCCCGGCCGTTAAAAACATTATATATAAAAACCCGTTGAATTTAACAAGGGGCGGGGCCCGTCACTCCTCGCTCCACTTGATGTAGAGAGGCATCAGCGCGTTTACCGCGTCCGGGTGCCTGCCGACCACGCGCACGGCGAAGTCGTGCCGGCCGCTCTTGTAGCAGGGCAGGTCGCCCTTGTACACGTAAGCCTCTCCCATCCTGGCCTCGCTGCGCATAGAGACGGCCCGGCCCTCGCGGAACATCCCGTCCTCGCCCGCGGTGCCGGAATAGATCTGCACGTCCACGTCCTCCGGCTTCAGGTCCCCCAGCCAGACCACGGCGTTCAGCGGGAGCTTCACCCCGGAATGGACCTCCATCTCCGGCTTGAAGTGGTCCACCACCACCTTCACGCGGGGCCAGCTGTCGTGCAGCTTCCGGCGCCACCGCGCTATCTCCGCCACGCGCGAATTGTCCGCGAACTTGCTGGAGGCGCGGTGCGCGTTGGAATAGAACTTTTCGTGGTACTCGCGCAGCATGCGGTTGGTGTTGAAGTGCGGGACCAGTTTCTGGACGCAGGCCTTCATCATCTTTATCCAGCCGTGCGGCAGCCCGTCCTGGCCGCGGTCGTAATAGAGCGGGGCCACCACCTTCTTTATCAGGTTATAGATGGACTCGGCCTCAACGTAGTCGCGCTCCTCGTCGGAGTGGTACGACTCGGAACCGCCTATCGCCCAGCCCACGTCGGGGGAATAGCCTTCCGGCCACCAGCCGTCCAGCACGGACAGGTTCATCACGCCGTTGATCGCGGCCTTCATGCCGCTGGTGCCGGAGGCCTCCAGCGGGCGGATCGGGTTGTTCAGCCAGACGTCCACGCCCTGCACCATATAGCGCGCGACGTTCATGTTATAGTCTTCCACGAAGATGATGCGGTGCTTGAAGCGGGGATCCAGCGACAGGCGCGCCACCTGCTTGATGAACTCCTTGCCGTGCGCGTCGGCCTGGTGGGCCTTGCCGGCGAAGACGAACTGCACCGGCATCTTCTCGTCGGTCACCAGCTCCAGCAGGCGCTCCAGGTCGCGCATGAAGAGCGTGGCGCGCTTGTAGGTCGCGAAGCGCCGGGCGAAGCCGATCGTCAGGTACTCGGGGTTCAGCGCCCTGCCGACCTCGTCCAGCACGCTGCGGTCCGCGCCCAGGCGGGTGTGCTGGCGGGTCAGGCGCTCTCGCACCAGGGCCACCAGCTTATGCTTGCGCGCCATGTGCGTGTCCCAGAGCTCGCGGTCGTCTATCTCGCTGATCCTCGGCCAGTCGCAGGAGTCGGGCACGCCGTTCCCGCCGCCGGCCAGCGACTTGCTGTAGAGCTTGTGGTGCTCGTGGCTGATCCAGGAGCAGGTGTGCACGCCGTTGGTTATGCCCTCTATCGGGATCTCGTAACGCGGCAGCTCGGGCCAGAGCTTGTGCCACATGTCGCGCGACACGTCCCGGTGCAGCATGCTGACACCGTTCAGGAAGGCGCAGAGCCGCATGGCCACCACGGTCATGCAGAAGCCCATCGAGGTATGCTCCTCCTTGCCGATCTCGAGGAACTCCGGGAACGAGAGCCCCAGGTCCTTGACGTAGTGCTCGAAGTACTTGCGCACCAGTTCGAAGTCGAAATACTCGTTGCCGGCCATCACCGGCGTGTGCGTGGTGAAGGCGGAGGAGGCCCAGACTATCTCGCGCGCCTCGGCGAAGGAGAGCCGGCGGGTCTCCATCATGTGGCGGATGCGCTCGAACAGCAGGAAAGCGCTGTGGCCCTCGTTGACGTGGTAAACGGTGGGCTCCAGGCCCATCGCGGCCAGCGCCCGGCGGCCGCCTATGCCCAGCACTATCTCCTGGCGGATGCGGTTCTCGCGGTCGCCGCCGTAAAGCTGCTCGGTGATCGTGCGGGCGGCGGGCGAGTTCTCCGGCAGGTTGGTGTCCAGCAGGAACAGCGACGTGCGGCCCACCGGCACCTTCCAGATGCCCACCTGCACGTTCTCGCCGGCCAGGTCCACCTCCACGCGCAGCGGCTTGCCCGAGGCGTCCTTCACCACCTCGACCGGCATGTTGTACCAGTCGTTCTCCGGGTAGCGCTCCACCTGCCAGTTGTCCCGGTTGAGCACCTGCTGCACGTAGCCCTTCTTATAAAGCAGGCCAACGCCCACCAGCGGCATCCCCAGGTCGGACGCCGACTTCAGGTGGTCGCCGGAGAGCATGCCCAGACCGCCGGAGTAGATGGGCAGACCTTCGCCTATGCCGTACTCCATGGAGAAATAGGCCACCAGCATGTCCTTGTCCTGCTCCTGGGCGTGCTTGGCGAACCAGGTGGACTTGTCGGCCATGTAGTCGTCGAACTTCTTCTTGATGCCGGCCAGCCGCGCGATGAAATCCCCGTCCCTGCCGAGGGCCTCCAGTTTTTCCGGCATCAGGGTGCCGAGTATCCACTTCGGGTTGCGGTGCGAACGGTGCCAGAGCGCGTCGTCTATGCTGACGAACATCATGATGGCGTCCCAGTTCCACGTGAACCACATGTTGGTGGAGAGCTCCTCTAGCGCCTTAAGGCTGTCCGGAAGGTTGGGGATTACGTTGAAGGATTTGATTTTCATTATGATACCGGCTCCGTTTACCGCTTGATAAGTTAATTCTACAAAAATTGGAGCGCGGCCCTCAAAAGACCCTGGTCAAGGGCCCGGGCGGCGACAGGGTTTGTACAAACGCCGCGTTTTTTTATATGATATCCGTGGTTCATTTAAGCGCCGCACCTTTGAGGTAAGGCATTTCGGGCGTGTAGCTCAGCTGGGAGAGCGCCTGCATGGCATGCAGGAGGTCAGGGGTTCGATCCCCCTCACGTCCACCAGATTTTGCCCCCGAAAGGGGGCTTTTTCTTACGGGGATTTGATGTGGCGGGAAGTTTCCCCTGTCACGGATAAAACGCATAGCGTTTTTCCGCGACCCCGCCTCGGCGTTTTCGCTACGCGGGAAAACGCCTCCGGCCTTGCGGGCCGCACGCGAAGCATGATTATGCTTCGCTCTGCTGGCGGCCCTCACGTCCACCAGATTTCCCAGAACCCCGCCCCGGCGGGGTTTTTTTATATGAAGATACTGCTCGCCGCTCTGGACAACCTGGGAGACACGGTCCTCGCCGTGCCGGTGTACCTCGCCCTGCGCAGGCTCACCGGGGCGGAGATCTCGCTGTGGACCAAGGACTACGCGGCCGGGCTGGCGCCTCTGATGGAAGGCTCCCCGGCCGTCTTCAGCTGCGACCCTTTCTGGGACAGGGCCCCGGGCCGCGGCAAAGGCGCGCTCGGCCCGTGGCTGCGCGCCGTCGGGAAGATCAGGGCCGCGGGGTTCGATTCCGCCGTGATACTGCGCGCCAACTGGCGCAAGAACCTCTCCTGCGCCCTCGCCGGCATACCAGAGCGCTGGGCCGACGCCGGCGCTTTCCGCACCCGCGCCCTGCCGCGCCAGGCCCCCGGCGAGCATATACTGGACTCCTACCGCTCCGCCGTAAAGGAGATCACCGGCTCCGACCCGGGCGAGCTGCGCTGCTCGCTTACCAGGCCGTCCGCCCCGCCTCCCGGGCGGCGGGCCGCGGTGCACCCGTTCTCCGGGAACGCCGCCAGGAATCTGCCCGGGGAAGTCTGGCTGGACATAATAGCCGGCCTGCGCGCGCGCGGCTTCGAGGTCACAGTTATCGGCTCCGCGGCGGAGAAGGCCTCCTTCCCGCCCGGCGCTGACGCCGCCTTCTCCTGCGACTCGGCCCCGGACCTCCGCGGCCTGGCCTCGCTTATTTCCGGCGCTGCGCTCTTCATCGGCCACGACTCCGGCCCGCTGCACATGGCCGCCGCCCTCGGCGCCCCGTCGGTCGGCATCATCCAGGACTACAAAATACCCGTCATCGGCCCCCGCGGTTCCGGCCCGCTGGAGCTGGCCGTCTTCTCCGGGTCCCCGTCGGAACTGGACGCCGCGCGCGTCCTGGCGGCGGCGGACCGCCTTCCCCGGCCCTGACGCGCCCCCCGCCCCCTCCATTTGTTAGAATATATCCCGGAAACTATGAACAAGCGCCTCACCGTGCTGCATCTCGACGACGGCAAGGAGCTGCGCGGCGGCCAGCGCCAGCTGCTGTACCTGGCCAAGGAGCTCCAGGAGCTCGGCCACGAGAACGTCGTGGTCTGCCGCGACGGCTCCCCGCTGCACGCCGCCGCCCTGCGCAAAGGGCTCAAGGTCCTGACGCTGCCGTACTACTTCGAATGGGACCCGGTCTCCGCTCTGCTGCTGCGGCGCGCGGTGAAGGCCATACCGGCCGGGGACGCGCCCCCGGTGCTGCACGCCCACACCTCCCACGCGGCGGCCATGGCCTGGCTCGCCTCGGTCGGCACCGACTGCGTGCGCCTGGCCCACCGCCGGGTGGATTTCATTCCCGGCTCCCTGACCGCCCGCCTCAAGTATTCGCGGGCGCACGGGGTCATAGCCATCTCCGGGGCCGTCAGGGACATCCTGCTGAAGGCCGGGGTGCCGGAAGAGAAGATCGCCGTGGTAAACAGCACGATAGACCTGGACGACACGCCGTGGGGCCCCGGGGAGTTCGAAGCCTACCGCTCCGCCGCCCGCGCGGAGCTGGCCGCCGAGCTTTCGATCCCTAAGGACGCCTTCTGGGCGGGCTCGCTGATAGCGCTGGTCCCGCACAAGGACCCGGAGAACATGGTCCGGGCCGCAGCCGAGGTGCTGAAGGCTGCCTCCGGAGCCTATTTCCTGGTCGCCGGCGAGGGGCCGCTGGCGGACACCACCGCCCGCCTGGCCAGGCTGCTGCGCATACAGGACCGCTTCCTGCTCATCGGCTACCGCCGGGACCCCTACAAGGTGCTGGCCGCGCTGGACGCCTTCGTGCTCTCCTCGGCCGAGGAGGGCATGGGCAGCGTGCTGGTGGAGGCCATGAACGCCTCGCTGCCCATAGTCGCCACCACCGCGGGCGGCATCACCGACGTCATAGAGGACGGCGCCAACGGCCTCACCGTCCCGCCGCGCGAGCCCGCCGCGCTGGCCGCCGCGCTGCTGCGCGTGATCGGGGACCCGGCCCTGCGCTCCGCCCTGGCGGCGGAGGCCCACCGCCGCAGAGAGGATTTCTCGTCGCCGCGCATGGCGGCGCTGACGCTCAAGTGTTATGAAACGGCAATTGAGAATTTTAAGCGTAATCGACATCCCGTGGAATAGCGGGCTGGCCGCCTACGCCTTCGACCAGGCCCTGGCGCTGCGCGGCGCCGGGCACCGGGTCTTCTTCGCCTGCCCCGCCGACAGCGCGGCCGAGGCTTTCGCGGAGCGGGAAGGCTTCGGTTCGTACGCGATCCCCGGCAGGAAGAGCCGCCTCGGCCTGCCGCTGGCAGCGCTCAGGCTGCGCTCCGCGGCGAAGGACTGCGCCGCCGACGTGGTCTGCGCCCACACCGGCTCCACCCAGACCCTCTCCCTGCTGCTCGGCCGGCCGCTCATCAGGGTCAAGGCCGACGCCAGGAAGCCTTCGGCCGGGTTCACCTTCTCCGCCGTGGACGCCGTCATCGCCGCTTCAGGCTACATCGCGGGCCTCTACGCCGGGGCCGGCCTGTCCTCCGCGAAGGTCTCCACCATACGGCAGGGGATCCTCCTCCCCGAAGTTCCACCTCCCGCCGCCGCCAGGCCGCTCAAGGTGGGCATGCTGGGCAGGCTGGACCCGGTGAAAGGGCACGAAGTTTTCCTGAAGGCCGCGGCCGCCCTGCTCGCCTCTGGCGCCAAGGCCGAGTTCCACGTGGCCGGCTACGAGGCCAACCTCAAGTACGCGGACCTGCTGAAGCTCGCGGAGGAGCTGGACATCGCGGACAGCGTGGTCTTCCACGGCCGCGTCGAAGGGCCTTTCAAGTTCATGGCCTCCTGCGATATCGGCGTGATAGCTTCGCTCGGCAGCGAGGCTGTCTCACGGGCCGCGCTCGAGTGGCTGGCGGCTGGCCGCCCCCTCGTCTCCACCACGGCCGGCAGCCTGCCCGAATACGCCTCCCCCGACAGGCTCGTCCCGCCCGGCGACGCCGCCGCGCTGGCCGCCGGGATCGGGAAGCTCCTCGCCGCCCCGGAGAAGCTGGCCGCCGAAGGGGAGAGGAACCGCGCCCGCGCCGCGGCGGAGTTCTCCGCCGGGGCTTTCGCCGCGGCCACGCTCGAGGTGTTCGAGGCCGCGGCCGCCTCCGCGCGCGGTACCGGCCGGACGGAGATCTAAGCCATGCCTACCCTTTCCATCGCGATGATAGCCCACAACGAGGAGCGCAACCTGGCGCGCTCGCTCTCCAGCGCCGCCTGGGCGGACGAGGTCGTGTTCGTAGACTGCTCCTCCACCGACGGCACCGCGGCCGCCGCCCGCGGCCACGGCGTCAAGTTCTTCTCGCGGCCCAACAGCCAGGCCGTCTACGTCAACAAGCAGTTCGCGGCCGACCAGGCCTCCGGGGACTGGATCCTGATCCTCGACGCCGACGAGGAGATCCCGAAGGGCCTGCGCGAGGAGATAGAGCTCTTCCTGGCGGCCCCCGGCAGCGCCGCGGCCGCCGAGATGCCGCGCAGGAACTTCTACTTCGGCCGCTGGCTGCGCCACGGCGGCAAGTACCCGGACACCCAGCTGCGCCTCTTCGCCCGGGGCAAGGCCCGCTTCCTGCCGCTGCCTGTGCACGAGCGCCTTCAGGTGGACGGCCCGGTGGCCAGGCTGAACGAGCCGCTGCTGCACTACCCCTACACCACGCCGCGGGACATGGAGACCAAGCGGGAGTTCTACGCGGAGATCCTCACCCGCTCCTACGCGCTGAAGGGCCGCAGCCGGCTTTTCATAATACTGCGCCCGTTCTCGCGCTTCGTCAGCTCGTACTTCCTGAAGCTCGGCTTCCTCGACGGCCTCGTAGGCCTGCGCGTGGCGCTGATGGATTTCCGCACCGTGCTGGCCTCGGCGCTGCGCTACATGAGCGCCCCGCCGGAGAAGCTGCCCTAAGGTCCCGGCCGCCACCGGGACCTTCAGCCCTCCCGCCGGCTTTTTTCTCTTGTATAATCTATAGGACGCCATGCTTAAGCTCACGCTCTGCCTTCTGATGTCCGCCGGCCCGCTCCTGGCGGCCGGCGAGGAAAAGGACCTTTCCTTTCCCGGGCTCGGATATCCCATCCAGCTCCGGTTCTCCCCTTCTTCCCAGGGCAGGACCTGCTTCCGTACCGGCTACAGCGACGACCCCGGCAAGGAATACGACACGGTGCTGGTCCAGGGCATGATGCCCGACGGCGCCATCAGCCTTGAAGTGGAAGGCAAAGGCGACACCATCTTCTCCGGCGCCGTGCGCTACGAGCGCGACGGCTTCCGCCGCTTCCCCAACGGCCGCTTCTGGGCCCGCTACCGCGCCCCCGCCAGGACCTCCAGGCGCCTGCGCGTCAGCGTCACCGACCTGGGCCTCAAGGGCCCGGCCTCCGTCGTGGTCTACGGCACCGAGCTGCTGACGACCGGCGAGCTGCGGGAAGAGGCCGTGCCGGTCTCCACCGCCCCCTACGCGCCGGGCCCCTCGCTCTTCGTCCCCTCCACCGCACCGTTCTCCCTGGTGCGCAGGGCCCAGTGGGGCGCGGCTCCCCCCAAGGAGCCGTACACCCCGATAAAGCAGTATTTCTTCACGCTGCACCACACCCAGGGCCATTACCCGCGCAGCTACGGGGATTCCGTCACCGAGATGCAGTTCATACAGGACTATCACCAGCACGCCAAGGGCTGGAACGACATCGGCTATCATTTCCTGATCGACCCCGAAGGCCGCATCTTCGAGGGAAGGCCCATAGGAGTGCAGGGGGCCCATGTGCTGCGCCACAACCCGGGCAACATCGGCATCTCGATAATGGGCAACTACCATCCGCCGGCCAACGACGTCTTCACCCCCGAGACCAGGCGCTCTTTCGTCACGCTGGGAAGCTATATCAGGGACAACTATTCCGTGGGCATAAGCAGCTTCTACGCGCACAGGGACCTCGGCGACACCGATTGCCCGGGAGACGGGCTCTACGCCCAGAAAGCCTCGCTGGCCGCCGAGATCTTCACGCCCCTGCCGCCGCCCCCCGCCCCGGCCCTGCCGCCGGCCGGGGACCTGCCGCCGGCGCAGTCGGAAAGCCTGAGACAGCTACTGCTCTACCTCGGGCGCGACTGACCTTCGCCGCCGTAAAGCGCGAACGCCCCTGAAGGGGCGTTCTCATTTTACGGCCGGCGGCTTAAAGCTCCGCGGCCAGCAGGTCCTTGTACGTTTCTCGCCGCCTCACCAGCCGCCAGGAGGAGGGGCCGGTGATCAGGACTTCGGGCGCGCGCGGCCTGGAATTGTACTGCGAGCTCATCGAGAAGCCGTAGGCGCCCGCCGAGTAGAAAACTATCAGTTGCCCGGCCGAGGGCTCCTTCAGCGCTACTCCCTCGGCCAGGAAATCCCCGCTCTCGCAGACCGGCCCGACTATGTCCCAGCGCTTCGTCCCGCCGCGCCCGGGCCCGACCAGCCCGGCCGGGTGGCGCGCGCCGTAAAGAGCCGGGCGGACCAGGTCGTTCATGGCGGCGTCGGCTATGATGAAATTCTTCCCGCCGCCCCGCTTGCGGTAGATCACAGAGGAGAGCAGCACCCCGGCGGGAGCCGCCACGGAACGGCCCGGCTCCAGCAGCAGCTTCAGCCCCAGGCCGCTGAAGGCGGGGCCTACGGCCTTCGCCAGCGCGGCCGGGTCGGCCATCTCGCCGCCCTCCTTCACGCCCCAGCCTCCCCCCACGTCGGCGTAGCTCAGCCGTATCCCTTCCCCGGCCAGCCCGGAGATGAAGGCCGCCAGCTTGCGGGCCGCCAGCGCGTAGGGGCGCGGCGAGTGCACCTGCGAGCCTATGTGGAACTGCGCCCCCGCCGGGCGCAGGTGCGGGGACGCCGCCGCGTACCGGTAGATGGCGCGGGCCTCTTCGAAGGAGACCCCGAACTTGGTGCCGAGCAGGCCCGTGGCTATGAACTTGTGCGTATGGGGGTCCACGTCGGGGTTGATGCGCAGCGAGAGCGGCGCCTTCACCTTGAGCCGCGCCGCCGCGCATTCCAGTTCCAGCACCTCCTCCATAGATTCCGCGTTGATGAACAGTATGCCGGCCCTGAGCGCGTACTCCAACTCCGCCGGGGTCTTGCCCACTCCCGAGAAGATGATCCTGCCGGGCTCGAACCCCGCCTTGAGGGCGCGGTAAAGCTCCCCGCCGCTGACCACGTCCGCCCCCCAGCCTTCGGCGGCGGCCAGGGCGCAGAGCGCGCCGTTCGAGTTCGCCTTCATCGCGTAGCAGAACAGCGGGTCCAGCGCCCGGAAGGCCTTCTTATAGGTCCTGATCTGCTTCAGGAAAAGCGGCTTGGAATAGACATAGGCCGGCGTCCCGGCCTTCGCCGCTATCTTCCGGAGCAGCGCAGGCTTGAAATATCTGGAAAGCATAGGGTAATGATATAAAAAAAACATACAGCAACTCTCGGGGTGTGCCGGGGCGGCGGGTGAGCAAAACCTTCGTGAGGGCGAGGCTTGCATCGCGCCGAGCCCGAATGATGAGCGAGGCCACGGTGTGGCCAAGCGCGTTTTGCGTCCCGCCGAACCGGAACAGCCCAAGAAAGAGAAAAGGCGAGGGTTTCCCCCCCCGCCTTTGCGGTTTTAAAATTGCGCGGGGGGGGGACCTTATGATACAGCCATTTTGTGTCGCAACCTCCGGTTGCTCCACCCGAACCCCTTTCGGAAGCGGGGGTTCTCGCCCCCCCGCCATAAAAAAAGGCCGCCTTTCGGCGGCCTTAAATTTGCGCGGGG
>JAJZOZ010000090.1 GCA_021811405.1 bacterium | reverse complement strand
AGAACAGCACCTACACGTATACGCATGATGCCAACGGCAACCTGACCGGCCGGGCCAACAAGTTCGACAGGACCGCTATAACCTACGCCTATAACCCGGAGCAGAAACTGTCCGAAGTGGCAACCCCGGAGCATAAGGTGCAGTACAAATATGACCCGCTGGGCCGACGCATCGAGAAGACGGTGGACGGCGAGACAACGCGGTATGTCTACGACAACGAAGACATAGTCGCCGTGCTGGACGCCAGTAACCACCAGACCGAAACCTACACCAATGGCCCCGACATAGACGAGCCGCTGATAATGAGCAAACCAGACAAAACAAACTATTTCTACCACGCTGACGCCTTAGGCAGCATCATGGCGATAACTGATGATAGCGGTCAAACAATCGAGACTTATAAATACAAGGCCTACGGCCAGCCGACCATCAATGACGCGCAAGGCCAGCCAATCAACACTTCAGCTGTCGGCAACACCAGAATGTTCACCGCAAGGGAGTACGACAGTGAGGTTGGGTTGTATAACTACAGGGCCAGATATTATGATTGGCGCCGGGGTGCCTTTATACAAGAAGATCCGATTGGATTCTTCAGTGGAGGTCTAAATCTATATGCTTATGTCGAGAATAAGCCAACAAACTTAACGGATTCTTTAGGCCTTAGCCCTGCCGATGTGGAAAAGATTAAAATCATTTTTAATAGTACTGTGGAACAAATGAATAAGGATTGTAAACGCACACGTATTAGTGTTCTAAATAATCTTATTTCGATAATACAAACGATTGCTTCCGGGCGTCTTGGTAAACCGTATTTGATTTGTGCGGATCAAACGCAGGAGGTTCTTGATGCCCTTCGGAAAGCTAAAGATAACGGGCAGTTTGAGGATGATTGGACCTTTAATGAGGTGTATCAAAAGTTTCCAATGCATTACTATGGACTTGCCATCTCAAAAAATCCGAATGACTCAGTAGTGAAACTGGATCCTTTTTGGAACTCAATAAAGGAAATAAAGAAATGAAAAAAATATTAATTATTCTTAACTCGGTTTCGGGAATTATTGCTCTGGCACTCCTGCTGTATGTATCGCTTTATGGCCCAGTGGCAGTTATTCCTTTTGAAAGAATGATTCAGACTTGTCTGGAAAGTCATCCTAGCGTTCCTAAAGTGATAGAGGTTCAATTAGCGGAGGCGCATATTGAGTATTATCGCTTTATTGCAATACCACTTTGCGGATTGTTTTTGATTCTGCTTTCAGTTTTATTTAATATTGGATTATTGACCAAGTATAAAGAGCGGATTTCTGCTGAGAAGTGAAACTTACTGTTTATTGGACGAAGGAGTGATTAGGGGAAAAAGGGGCCAGGTCTTGAATCTTTACATTTTCTAACCTTGGTATGATTTGGCGGAACGCAACTGACTCGTCTGGCAAATCCTCCTACGGCAACGGGGCGTGTCCTTCCTGCGGCGGCTCGCAGCTATCCGCCCTTACTGACCCCAAGGGCAATACCTGGACCTTCAACTACGACCAGTACGGCCGCCTGGCGGATACGGCGAACCCCCTCGGCCAAAAGAAGACCTCCCGGTACGACAAGATGTCCCGGGTTACCTCGGTTAAGGACCCGGCGGGCAACGTGACCACCTTAATCTACGACGCTCTGAACCAACTGATCAAGAATAACTAACAGTTTTGCCCAGATTTATAATTTTTGCCATTTTATTTTCTCTTTCAAACATATGCGATACCTTCTGGGAATCATAATCGGATTCAGTGTGCTGCCGGCGGTCGCTGTGGCCGGGCAGGACGCGGTATTGCTGACCTCACCGTCCTCTACGGAGAACACCGCGCTGTCAGCCGTTAAGTCCAAGCTTGCCGAGCGGGGCGGTTCCGTGCTGGAGATCCCGACGGACGAGGCGGATATAGCCCAGGCCGGCATAATCGGCAACGGCGGGCCTGTTGTGGTGGCAGACCCGGCTTCGCCCGCGGGTTACAAGGCTTACGACGGGAATACAGGCGCGGATGTCACCGCCAAGGTGCAGGCCGGTCTGCCGCTGGCGCAGCCCGCTGCCGCCCCGTTGCCGGCCCCGGCGCCTGAGCCTAAGCGAGCGGAGCCCAGGCCCGAGCCCGCCAAAAAGCCTGCTCCCGCGCCGGAGTCCGGCGACGCCCCGCGGTTCGAACGCAACCACATCGGCCTTGCCGCCGGGCTCTCCAACCTTCGCAAGAACGAGGACAGCCTGAACGTGCTGGCGGCCAACATGGGCGCGGAAGCGCGTTACGACAAGACCGTGGGCCGCTTCAGGCTTATCTACGAGCATTATTTCACTGAGAGATACGGCGTGGGCATAGCCGCGGGCACGCAGCGCGGCGGGCGGAGCACACTGGACGTCTCCGGCAGGACGCTGAACGTGACGGAGACGTCCGGCAGCGTAACGCTCTACGTCCTGCGCCGTTTCGGGAATCACTTCGGCCTGTACCTGGGCGGCGGGGAGGACGTGTATTCGCTCACGTTGGAGGACCCCTCGAACCTGGCCGGTCTTCCCTCGGCTAACGTCAACTTCACCGCCGACGCTAAGCTGCCGCACGCCGAGGCCGGCATGGTGCTTAGCGCGGGCAGCTTCTCGCTCCGGTTCACGCTAAAGCAGACGTTCGGGCAGGCCGCGGACAGCTTGACTGCCACTTCCGGCGGTACGAAATACCGGCTTATAACGGTGGGCAACAGCGCGTTGGGGTATAAGACGGCGGGTCAGCCTCTGGCCGCTAACGAGAAGTATTTCAGCGTGGACCCGGGCGGTTTCGCCTCGGCCGTCACGCTTAGTTGGATGTTCGGGAACTGGTAATTTCGGGCCGTCGACCGGGCTGTGGCCATGATTCAGGCTTCCCGCCTTGTTGTATTTTATCAGGGCCGGTTTTTTGTCTCCGGTAGCCGCATCCGCGCACCATATCGGCCGCAAAAACCGGTTTTTCTTAACTATTTTTATGCCAGGGGTTGTCCTCTGCGCCCGTCCCGATTCTCCTTGACAATCCCGAGGGAAAATAGGTTATATGTAGGTGTATTTTGACAGTAGATATCCATAGGAGGAAGTACTAATGCCCGCTGCAAAAGCAAACTCGAAGTTCATGGCCCCCATCACCCCCAACGCGACCCTGGCCGCCGTCGTCGGCAACAAGCCGATGCCCCGCACCGAGATCGTGAAGAAGCTGTGGGCCTACATCAAGAAGAACAACCTGCAGGACAAGAAGAACAAGCGCAACGTGAACGCTGATGACAAGCTGATGCCGCTCTTCGGCAAGAAGCAGGTCACGATGTTCGAGATCGCCAAGATCATCGGCAAGAACGCGAAGTAATTGCCGGTAGTTGTTCAGGCGCCGTCCGTTCCAAAAGCGGACGGCGCCTTTATTTTTGCCGGCTGGCGCGCCCTTTTCCGGTAAAACGCTTGAATAATAAGGATATTTCCCGCATACTTGCGGCTTCCCGGTATCCCCCGGTCACCTGCCCGCGGTCCCGCTGACCGGCCGCCATCCCGGCTGCCTGGTCCCCGCTCTGGGCCCAAAGGCCTATCCGCACCTGGGTCTTTAGGGATTGACATTCGTCAAACTACCCTCCATAATATACGCAGGTGACATTATGAAGCGCGCGACCACCATGATAGCACTGCTGAGCCTGGCCCTGGCTGCCGGGCCCTCGCTGCGCGCCGAGGGCGGCTTCAACCCGGACTATACGCCGGCTTCCTATTACGGCGATAACGACCTGGTGGACTACTACCAGGCCAGCAAGATAATGCGCAAGTTCTCGGAGTCCACCGTGGCGCTGTTCTCCGACAGCGCCATACCGCTGGACGAAAGGGCCGGCGTCTACAAGATGCGCGACCTGTCACTGCGCGGCAAGTTCAACCTGCAGGACGGGCAGCCGTTCGGCGACCAGCCCGTGGGCGCGTACTGCTCCGGCGTGCTGGTGGCCGAGGATATGATCCTCACCGCGGGCCACTGCTTCAAGCCGGACGAGCGCGGCGGCCCCTGCGAGCGGGTCAAGGTGGTCTTCGGCTACGCGGCTTCCGGCGCGGGCAGCGTCTCCACCTCCTTCCCCGCGGCCAACGTGTATTCCTGCCGCCAGATAGTGGCGCAGGAGGTGCACGACGACGACCACAACATCTCCTGCCGCAACGGCAGCTGCACCGAGGGCTCCCCCAGCGGGGACGGCCCGGATTTCGCGCTGATAAAGCTTGACCGCAAGGTCGCCGGCCGGCCGCCGCTGGCCATCAGCCGCGCCGCGGTGAGGCCCGGCACCAAGGTGGGCGCCATAGGCCATCCCAGCGGCCTGCCGGTGAAGATACAGGAAGAGGGCGCGGCGGTCAGGACCGTCAATAAGAAAGGCTATTTCACCGCCAACCTGGACTCCTTCGCCGGCAACTCCGGCAGCCCGGTCTTCAACATGGAGACCCTGAAGATAGAGGGCATACTGGTGCGCGGCGGGGACGACTTCCTCTACAACCCGGCCACCTCCACGTCCACCGTGGTGGCGGACCCCAGGCGCCCTTATAACGGCTATAACCCCGGCCGCGCCAACTACTACCCGCAGGACGGCGGCCGCGGCGAGGACGTCACGCTGATGACGGTGATGCAGTCGCTGATACCGCGCGGCGAGATGGAGCAGTACCTGGACGACGCCGCCGCCATGAAGCGGCAGCAGGGTCAGAGCAGGCCCAAGGCGGTGCCGGCCATATACACCCCGGGAGACGCCCCGCAGGTTCAGCCGGCCGTGTATTACGCCCCGGCCCCCTCGGTGCCCGACCCGATCAGCATCTGAACATCCGCTGCATGCGATAAAGCCCCGGACCTCCGGGGCTTTTTGTTTGGGGCGCGTGGTCCTCTGCGGACGACGGGTGGACCGGGTTAGCAAAACCTTCGTGAGGGCGAGGCTTGCATAGCGCCGAGCCCGAATGATGAGCGAGGCCACGGTGTGGACGAGCGCGTTTTGCGTTCCGGTCCACGCGGCGTCCAGCTGATAAACCTTATCCGCGCTGCGGTTGTGTAAGCGCCGGACCAGCGGAGTATTATTTCCTGCGGGGCGGCTTCTTCAGGTAATGCTTCAGGGTCAGCAGCGGGTGGCGCAGCGGCATGCGGGGGCCGGCGTAGCGCATGACCTCGCGCATCAGCTCGCGCTTTTCCGGCGAGTAGCAGTGCGTGGGGCAGTCCTTGCAGGCCGGCTTCGGGTCGTGCGGGCACTTCGAGAGCCGCAGCTCCGCGTAGGCCAGCAGCTCCGCGCAGGAGGGACAGAGCGCCCGGCCGCCGTGCCTGCCGCGGCAGTAGATGCGCAGCATCCGGGCTATGGTGTCCAGTTCTTCGCGGATCTCCTTGTCGGACGGCATGGCGCCCCCGGTCAGTCCTTGCGGCGGTCCACTATGTAGTGGCTGCCGGCGCCGGCCTTCGCGCCCTTCTTCAGCTCGCTGCCTATGTTGCTCACCTGCGCGAAGGAGTGCAGCGGACGGGTGGCGTTGTGGACTATGCCTATCGCGATGGAGATGAAGGGGAACTTCTTGATGTTGCCCTGCCGGTCGGTGGCCACGATGTGGCCGCGCTCCCGGTCGGACTTGCTGTAGAAGGAGGGGGCGATCTCGTCGAAGCCGTGCAGTATGCGCTTGGCCAGCTCCTCGGCCCCGGAATAGGAGGTGACCACGATGAAGTCGTCGCCGCCGATGTGGCCGATGAAGTCTTCCGCGTTCTCGTTCTGTATCGTCAGCTTGACCAGCAGGTTGGCGGTGGCCTTGATCACGCGGTCGCCGGCCTCGAAGCCGTAGATGTCGTTGTAGGCCTTGAAATTGTTCAGGTCCAGGTACAGCACCGCGAACTCGGCGCCCTTGGCTATCTCGCGCTCCACGCGGGCCTGGATGGACGGGTTGCCGGGCAGGCGCGACAGCGGGTTGGTGTCGAGCACCTGGCGGTTGCGCTTGAGTATCATCCGGATGCGGGCCACCAGCTCGTCGGCGTCCACCGGCTTTATCAGGTAATCGTCTATGCCCATGCCGAGGCCCTTGAGCTTGGCCTGCTTCTCCCCGTAGGCCGTGACTATTATTATCGGTATATGCGCGAACAGCGGGTTGTTCTTGAGGTCCTGGGCGGCCTCCAGGCCGTTCTTGCGCGGCATGCTGTAGTCCAGCACGATGATGTCCGGGTTGGTCTCGAAGACGGCCTGCATGGCCTCCACGCCGTCCGTGGCAGTGATCACCTCGAAGCCCGCGTACTCTATCATCTCCTTCATCAGGTAGAGCAGCTCGGTCTGGTCGTCGGCCATCAGCACCTTGGGCCGGTCCGGCTTGCGGGGCTCGGCGCCTTCGGCGGCGGGGGCTTCCCCGCGGGTCTGCTCCTCCACCAGCTTCAGCAGCAGGTCGCCGGGGATGTCGCGGGCCACTATCTCGGGCAGGCCGGTGAGCACGCCGCGCTCCTGGTAATTGTCCAGCCGCAGCGCGCTCAGCACTATTATGGGGATGTCGGCGGTCTCCGGGTGCTGCTGCATCTCCTCCATTATCGCGAAGCCGTCCTTGCCGGGCATCATGATGTCCAGCAGCAGGGCGTCCGGCTTGTTCTCCTTGAGCCTGCGCAGCACCAGCAGCGGGTCGTTGACCACCACCGGGCGGTAATCGTTGGCCTCCAGGAACATCTTGACCAGGTCCGAGAACTCGGTGTCGTCGTCGGCCACCATCACCGTGAGCTGGCGGGGGCCCTCGCGGGGCGCGGCCTTGGCCAGCTCGGCCTTCAGCAGGTCGAAGTCCACCGGCTTGGTCAGGTAGCCGCGTACGCGCGGCGAGGGGCCGATGACCGCCTCCATCCTGGGCGTCTGGGAGAAGATTATCACCTTCTGCGTCTCGGTGAAGGGGTTCTTGCGCAGCTCGTTGATGAAATCCAGCGGGTTTAAGGAGCGGTCCAGGATGTTCAGGATGACCAGGTCCGGCTTCCATTCGCGCACGGCCGCCATGGCCTGCTGCTGGTCCCCTATAACCTGGGCCTGGTAGCCGTTCTCTCCCAGGAAGGCGGCGGTCTTCGCGGCGGCCGCGTCCGCGTCAACGAGGAGTATCTTCTTGGCGCCTCCGGTCATGCCTAGATTCTAACATTAATTGGGCGCGCCGGATAAGCGCCCCTTATAATTAGTAGAATCAAGGCGTGGCCGGGAAGGAAGACAACAATTACTGGGACTACGCCCAGATCGGGCTGGAGCTGGCCGTGGCCGTGCTGCTGGGGTTCTGGGCCGGCTATAAGCTGGACCAGAAGCTGGGTACGGCCCCCTGGCTGATGCTGGGCGGGGCCGCCTTCGGCCTGGCTTCCGGCTTCTACCTGGTGGCCAGGGAGCTGTTCCGCGCCGACGGGCCGGGCGGGAAGGGGGGCAAGTGAGCCTGACGCCCGCTGCGGCGGCCCTCGGCGGGCTGCTGGCCGGGACGGCCTCCGGCTGGCTGTCGCGAGCCGCGCTCAAACGCGTTCTGGCCTCCTCCGACAAGGTCTTCTACTCGGTGCTGGCCGGCGGTATGCTGGCCAGGCTGCTGCTGCTCTCCGTCGCGATTTGCCTTTTGCGGCATGAAAGTAATATAATCATAATCCTGTTTTCGGCCGCGATGATCCTTGTTCAGATGGCTTTCGAAGCGTTTCCGTTGAAACATGGAACTAAAAGAAATCCTTGAGCACCACATCGTAGATCATATCTGGTCCTGGATACACCTCGGACCGCTAAAACTTCCTCTTTCCAGGCACTTGCTGATGATGGGCATCGCGTCCCTCATCCTGCTGGTCGTCTTCCCGCTGATAATACGCAGCCGCTCGAAGGCGCTCTCCCCGTTCCGCGCGATGATAGAGATCATCGTGCTGTTCATCCGCGACGAGATAGTCATCCCGAACCTGGGCCACCGCGGCGCCGGCTACCTGGGCTACTTCTCAACGCTGTTCTTCTTCATCCTGGTCATGAACCTGCTGGGCCTGGTGCCCTACGGCGCCACCGCCACCGGCAACCTGGCCGTGACCGCCGGCCTGGCCATCACCACGTTCTGCCTGATCAACTTCGCCGGCATCCGCGAGCAGGGCCTGCTGAGCTACGTCGGCCACATCGTGCCGAAGGGCGTGCCCGTGTGGCTTTACCCGCTGCTGTTCCCGATAGAGATCATCGGCCTGGTCACGAAGACCTTCGCGCTCTGCATCCGTCTTTTCGCCAACATGATAGGCGGCCACATCGTCATACTCTCCTTCATCAGCTTCATCTTCATCTTCGGCTCGTTCGGCGTGGGCATAGGGCTGGGCGTGGCCCCCATTTCGGTGGGCCTGGTGCTGTTCACCATGATGCTGGAGCTGTTCGTGGCCTTCCTGCAGGCCTACGTGTTCGTGTTCCTGACGGCCATCTTCACGGGCGCGGCGATGCACCCGCACTGAGATTTTGAAAGCGGTTTTAATATTACACGGAGGTAGTGAATAATGGACCTTACATTCATCGGACTCGGCTACATAGGCGCCAGCCTCGGCGCGGGCATAGTGCTCCTGGGCGCTGGCCTCGGCATCGGCAAGCTCGCCGCCGCCGCCCTCGAGGGCACCGCCCGCCAGCCTGAAGCCGGCGGCGCGCTCCGCACGACCATGATCATCGCCGCGGCCCTCATCGAAGGTCTCGCGTTCTTCGGCCTGGTCATCTGCCTGCTGGCCGTGATGAACTTCGCGATGCCCAAGGGCGAGGCCGCCGCCGCCAACGCCCCTGTCGAAGCGCACAAGTAAACTAGGAACCTAACGGGTCAGCGGGACCGCGGGGCCTGGAAGCCCCCGGTCCCCGCCGCCCGACTGGAGCTGCCATGGAAGCGTTGATTCGGCCGGAATTCGGCCTGATGTTCTGGACCATAACCTGCTTCGTGCTGCTGGCGCTGGTGCTTTCGCGCACCGCCTGGAAGCCGCTGATGGCGGCCATAGACGAGCGCGAGCGCGCCATCAAGCACGACCGCCACGCGGCGGAGACCGCGCGCGCCGAGGCCGACAAGGCCAAGGCCGAGCTGGAGGCGAAGCTGGCCGAGATGAAGGCCGAGGTCGCCCGCAGGCTGGAGGAGGCCCGCGCCTCCGCCGAGAAGGAAAAGGACGCCCTTATAGAGGAAGCCAGGCAGAGCGCCGGCGCCATAGTGGAGTCCGCGCGCCGCGAGCTCGAGGCCCAGAAGATAGAGGCCGCCCGCGAGCTGAAGAACAAGGTGGCCGAGCTCTCCGTCCTCGCGGCCGAGAAGATCCTGCTCAAGCAGCTCGACCACCGCGCCAACACCGACCTGGCCGCGAAGTACCTGGCCGAGATCGAGAAGGAAAAGCCGGAGATCAGCCTGGGGAACAACTGATGGACGTCAACGCCCGGATCCTCGCCAAGCGCTACGCCAGGGCCTACATGGCCCTGGACGGCAAGCCCTTCGGCGCCGCGCTGGAAGCGCAGGCCAAGGGCAAGCTCGAAGGGCTCGCCAAGGTCCTGGAGACGGCCCGCCCGCACATGAGGGCCCTGACCCACCCCTGCGTCAATTCTGGCGTGAGGCTGGAGGTACTGGCCAAGGTGCTGGGCCCGCTCAATTCCGGGCCGGCGGCCGCTTTCGCGGCGCTGCTGGTGCAGCAGGGCCGCTTCGGCCTGCTGGAAGAGATAATGAAGGACTGCTCCCGCCTCTACGACGCCTTCTGCGGAGTGGTG
Organism: bacterium; assembly: GCA_021811405.1. Classification (GTDB taxonomy): domain Bacteria; phylum Elusimicrobiota; class Elusimicrobia; order Elusimicrobiales; family UBA9959; genus UBA9959. The sequence goes on along the minus strand of JAJZOZ010000090.1, from coordinate 1,516 downwards.
CGGGCCGAGGTCTGCAGCCGCTTCCCGCTTTCCGAGGGCGAGGTGAAGAGGATCAGCGCTATCCTGGCGGCCTCCACCGGCGCCAAGATAGGCCTGCGCCAGGAGCTGGCGGAGCGGGTCCTGGGCGGCTTTGAGATAAAGATAGGCGACACTCTGATAGACGCCACCGCGCGCGGCAAGCTCAGGGCCCTCAGGGCCGGCCTGCTGAACTGACGGGCCGTCCGCACGGCACAGCCAAAGCTAACGAGGAATTATGATACGACCTGAAGAGATCACCGAAATTATCAAGGGGCGCATTGAGAAGTTCATCCCCGAGGCGCAGCTGTCCGAGACCGGCCAGGTGCTGCAGATAGGCGACGGCATCTCCCGCATCTACGGCCTCAACGGCGCCGTGGTGGGCGAGTTGGTGGATTTCGAGGGCGGCGTGCCCGGCATGGTGCTCAACATTGAGCGCGAGAACGTCGGCGCCGTCGTGATGGGCTCGGACACCCTGATCAAGGAAGGCGACCGCGTCAAGCGCACCGGCCGCGTGCTCGACATCCCGGTCGGCCCGGAGCTGATAGGCCGCGTCGTGGACGCGCTGGGCAACCCGCTCGACGGCAAGGGCCCGATCAACGCCAAGAAGCGCCGCCCGGTCGAGGTCATAGCCCCCGGCGTCGTGGAGCGCCAGCCGGTCAAGGAGCCGCTGCAGACGGGACTCAAGGCCATAGACGCGATGATCCCGATAGGCCGCGGCCAGCGCGAGCTGATCATAGGCGACCGCCAGACCGGCAAGACCGCCGTCGCGATAGACGCCATCATCAACCAGAAGAACGAGCCCGCCGACAAGCGCCCGATCTGCATCTACGTGGCCGTCGGCCAGAAGGAGTCCACCGTGGCCCGCGTCGCCAAGACGCTCGAGGACAACGGCGCGATGGAGTACTCCATAATAGTTTCCGCTTCCGCCTCGATGCCGGCCTCGATGCTGTACCTCGCCCCTTACACCGGCTGCACGATAGGCGAGGAGTTCATGTGGAACGGCAGGCACGCGCTGGTGGTCTACGACGACCTCTCCAAGCACGCGCAGGCCTACCGCCAGATGTCGCTGCTGCTGCGCCGCCCCCCGGGCCGCGAAGCCTACCCCGGAGACGTGTTCTATCTCCACTCCCGCCTGCTCGAGCGCGCCTGCAAGATGAACGACAAGAACGGCGGCGGCTCGCTGACCGCGCTGCCAATCATCGAGACGCAGGCCAGCGACGTGACGGCCTACATCCCGACCAACGTGATCTCGATCACCGACGGCCAGATCTACCTGGAGTCGAGCCTGTTCCACTCCGGCATCAAGCCGGCCGTCAACGTGGGCATCTCGGTCTCCCGCGTGGGCAGCTCCGCCCAGATCAAGGCCATGAAGCAGGTGGCCGGCCAGCTGCGCCTGGACCTCGCGCAGTACAACGAGCTCGCGGCCTTCGCGCAGTTCGGCAGCGACCTCGACAAGGCCAGCACGGACATGCTCAAGCGCGGCCAGCGCATAGATCGG
>JAJZOZ010000089.1 GCA_021811405.1 bacterium | reverse complement strand
CTCAGAAAGACCGTCCCTCCGGACCCCGCCCCGGCCCCTTACGCCGCGCGCGCCGGCCTGCCGGAAGCCGGGAGCCGCTGGTACGGCGCGGATTCCCGCCAGGCCAGGATGCATTTCGAGGCCTACATGGACTACAAGGTGCCGGCCGGCTATACCGGCGCGGTATCGGCCATCCTGTCGGACGGCGCGCAGAAGCGCAAGATCTCCGAGCTCGTCGACCTGCAGCTGCAGCACATGTACGGCGCCTTCACCACCCACCCCGGCTTCGTGGACAACCCCGGCATCCCTTCAGGGGATTATAAGGTTAAGCTGCTGAGCGCGGAGAAGGTCCCCAACAAGCCCTACGCGCGGGTGCGCTATTCCTACGACGACGTCGTGGTCTTCTCCAGCAGGCTTTTCGGCGGCGGGGGGGCCGTGCGCATAAACTTCGTGCTGCCGCGGGACCCGGTGACCATCTACGGCAAGGGCTTCCCGACCCCCAATTCCCGCAAGAACCTCTGCACGGACGGCCACTACAACAGCGAGGGCGACTTCTGGTACTTCTGGAACCCCTACCAGGACGGCTGCCCGATAACCGGCGCCGACCTGGTGGGCGTGCAGACGGACCTGGTCCCGCTGCCCGTCACGCGTAACACCTATCCCGAGTACGCCAGGCTCTACGGCGAGAACGGCAACGGCGACGTCCTGCAGGTCTCCTACCTGGTCGGTATCGATGAGAATTTCCAGAACGGGGACCTGGGCCGCACCACGTACACGCGCGCCTTCGCGGCCCTGAAGGACGCCGGCTTCCGCGTCACCGTGGACGAGCCGCGCCGCAAGCAGCTGGTCTACGGCGGCGGCCCCAAGAAAGCGCATATCCAGATGCTGCTGCTGGACCCGGACAGCGCCGAGTTCGCCTCGGAGGCGGTAAAGGCCATGCAGTCGGCCGATATCTTCCTCTACGACGGCCATTCCGGCCTGGGCGGCTACCTGAGCCCGGAGCGCCTGGCGGAGGATTCCGGCCGGCCGCTGGTCCTGCCCAGGGACAAATACCAGATCTTCGTCTTCCAGGGCTGCTCCACCTACGCCTATTACAACAGCGCCTTCTTCAACCTGAAGAAGGGCTCCTCCGACCCCAAGGGCACGAAGAACCTGGATATCATCACCACCGGCATAGGGGCCGCCTTCGAGGTGGGCGCGGCCGTGGACGTCTCCTTCCTTACCAGCGTGACTATGGGCGACCGCCCTTCCTGGCAGACCATAATGAACAGGGTGCACCAGGCCGAGGGGGACGACTCCGCCCTCTCCCACGTCAACGGCGACGAGGACAACCCGCGCAATCCCTGAGGACAGGGCTCCTTAAATGAAGAACGCCGGGTTTTTGCCCGGCGTTCTTTTTTCGGCGGCGGGGAAGTCCGGGCGGCGGAGCGGCGCCGGCGCTGGAAGAAAAAAGCCGCCGGTCAGCGGCGGGCCTTGAGAAGACGGTAGTAGCGCAGCGGCTTCTCCACGTTCTTGGCCTCGGCCTCGAAAGGACCCTCGAAGCGGAAGGCTTTCGTCCCGGAGCGCTCAAGAGCGTCCTTGGCGGAAGCCATCACCAGTATTTCCCTGAAGCCCGCCTTGGACTGCAGGCGGGCGGTCTGGTTCATGCCGCTGGAGAAGGCGGTGAAGTCGTGGTTCGGACCGAACAGGCCTACGGCGGCGGGGCAGAGGTTGATGCCGACGGCCACGCCCAGGCCCCTGGCCCCGGCTTTTGCCGCCAGCCCGCGGTTGCGCTTCAGCCTGCCCAGGCCGGCGGTGAATTCCTGTATCTCCAGCGCGGCCAGCGCCGCGCGGCGCGCGCACTCGGCCTGCGTGCGGTCGAAGAACGGGGGACCGAAGATGGCTATCACGCAGTCGCCGACCATCTTGTCGAACACTCCGCCGTGCTTCCAGATGAGGCGCACCGCCCCTTCGCTCCAGCTGTCGACGAACTCGCCTATGCGCTCCGGGGTGCGCAGGGCCTTCTCGCAGAGCTTCGTGAAGGAGTTGATGTCCGCGTAGAGCATGCCGACGGTCTTTACCCGGGGCTTCAGGTGCCTGCGCATGTAGTCGCGGCCGCGCAGCAGGCGCGACACGGTTTCCGGGGAGAAGAACTTGGCCATGTGCCTGCGCTCCCGGTTGTAGTCTATCAGGCGCTGGCTGATGGAGTTGGCGAAGATCTGCATCAGGTCCCGGCCTTCGGGCGACAGGCCGCCTTCGGCCTCGGCCACCAGCTTGCCCAGCTGCTCCGCGCCCTCGGCGCGGCCGCTCAGCGTGAAAGAGGCCCCGTCGCTCAGGCGCAGGATGCGCCGCACCCTGTGCTGCCCCGGGTCCAGCAGCTCCAGCCCCAGCCGGCCTATGGCGCGGCTGAGGGCGGCGTGCGGCCGCAGCTCGGAATCGTAGGCGCACTCGGTGCCGCGGTAGAACCGGTACTGGATGCGGTCCCCTTCTTCCGCGTCCTCGTTGCGGTAGACCAGCCCGAGGTGGCGGAAAGGTATCTCGGCGTGCAGCGCCTTCACGGCCTCGTCGAGGGCGTCGCGCAGCACGCTGCGGGTCAGGCAGCCGGTGACGCGCTCCATCAGCTTCTGCTTGACGGCAGCGCCGTGTATGCCCCACAGGGCGTTGTCGAGTTCCTCGCAGACGGCGCGCAGCAGCTCCGGCAGCTCCTCCCCGAACGGCGGCCGGCCGCGGAACGCCAGGGCGAAAGTGCCTACCCGCCGGCCGTCCAGGTCCAGGGGCCGGGTGACCCAGGTCAGGCCGCCGGACCGCCTCTCCGCCAGGCGGCCCGGTGCGGCGGCCAGGTCGAAGGAGGGCGGGGACTTCCAGCTGAAAACCCGGTGCCGCAGGTCCTCGTCGCGCGTCTCGAGCGCGGCGGCCCCGGCGCCCAGCCTGCCCGCTACCGCGGGCAGCAGGCGGTCCATGGTGCCGCGCAGGCCCAGCTTGAGCCTGGAGCATTCCTCCATAATGGAGTCGGCGAAAAGGTTCAGCGAATACGGGGTCAGAGAGGGGTCGGCGGTTGTTTTCATGTCGTTGGTCCGGAGCGCTGTCGGCGACGTACGGCAACCGCTATTATATCGGTACCGATGCCGCCAATGCAAACGGCCGCTTTGCCACGCCGTCGCCTTTTATTATTTAATAGCCCGGAAGGAGTCCGGCGGCAGATGACTGGAATGAAAGACATGAGCGTGGTCTTCGGGGCGCTGTCCATCGCGATGATGGTGCTGTCGCGCGCCGGTTATTTCTCCGACATCTTCCGCGGCCGCACCAGGCCGCACGCTTTCTCCTGGCTCATCTGGGGCACCATCTCGGCCATCGGTTTCGCCGCGCAGGTGGCGGAAGGGGCGGGGCCCGGCTCCTGGGCGCGCGGCTTCGGCTCCGCCACCTGCTTTCTGCTGGTAATCATCAGTTATTTCAGGGGCGAAAAGGATATCAAAAGGGCGGACTGGGCGACGCTGCTGGTGGCGCTGTCGGCCATACCGCTCTGGATAGCTACGAAGACCCCGTTCTGGTCGGTGCTGATAGTCTGCGCTATAGACACTATCGGTTACCTGCCGACGGTGCGTAAGTCCTGGCATAAGCCGCACGAGGAGCTGGCCCCCAGCTATTTCATGTCCAGCGCCGGGGCGGCGCTCTCGCTGCTGGCGATCCGCAACTACACGCCGTCCACGTGGCTTTATCCCCTGGTGCTGCTGTTCAGCAACGGGGCTATGGGTACGCTGCTGCTGGCCAGGCGCCGGGCGCTGACGCCGGCGGCCTGATATAGGAGGGGGAATGGACGTAAAGGAAGCTATAGAGAAGAGGCGGGCCTACAGGGGCCTCGCCTCAGCGGAGATGACCGACGGGCTCATCTCCGAGCTGGCCGGGGCGGCGCGGCTGATGCCGTCCTGCTTCAACAACCAGCCGTGGAAGTTCGTCTTCGCCCGGTCCAATGAGGCCTTGGGCGGGCTGCGCGCGGCGCTGAGCAAGAACAACGACTGGGCCAAGAAGGCCCCGCTGATAGCGGCCGCCTTCGCCAAAAAGGACCACGACTGCGTGATAAAGGAGAGGGAGTACTACCTTTTCGACCTCGGCATGGCCGTGGCGGCCCTTGTGCTGCGCGCCACGGAGCTCGGCCTGGTGGCCCACCCTATAGCCGGGTTCGACCCCGCGGCCGTCAGGAAGGCGCTGGGGATACCGGAAGACTGCATGGTCATCACGCTGGTCATTATCGGAAAAAAATCGGACGACCTTTCCGCGCTGACGCCGCAGCAGGCCGCGGGCGAGCAGGCCCGCCCGCCGAGGCTGGCGCCGGAGAATATCTACGCCGTGGACGCTTATAACGACAAGCTGGCGGCAAAGCAGGAGCATTAAAGGAGACCTATGTCTGAAGAGATAACTCTCAAGTCTGGACTTAAGTACGTCGATATAGAGGAGGGGGAAGGCCCGGCGGCCGTCAGCGGCCGGGAAGTCACGGTACATTACACCGGCACCTTCCCGAACGGCAAGAAGTTCGACAGCTCGGTGGACCGCGACGAGCCTTTCACGTTCACGCTGGGCGCGGGGCACGTGATAAAGGGCTGGGACGAGGGCGTGGCCGGCATGCGGATAGGCGGCAAGCGCAAGCTGATAATACCGCCGGAGCTCGGCTACGGCAAGCGCGGCGCCGGCGGCGTGATCCCGCCGAACGCGGTGCTGCACTTCGAGGTGGAGCTGCTGAAGGTGGAGTAGGGGAGCAGGGCATAAAAAGAAAGACCCGGCGCGTACGCCGGGTCTTTTTTTCTCCCGCGCTTCAGCGCAGGCCGTGTATGCAGCAGGAATATTCGTCCGGCGCGTGCCAGCCGCCGCCCAGAAGCCTGGCCCTGGCGCGGCAGCCGCCGCGGCAGGCGGAGAAATGCACGCAGGCGCGGCACTCCTTTAGGCCCTCCCAGTCGAAGTCCACCGCGGCCGCTCCCGAGGACGGGTAGGAACGATAGATCTCCTCCAGGGAGCGGTCGGACAGGTCTCCCATGGCCTCGTCCAGGTTCTGGAAATAGTGGCAGGCGTAGACCTTGCCGTCCGCCGAGACGAAGCACTCGCCGACGCCGGCCCCGCAATAGAACGTCCTCTCCCCGGCCAGGCGCGAGAAGGCCCTTTCGCTGCCGCCGGATGCTGAGATGGCGCCCTTGCTGAAGAGCTCGGCAATTTTGCCGCCCGCCAGGCCGAGCTCCGGCCTGCCCTCGGCCCGGCCTATCGGCATTACCGAGGAGTACCTGATGCCGGAGGCCCCGAGTTCCTGCAGGCAGAACTTCTGGAACTCGTCCAGGCGGCCGGCCGTGCTTTCCTGCACCATCGCGGTTATGGAGACCGGAACTCCCCGCGCGACCAGCAGCTTTATGCCGGCCACTGCGCGGCCGAAAGAACCTTTGCCTCGGAGCGCGTCGTGCGTGTCCTCGAAGAAATCAAGACTCACCACCGCTTTGGCCACTCCGCGCCGCGCCAGCAGTTCCGCGGTGGAGGCCTCCACCAGCGTGCCGTTGGTGGTGATGACCACCCGCAGATGCCGCGCTTCCGCCATTTCCAGCGCGGCCGGCAGCAGCGGGCTCAGCAGCGGCTCTCCGCCGGTCAGCGCCAGGGTGACGGGTTCCAGCGCGTCTATGCCTTTGAAGACCTTCTCCAGCGTGCCGTGCGCCAGGTCGCGGCCGGACAGCGCCGCGAAACAATGGGCGCAGCGCAGGTTGCAGCGTCCGGAAAATTCAAGCTCCACGGACTCCAGCAGGCTGGAGGACTTTATGGGTATCGCCCGGTCCCGGGGAAGGGCGGTGTCCGGCCCCGCCATGCCCTTGGCCGCCAGCTTGCCGTAGATGAGGCGCTCGTTCGCCGTCATCTCCGCCTCGGACCTGCGCGCGGCCATGCTTTTCAGGGTTTCCAGGCCTTCCCGGTTCATCCTGACCTTGTAGCCGCTGGCGGTGTGGTGGAGCCAGGCGTCCCCCCGCAGCAGCTTGACGGCGCAGTTCTTGATCTTCATGTGCGGTTCAAAGCCGGCAAAAAGGAGGGCAGCCCCAGCGGGCAGGTGAACGACCCGGCCGTTGCTGAGGCTGCCCTTCCATTTTCACTTCTACTGTCCGCCTCGCTCAGTCCCCGGGCTCGTCACAACCGGTCTGGGGGCAGTGGGGCTTGCTCACGACGGCAACCGCTACTTCGTGGTGTTCCTCGAACAGCATGCGTTACCTCCGTAGTCTTGCTTCTTCCCGGCCCGTAGAAGCTGGCCGGGAAATCTTTCGGCGCGGCTTTGTTGCTGCCGCCCCGCCGATATGACAAATATTATGAACATAATTGACGAATGTCAACTATTTTCCTGGATGCCGGGGGGCGGGGTGGCCGGCCGCGGGCGGAAAGTCTTCTTTAGCGCGCCCCCGGCCGGAAACGGGGGCGCGCTCGGAAGCGGGCGAACCAGGAAGCGGGCTCAGAACGGCACGCCTATCAGCAGGCGCGTCCTGGCGTCGTCGCTCCTGGAGTTCAGGCCTTTCAGGAAGCCCAGGTTGGCGAAGAACTTCATGGACTGCTCCTGGAAGTGGAGGGTCGGTCCGAAGTAGTACTCGCGCTCGGAATACGACCCGCTGGATTCCAGTCCCGCCGAAAAGCGGTCCGAGAGGGCCCAGGCCGCGCCGGCGCTGTAGCCGTGCTCCAGATCGCTTTTCCCGTCCAATTTCATTTCCTCCACCTGGTTGTAAGTGAGGTTCAGCCTGCCGAAGTCCTTGCCGAGCACGAGCTTGCCTTCCAGCTCCTCGGACTTGGCCAGGTTCGCGCCGCGCGAGTATTCCAGGTAGAAAAGGGTGTCCAGGGGGAGCGCGCCCTTGTCCGCCAGGCGATGGCGCAGGCGCAGCTTCATGCCTTCGTACGAGAAGGTGGAGCCGGCGGCGGTGCCGTCCTGGCGGAACATCTGGTACAAAGCCATGTCGGTGCGCTTGGTCAGGCCGTATTCCAGCTCCAACTGGTGCTCCCAGGAATTGACCGCCGGAGCCGAGGTATCCGGCACCTTGGAGGTGGAGTAATACTCAATTTCGGCCATGCCGGCCGGCGCTGTGGTGTAGTCGTAGGTCCAGGCGTAGGTACGCGAGTCGGCGCCCGCCGCCGAGGCCAGCCCTATCGCCAGCATCGCCGCGGCCGCGGCGGTCCCCAGTTTGTTCTTCATCGTTCTGTCTCCTTGTGGTTTTGTGTGATTATGATAATCATTATCATAAAACGGGTAAAAAAATTTCAGCGGCCGCCCGCCTTCTTTCCCGAGCAGGCGGCGCAGGTGCCGTAGATGACCAGCCGGTGCGAGGAGGGGGAGAAGCCGTGGCGCGCGGCCAGGCGGTCCTGAAGGCGCTCGAGCGCGGGATCGGAGGCTTCGATGAACGAACCGCAGGCCAGGCAGATAAGGTGGTCGTGGTGGTCGCGGCCGGCCGCCTCGTAGCGCGCGATGCCGTCGGCCGGCGTAAATTCCAGGATCTCGCCCTCGGCCCGCAGCAGCTTGAGCGCGCGGTATACGGTGGCCAGGCCTATGCCGGGGCAGGACTTGGCGGCCTCGCGGTAGACCTCTTCCGCGCTCAGATGTCCCCTGCCGGAAAGCAGCGCGCCGAGCACGGCCTCGCGGCGCAGGCTTTTCCTGCGGCGCTGGGGCGTGCGTTCGCGTGCGGGTTTCTTCATATGAGAACGATTATCATTATCTCATATCGCGGGGCGCCCTGTCAAGCCCGGGACCGCGGGCGGCCGGGCGCAGAAGATGTCTACTTGGCGGAGGGAGCCGGCTTGACGTGCTCCAGGGGCTGGCCGTCGAAATCCTTCTCGATGGCGTCTAGAACGAGCCCGGCCTGGGCCTGGTCGCGCCCGTAGAGGGGGAGCAGGCCGGCTATGAGCTTCCTGGAATAGTCGTTGCGGGGCAGCCAGGCGCGCTTCAGGATCTCCGTGGCGTTGGACTGCGCGTGGGGGGAGGAGAGCAGCTCGGTCTCTATGCTCTGGTTGGCCTGGTCGCGCAGGCTCTCGAGGCGGCGGTAGTAGGCCCGGATCACCGGGTTGGGGCTTTCGGCCATCCCGGACCAGTCGGAGACCAGGTTCTCGAGGAGCCGCTCCGTGAAATAACCCAGTTCCCTGGCCAGCGCCCAGCGCGGGGCCTGCAGCTCCACGCTGTCGGTGAGGAAAATTATCATGTTGACCTTCGCGGTCTCTTCCGGCGTGGCCTGGCCGAACGGATATTGGGCGCCGTTGGGGCGCCAGGCTTCCTTCTTTCGTATCGGCTCGGAGCTGTTGAAGGGGCTGCCGCCGTCGAAGGGGCCGGGCTTCCACTCGAAAGGTTCGGGCTCGTAGGCGCGCTCTAGCGGCGCTATGCGGTAGATGTGCTGCTTCAGGTAGCTCTTCTTGTGGAAGACCAGGCCGGCGCCGAGGTAGTAGACGGCGTGGTCGCCGTCGTTGAGCATCACGATGTCGCCCGGCTTGAGCGCGGAAGGGGAGACCTTGGAGAAGTACATGGAGAAAAGCTGGTCCGCCTCAGGGTTGCCCACGTGGCGCAGCTTGCCGGGGTCCATCAGGCCGGCCGCGGTGAACGCCGCGTTGAAGCAGTTGGGGCCGCCGAAATTGGGCTCCGAGTTGAACAGGGCCGCGGCGGCGGGGGGCAGGAAGGAGTTGAGCGACACGAGCCCGGCGCCGGGATTGGCGGCCGCCAGCTCGGTTTCCGCTTTCGAGGAAGGGGAGATGCTTTCCGGGGCCGCGCTCCGCGCGGAACCGAAAGCCCGCGCCAGCTTAGAGGAGAGCGCGGAGAGTTCGGCCGGGTTTTTCACTGCGGCCAGCAGCCTCCTGCCGCAGCCTATGTGCGGCACCGCTATTTCCGCGCCGTTCACGGTATAGGACGCGTAGCAGGCCGCGGCGCGAGCTTCCTGGCCGCCGGCCTGCAGGGGGGGAGGGGCTTCCGGCGCGGGGGCCGAAGCCGCCGTAGCCGCGCCGTAAGAAGGCAGGTCGAAAGCGGCCGCGGAGCGCGGGGCCAGGACGAGGAGCAGGGAAAGGAGGCACTGTGCCATCAAACAGATTATCCAATAATCGCCCACCCGCCAGAAGAGTCTTTGGACCCTGAATTTTCTGGGCCCAAAGTCCCCGCGGCGACTCTTGTAGTATAATTGGGGCTGGCCGCTTTTACCTTTATCAGGAGAAACCATGAGAACGCTGATCCTCGCTCTGCTGCTGACCGCCGTTTCGGGCCTGTCCCGGGCCGCGGCTTTCCCGGATTTCGACGGTACCGGGGCCGGTCTTTCCGTCCGGGCCGTTATAGAGCAGGCTGCCTCCGCCGGCGGCCTTATCCCCGAGCCGTCCGCGGCCTCCGCCGGCAGCCCGGTCTGGGTCAGCATGGAGAAGAGCGCCGTGGGCGCCCTGGACAGCGCGGTCTTCAAGAGCGCCCCGGTGGCACAGAACAAGCGCATAGCCATCTACGAGTTCGACGCAGCAACCCTGGACCGCCTGGCCGGCGAGATGCACAAGGCCTTCGGCAGGGGGCCGGGCTTCTTCGCGCACGACTCTCTGGAGTCCGCGCTGGAGGACCTGAAGGAGCCGCCGGCCGTCCCGGCCCGCTCCTATACTATAGACCAGGCGGACAGGGTTAAGGCCCTGCTGCCGCTGGCGGAGGAGGGGAATATCGTCTCCGTCATCAAATCGCTTTCCGCCTTCAAGAACAGGAACTACCGCACCGCCACCGGCATAGACGCCTCGCGCTGGGTGCGCGACCTGTGGACCAGGTACGCCGGGGGCAGGCCCGACATCACAGTAGAAACCTTCAAGCACCAGGCCTTCCCGCAGGAGTCCGTGATCCTGACGATGCGCGGCGCTGCAGAGCCGGACAAGATAGTGGTGATAGGCGGCCACGAGGATTCCACGGCCGGCTACTGGGGCGGCGACGTGAGCGCTCCCGGAGCCGACGACAACGCTTCCGGGGTGGCCGTGGTCAGCGAGGTCATCAGGGCGCTCGTCAAGGGCGGCTACCGGCCCGCCCGCACCATCAAGTTCATGGCCTACGCGGCGGAAGAGGCCGGCCTGCGCGGCTCGGCCGACATAGCCGCCGCCTTCAAGCAGCAGGGCGCCGACGTAGAGGCCATGATGAACCTGGACATGGTCAACTACAAGGGCTCCGAGAAGGACATCTATTTCGTCTCGGACAACACCAGCCAGCCGCTGAACGACTACGTGGGCAAGCTGATAGACTCCTATACCGGCCTGACCTGGGGCACGCTGAAATGCGGCTACGGCTGCTCGGACCACGCTTCGTGGACCAAGAACGGCTACCCGTCCACCACGCCTTTCGAATCCTCCATGGAGCAGATGAACCCTTACATCCACAAGGCCGACGACACGCTGGACAAGAGCGGCGGCCGGGCCGAACATGCTATCAAGTTCGCCAGGCTGGGCCTTGCTTTCGCCGTAGAGTCGGCCAAGTAGGCGTTTCGACTCCGATTTACAGGCCTCTTAAGGAGCGCCTGCAGGACCGCCCCGGCATTACGGGGCGGTCCTTCTTAAATCAGGTTACTATTAAAATTATAAATACTATGTATTCATTTTGCCATTGACAAACGCCGGCGCCTGCATTAGACTATACCCGGCCTATATTCGCGAATATAATTTCGATTTGCGCGCGATTTGAGCTTTCTTGGGGCTTCCATTAACATCCTGCTGCTATAGTTTGAATATATCCCTATTAGAGGGAAATCTCCGGGGCGGAGAACAGAATGCTGGGGTTCTTGCGGGGCGGCATTACCGGCGCTGGACGGGGCTTATTCAAGGCCCTGGCCTGCGCCGTTCTGTTGCTTCCAACCGCGGACCTTTGGGCGGCCGACCTGGTCCCTCCTACGGTACAGATCATAATCCCGGCCGACGCTTCTTATGTATCTTCCCTGCCGCAGATAAGCGGTACTGCCGCCGATGACGTGGCCATGGCTTCCGTCACCGTGGCTATAAAGCGGCTTTCCGACGCCAATTACTGGGACGGCGCCGCCTGGACGGCCTCTCAGGCCTGGCTGAACGCGGCGGTGCTGCCTTCGTCTTGGACGTATACGAGCGTCCCCGCCTGGGCGGACGGCTCTACTTATACAGTGACCGCCAGGGCGATGGACACAGCCGGTAACTGGTCTGCGGCCTATTCCACCAGCACATTCGTGGTCTCGCTGGTCTTCTCTCCTACGGTCCCGATGACGACCGGGCGCTCTTCGTTCGGAGGAGTACTGCTGCAGAACGGCAAGGTGCTTA
>JAJZOZ010000088.1 GCA_021811405.1 bacterium | reverse complement strand
GTTAAGGCCCGTGGAAATGTTCCTGTTGATGCCGCGGTTCTGCTCCGGGTCGTAGATGCCGATATTATAGGTATTGGCTTCGGCATAGGGGACGTTGTCCACGGTGAGCGTGCCGGCCCCGGAAGGGTCGGCCTGCACCATGCCGAAAAAGCCCGGCTCGGGGATATTGTTGTAGTTGACGCTGCCGAAGAGCACCTTGTTGACGGTAGCGCCGGTGAACGGCAGCTGGACCTGGCCCACCTCGGTCTGATCGTTGGCCACGGTGAAGGTGGAGTAGAGCGGAGTGGCGTCCCAAGGCCAGAAATTGTGCTGCAAGGAGGGATCGGGATTGTTGAACTGGTCGCGGATGGTCGGGGAATAGCCCTGCTTGTTGAAATAGAGCGTATAGCCGGTCCCGGTGCTGACCGAGGTGAAAGTCCAGTCGCCCTGGGCGTCGGTCTGGCCCCACTGGGTCGCGGAGGTCGGGCCGTTGTAGCCGTAGTTGACCATTATTACGTCAGCCCCTACCACCGGGGCCCCGGCCTGCGTCTGCACGTGGGCCTTTATCGTAGTGGTCACTGCCGCCCCGGCGCCGCCGGCCAGGGCCAGGCCCAGTACCGCCGCGGCGAAGAGTTTTTTGAACATGAACATAGCGCCTCCGTGAAAAGCCGGCGCCGGCGCCGGCCTCACAAATCTAGATCAGCGGATCGGGGAAGCCCCCCTGGGAACACCCTCGGATGCCTTAATCTCCAATGTAAAGTATAACATTAGGGCGAAAATAGTCAATGGCCGGCGGCAGTAACTTTGGTAACAGGTATAGCATAGCCTCCCGGGCTCAATAAAAGCTCGGAGGCGGTTCAGATATTCCTCAAAAGGGCGGCCTTAATGGGCGCAGATGTCGCAGGAGGAGTTCTCGACGGGCTCGCTCTCCACCTGGAAGACGGAATGGCGGATGCCGTAGGCGCCGGCCACGCCGCAGGTGGCGGCCTTCAGCGCGGCCTGCTGCTTGGCGGGGTCTTTCACCACCAGGTGGGCGCTGAGCGCGTTGAAGCCGGAGGAAAGGCTCCAGACGTGGAGTTCGTGCACGTCGGAAACCCCGTCCACCGCCTTCAGGTCCCTCTCGAGGGCCTTCAGCGGGATGCCTTTCGGCGCGCCCTCCATCAGGATATGGAAGGCCTCCGCCAGCAGGCGGCCGGAGCTGTAGAGGATCAGCAGGTTTATCAGCAGCGAAACGATGGTGTCGGCCGGGTTCCAGCCGGTGAAGTAGATCACCGCGCCGGCGACTATGGCGGCCACGGAGCCGGCCAGGTCCCCGAGCACGTGCAGGAAGGCCCCGCGGATATTGATGTTCTCCTCGCTGTGGGCGTGCAGGATCCAGGCGCAGGCCAGGTTGGCCAGCAGGCCTATGAACGCGATCACCAGCATCGGGCCGGAGAGCACCTGCACCGGGGTATGGAACCGCTCGTAGATCTCCCGCATCATGTAGCCGGTCAGGATCCACAGCAGCATCGCGTTGGCGAGCGCCGCCACCACCTCGGCGCGGCGGTAGCCGTAGGTGCGGGCGGAGTCCGGTTTGAGGGCGGCCAGCCGCGAGGCGAAGAAGCTCATCCCCAGCGCGGCCGCGTCGGTCAGCATGTGCATCGAGTCGCTCAGCAGCGCCATGCTGCCGGTCAGCAGGCCGCCGACCACCTCCACCACCATGAACCCCGCGGTTATATAGAAGGCGGTGGTGATGGCCTTGCGGTGGACGGCCCCGTGGTGATGGCCGTGCGCGTGGCCGTGGTCGTGGTCCGGGGCGCACTCATGGGAATGGTCGTGTCCGTGGTCCATTAGAGAGGATTATATAATTTTGCGAAATGCTAGAATATTACTCCGGTTTTATGCGCACAGAAAAACACGAGATAGAGGAAGCCCTCCGCTCCGTCAGCGAGGATATCTCCTCCGCCCTCTCCGGCATCCCGCCGGAGGTATTCGATTTCAAGCGCTATCCTTTCAGCTTCCTCGGCAAGGCGGCCAGGGCCAGGTTCACGCTGCTGGCCGCCGCCGCGCTCGGCGCCGACCGAGCCCGGGCCGAGCAGGCCGCCGCCGCGGGCGAGCTGGCGCACACCGCGTCGCTGCTGCACGACGACTGCATAGACCTGGCCCGCTACCGCCGGGGCCTGCCCACCCTTTACGACCAGCTGGGCGTCAACGGCGCCATCCTCGTCGGCGACCTGCTGATAGCGCTCGCCTTCGACAAGGCCGGCCGCGCCGCCCCGGACCTGCAGGGCGAGCTGGTGCACGCCGTGCGCCGCATGACCGAAGGCGCGCTGATAGAGGAGAATTCCAAGGGGAAGAAGGTCTCCGCCGCCGAGGCGGAACGCATGACGGCGCTGAAGACCGGCGCGCTGTTCCGCTGGTGCGCGCTGGCGGCCTGCCGCCTGGCCGGCCGCGCCGACCTGCTCGAGGCCTGCGCCCGCCTGGGCGAAGAGGCCGGCGTGGCCTTCCAGATCGTGGACGACGTGCTCGATTTCGAGGGCGACTCCGGCGCCTGCGGCAAGGAGACGCTCAAGGACATAAAGGAAGGCAAGTTCACGCTGCCGCTGATCCTGGCGCTCAACGACGCGCAGGCGGGCCCGAAGGCGGAGCGGCTGATGGCCGCCCTGGCCTCCGGCCCCGCGGCGGACCTGGGCCCCGCCACCGAGCTGGCGGAGCTGGTCTCGAAGGGCGGCTTCGCGGCCGCGGCCCGGCGCTCCGCGGCGGAAAAGATAGCGGCGCTGTTCCCCCTCGTGGACTCCCTGCCGGAGAAGGAAGGGGCCCGGGAGCTCCGGGACTTCCTGACCGCGCTGGGCGTAAGACGCTCCTGATGAAACCCTTCCTGCGCAAATGGGCGGTGATCCTGCGGGCCTACTCCTGGCCGGCCTCGCTGGTGCCGGTGGCGCTGGGCTCGGTGGTAGCCTGGCGGGCCGGCGCCTTCGCCTGGGGCGACTTCTGGCTGACGCTGACCGCCGCGCTCCTGGTGCACTCCGCGGCCAACCTGGCCAACACCTATTTCGACTTCCGCAACGGCGTGGACCGCAAGGAGACCGCCGACGACCGCGGCCTGGTGGACGGCCTGATGACCCCGCGCGCGATGCTGCTGACCTCGCTCGGGCTGTTCGCCGCCGCCGGGGCCATAGGCTTCCTGCTCGCTTTCAAGAATCACGTCCCGGCCCTGCTGTGGCTGGGCGCGGCCGGCTTCGCGCTGGCCTGGTTCTACACCGGCGCCGGCCTGGCCTACAAGTACAGGGCGCTCGGAGACATCGGCATCTTCTTCGCTTTCGGCCCGTGCATAGTGGCGGGCACGGCGCTGATCCAGGCGCGCGCGTTCCTGCCGGAGGCGCTGTGGGCCTCCATCCCGGTGGGCCTGCTGATAGTCGGCATCCTGCACGCCAACAACATGCGCGACGCGGCCGGCGACGCGGAGGCGAAGTTCTCCACGCTGGCGGCGGCGCTGGGCCCGGCGCGGGCCGTGCGCTTCTACTACTTCCTGGTCTTCTCGGCCTACTTCTTCCCGTTCACGTTCGGCAGCATCTGGCCGCCGGTCTTCTGCGCGCTCTCCGTGCCGCTGGCCGCGGGCCTGGCCCGCCGCGCCGCGCGCGGCGAGTACGGCCCGCTGGTGCCGGAAACGGCCCGCTTCGTGGCGGTCTACGGCCTGCTGCTCTCGGCCGGACTTTACTTCGCCTGAAGCCCGGTTGTTGTAAAGGCGCGATATTTTTTATAGATTATAAATTGGATTTGGGATACTACAGCCGGAGGTTCGTAAGAAAATGAGGAAAAACACCCTGCTCCTGGTCGCGGTCCTGCCCCTGCTGGCGGCTTTCACGCTCTCTTCCTGCGGCAACAAGAACCGCAAGACCGGCGCCGGTCCTTCCGCGGACATGACCGCCGAGACCGTGACCGTGCCCTCGATGGAGATCACCGAGAGCACCGACACCGCCTCCACCGAGGGCGACATCCGCGGCGGCGAGTTCCAGCCGCAGGCCGACCTCAAGACCGTAAATTTCGGCTTCGACCGCTACGAGCTGTCCGAGGACGCCCGCAAGACCCTGCAGGCCAACGCGGCCCTGCTGAAGGCCCGCAAGGACTGGTCGGTGCTCGTCGAGGGCCACTGCGACGACCGCGGCACCGTCGAGTACAACCTGGCCCTGGGCCAGAAGCGCGCCAAGGCCGTGCGCGACTATTACGTGCGCCTCGGCGTGCCGGAAAGCTCGGTCGGCACCATCTCCTACGGCGAGGAGAAGCCGCTCTGCACCGAGCAGACCGACGCCTGCTGGGCCGAGAACCGCCGGGCCGAGACCAAGGTAAGGATCAACTGATGAAGCTGCGCGCCCTCCTTCTCTTTCCCGCCTGCCTGCTGGCCGCCGGCTGCGTCGCCACGCAGCAGGACATGCTGCAGATGCAGAGCCAGATGGACGACCTCAACAACAGCCTGGCCAACATGCAGAAGAACCAGGCAGAGCTCGCGGTCAAGATGGAGGACCTGTCCAGGAACCTCAACGCGTCCTCCGAGAGCATGAAGGACATCTCCGGCCAGATGGACAAGCTCTCCGCCAGGCTCGACGACATGGACAGCGCGATGAACAAGCGCGTCAACGCCATAGGCCAGACCATCCGCAAGCAGCAGGAGGAGGTGGAGGCCTCGCTGCTGCCGGCCAAGATCTACAACGACGCCTATAACGCCTTCCTGAACAACAACTTCGACGGCGCCGTCACCGGCTTCAAGACCTACCTCTCCAAGTTCCCCGCCGGCGAAATGGCCGAAGGCGCCTATTTCTACCTGGGCGAGTCGCTCTACCTGAAGGAGCGCTGGCAGGACGCCGCGCTGGCCTACGCCACCGTGCTGGAGAAGTTCCCCAAGTCCCCGCGCGTGCCGGCGGCCAGGCTGAAGTACGCCCTGGCCCTGCTCAAGCTCCCCGGCGACAAGAAACCGGAGGCGCTCAAGTATCTCCACTCCGTGGTGAAGGATTTCCCGGCTTCGCAGGAGGCCAGGACCGCCAAGGAATACATCGCCAAGCTGACCGCCAAGCCCGCCCCTGAACGCAAGGCGCCGGCCAAGGCTCCCGCCAAGGCGCCGGCCAAGAAAGGCTGAGCCGCCCGATGAAAGCGCTGGCGCTGCTGCTGCTGCTCTCCGCCCCGCTTTCGGCCGGGACCGACATCTACATAGGCATAACCCCGGGCCAGGAGGTCAAGAAGACCGCCCTGGCCCTCGCCTCTTTCCTGCCGGCCCGGGCCGACAGCCGCGAGGACCTGGCCGTAGCCGCGCAGTTCCGCGACATAGTCCGCGCGGACCTGATGTACTCCCGCTATTTCGACCTGAAGGAGGACCCTCTGGCCAGGGCCAACCTCGACGACGGGAAAGAATCGCTGGCTTACTGGAAGGGCCTCGCCGGCTACCTGGTGACCGGCAAGGCCCGCGACGCCGGCAATTTCTGGACCTTCAGCGCCAGGCTCTACGACCTTTCCTCGGGAAAGGTGGTCACCGAGAAGTTCTACCAGGGCGAGAAGCGCGCCCTGCGCCGCGCGGCCCACATGTTCGCCGACGACGTCGTGCAGCGCGTCACCGGCCGTCCCGGCATAGCCCACTCCAAGATCGCCTTCACCAACAACGCCACCGGCCGCAAAGAGATCTACATGGCGGACTACGACGGAGAAGCCCTTACCCGCCTCACGTCCGACAACAGCATCGACCTGCTGCCGCGCTGGTCGCAGGACGGCACGCGCATCTATTACACCACCTACAAGTGGGGCAACCCGGACATGTTCGAGATCGACCTGAAGGCCGGCAAGATCCGCCCGTTCACGACCTTCCAGGGGCTCAACATCCCCGGCGGTTTCTCGCCGGACGGCATGACGATGGTGATGACGCTGTCCCGCGGAGAGGACCCGAGCATCTACGCGCTGAACGTAGTCACCAAGCAGCTCAAGAAGCTCCTCAGGAATTTCGGCGTCAGCTCGTCGCCCACGTGGTCCCCCGACGGCACGCAGGTGGCCTTCGTCTCCGACCGCGCCGGCAACCCCGAGATCTACGTCCTGGAGATGGCCACCGGCAAGACGCGCCGCCTGACCCGCATGAACTGGTGCGACTCCCCCTCCTGGTCCCCCTCCGGCGACTGGATAGTCTTCGCCGGGCGCGAGACGCCGCGCGAGAGCATGAACATCTTCATCACCGACCTGACCGGCGGCCAGGTGCGCCGGCTGACCAACAAGGCCGGCGACAACGAGGACCCCTCCTGGTCGCCCGACGGCCGCTTCATCGCCTTCACCTCCACCCGCCGCGGCCGCCGCGAGATCTTCGTGATGGACGCGGACGGCAGCGCCCCGCACCCGCTGACCGAGATGAAAGGCCATTCCTTCACCCCCAGTTGGGGTCCCTGAACCGGGCCTCCGGGACGCAAAAAAAAAGACCGGGAACGAGTCCCGGTCTTTTTTTGCCCCGCCGGCGCCTATTTGGAGAACAGCCCGCGGGCTTTTTCGAGAAGCCCGGCCCAGAAGCCTTCCCCGCGGCCGGCGCCGCGCGCGGCGCGCAGGAATTTCAGCTCCTTGTCGGCCTTCAGCGCGGCCGTCAGTTCGGCCTCGAGCAGCGCGAGGAACTCCGGCCCCAGGCGCTTGCGGCGCTCGGAGAGCAGGCCGGGGTTGATGACGTCCTCCAGCGCGAAGTACTCCAGGCCGCAGAAGGCCTGGATATAGGGGCTCTCCATGAACTCGGCCACGGCGTCCTCGTCGGAGACGCTCTTGAGGTGTTTGACGGCCAGCAGGCCGCAGACCAGCCTGGAGTCCTTGGCCGGGCGGCCGTAGCCGGCCGCGAAGTACTTGCCGTACTCGGCGTCCAGCTTCTCCCACGGCATGGCCTCGGCCAGCTTCAGCCAGCGGTTGTCCTGCGCGAGCTTGCCGCCGAGGTGGAACAGCTTCCCGAAAAGCGTTGGATTGAACCTCTCCGACCTGTACATATCAGTTCTCCGGCTTGAAGCACTTGCGGCAGCGGGCCTCGTACTTGTCTCCGGCGCCCACGACTATGCGCTTGCCGGAATCGGTAAGGCGCTGGCTGAAATGCGCGGGGTTGCCGCAGACCATGCAGATTGCGAGGTTCTTGGTGACGAACTCGGCCACGGCCATCAGCTTGGCCATGCTGTCGAAGGCCTCGCCGCGGTAGTCCTGGTCCAGGCCGGCCACGATGACGCGGCGGCCGGAGTCCGCCAGCTTCTGGGCGACCTCCACGATCTCGGGGCCGAAGAAATGGGCTTCGTCTATGCCGACCACCTGCGTATCCTTGTCCACTTCCTTAAGGATCTCCCGGGCGGTCTTCACGGCCTTGGCGGCCAGCATGGACTTGTCGTGCGACACCAGGTGCTCCTTGGCGTAGCGCACGTCGAGGTGAGAGTTGAAGACCTGCACCTTCTGCTTGGCGATGTTGGCCAGCTTCAGGCGGCGGATCAGCTCCTGCGTCTTGCCGGAGAACATGCTGCCGCAGACCACCTCTATCCAGCCCGAGGACGCCGAAACGTTGAAGATCATTTCTTCCCCCATTTAGCCGAGAAATAGGCCCAGGTCAGCCGCAGCCCCTCCGGGAACTTCACGAGCGGCTTATACCCGAGCAGGCGGCGGGCCTTGGTTATGTCGGAATACGTCTTACGGATGTCGCCCTGGCGCTTGGGCGAGAAGACCTTCCTTGCCTTGCGGCCGGTTATCTTCTCGAGTTCCCCGGCGATGTCCAGCAGCGAGATGTTGGTGCCGGTTGCGACGTTGATGGTCTGGCCGGAGACCTTAGCCGGCGCGAGGGCCGCGCGGATATTGCCGTCCACGACGTTGGCGACGTAGGTGAAGTCGCGGCTCTGCCGGCCGTCCCAGTGGATCTCGAGCGGCTTGCCGTCCACGATCAGTTCCATGAAGCGCGGGATCACGGCGGAATACTTGGACTCGGGGTTCTGGCGCGGGCCGAAGACGTTGAAGTAGCGCAGCGCCACGCACTCGAGGCCGTAGGTGCGGGAGAAGACGCGGCAGTAGTTCTCGCCGGCCAGCTTGCTGACGGCGTACGGGGAGACCGGCATCGTGGGCAGGTCCTCGGTCTGCGGGAAGACCTCGCACTCGCCGTAGGCGGAGCTGGTGGCGGCGTAGACGACGCGCTTCACGCCGGCGGCCCTGGCGGCCATCAGCAGGTTGAGGGTGCCGGTGGCGTTGTTGTCGTGGGCGGCCAGCGGGTTGTCCACGGACTTGGGCACCGAGCGGAAGGCGGCCTGGTGCAGGACGTAGGCAACGCCCTTCACGGCCCTGGCGCAGTCCTTCGGGGCGCGGAGATCGCCCTTGACCAGCTCGAACCTGCCCTTGAACGGCGCGAGGTTCTCCGGCTTGCCGGTGGAGAAATTGTCGAAGACGCGCACGCGTTCGCCGCGCCTTAGCAGTTCCTCGACGATGTTGGAGCCTATGAACCCGGCCCCGCCGGTTACCAGCCAAAGAGGTTTTTTCATGTTCTTATCCCTGATACTCAAAGTTTATCATTTTAAAATTCCCGTTTGAACCGCCCGCCCGGGGGCCGCGTCAGGCCTATCGAACCCGGAGGGCCGGCAAGGGGATGCCTTTCGAGGGATGTCGCGGAAGGCCCGGCTTGCATAAGCGCCGGGCCTGAGCGAACAAGGCGCGGGCACGGTGTGCCCGACGCCGGCCCGAGGAAGGCATACCCTTGCCGGACCGACTGGACATCTCGCGGTTGCGGCCCCGGGCCCGCGGCGGGCGACACGCGCGGAGGCGGTCAGTCGCGGACTTCGCCGGGCTTGCGCCAAGGGTGCCAGTACTCGCGCGACTTCTCCTCCAGGTCGTCCTTGCGGGAGGGCTCGTTCATCTTCAGGCTGATGTAGAAGAAGAATTCCTTCACGCCGCCGGAACGCTCGCGGAAGTCCCACTTGGTGCGGAAGTCGTGGAAATCCTTGTACAGCATCAGCCCTTTCTCGAAGAAACGGATCTCCGAGAAGCGCAGGTGGCCCTCGGAACTGAGGCGGTAGCGCAGCACGGCCTCGGCCCGCCAGCCCGCCATCCGCCAAGGCCTGAAACCGAAGGTGTTGCTGACCACCCACGAGCGCGGGTCGGTGCTGTAGTTGGCTATGCCGCCCCCGACGTAATTCTCCGGCCCTCCCACGTTCACCTGCGTCACGAAGCTCTTGTTCCCCTCGGCGAAGCTGTAGGAGTCCACGGCGTAGACGTCCAGCCCCGGCCGCGGCGCGTAGAAGACCTCGCCCGTCACCGGGGCCAGGCGCCGCGTGAACTTGGCGCTGTAGTAGTCGCGCAGGTCGAACGACGAGGACAGCTTGAAATAGGTATTGAACTGCGGCATCAGGAACAGCTGGGCCGTCAGCGATTCGGTCTCCTGGCCCTTGTCCGGGGCGGAGGAGTCGTTCTCCGTCTTGTTGGCCCGCAGCCGGCGCCGGTAAGCGTAGCCCAGGTCGAAAGAGCCCCACATCCGGTCGTAGCGCAGCGTGGCGCCGCCGCCGTAGCGCCCCACCCAGCGGTCCGTCGGCCCCGAGAACGTCGAGACATAGACGGACTGGTCGTAATAGAGCGACGGCGACAGCGTGACCCGTTTGGCCAGCGGGATGGACTGCGAGACCGTCCAGACGGCGTCGCCGCGCTTCTGCGTGAAATTCTGCCCCTCGTCGCGGGCGTTCTCGAAATAGGCGCCGAAGGTGTTGAGCACCGGCAGCTTCAGCAGCCTGAAAGGCACGGTGTTGAAGTCCAGCCGCGGGATGGAGCTGTTGGCCTTCTGGAAACGCGAGTAGTCCGCGCTGTGCGTCTCCCGGCCGTAGGCGCTCACGCGGGTGACCGTGTAGCTGGTGTTCCTGGTCAGCGCCACGCTCGCCTGCTCGTCGGGGCTGACCGCGAACGGGTTGCTGCGGAAGAAATCGTTGTTGACCCGGGGATCGGACAGCAGGCGGAAGAAACCCTGGCTGTAGTACTGCGCCGGGTCGGACTCGTTGAAGCGGTTGAACCGGTGCCAGTAGCCGCCGTTCAGGCCCCAGCGGTCCTTCACGAGCCCGTACTCCTTGATGCGGTAGACCGAGACGTCGGTGATGTTCTTCTCCGGGCGCCGGAAGTCCACCTCGGCGCCGGTGCCGAAGCCGCGCTTCTCGAAATAGTCCAGGTAAAGTTTGGCCCTGGTCTCGCGGTTGACGCGGTAGACGTAGCTGGACTTGATGAAGAAGCCGTTGCGTTCGTCGTAGCCCGGCTTGAAGATGCTGACGAACGGCGTGCCGCCGCCCATCGGCTTGTAGAGGACCGGGAAATAGAAGATGGGTATTTTGCCGAGGAAGAAGACCGTGTTGTAGGCCAGGAAGTAGCGGTCCGGCTTCAGGTAGATCCGCGAGGCGCGCAGCCGGTAGTGCGGCGGCTCCTCGTCGCAGCTGGTGATGCTGGCCTTCTTGTAGCGGTAGCCGTTCCTGTCGAAATCTATCGTGCGGCCCCGGAAGATGAAGTTCCGGTAGGCGAACCTGCCGTCGTTGATGCGCCCTTTCTCGGAGCCGTAATCCATGAAGCCGCTCTTGCCGTAGACCGTACCGGTGTCGTCGTCCATGACGAAGTCGGACGGCGAGACGATGGTGCTGCTGGCCATGTTGACCGAGAGCAGGCGCGCGCGGATGAGCTTCTGCGGCCTGTCGGCGGCCGAATACTCCGTCAGCTTGACGTTCCCCTCCAGGTCGATGACCCGGGTGTACTCGTTGAAGGAGGCGTTGTCGGCGCTGAAGGCGACGCGGTGCGTGCCGGTGGAGGACGGCAGGTCGTAGGCCGCCGCGGGAGCGGCGGCGCAGGCCAGCAGCAGGGCGGCAAGCAGTCCTTTCGGCATCGCGGCGCCGGGCGGCCGGCTACTTAAGGGCCCTCTCAAGCCCGAACAGCGCGGCCCCGTGCGAGCCGAGGTCGGCGTCGTCGGAGATCTTGATCTTCACCTTCTCGAAAGGGGTCTTTATCTGCTGACCGCAAAGGGCCTTACGCATGGCCGGCAGGAACCACTTGCGGGCGCGCGAGACCCCTCCGGTCAGCACTATGCAGCCTGGGTTCAGCACCAGGATCAGGCCGGCCAGGCCCATGCCGAGGTACTGCCCGGTCTCGGCCCAGACCCGGCGCGCGGCGGCGTTGCCGGCCTCGGCGGCCCGGGTCAGGCAGATAGTGTTGAACCGCGGGCGGGCCGGATCGGCGTACTTCCCGACGAAAGCTTCCTCGTTCTTTATAAGTTCCCTCGCGCGGCGCATGATGGCCCCGCTGCCGCAGTAGGCCTCCAGGCAGCCTTTACCGCCGCAGCCGCAGGTGCGCCCGCCGGGGACTATCTTCACGTGCCCGGC
>JAJZOZ010000087.1 GCA_021811405.1 bacterium | reverse complement strand
ATGCCCGCCGCACCGGCGACTTCCTCCCCGGGGAAAAGCTCCCCGGCCAGGGCGGCCGGCGACGGGAGGCCGCAAAGCCCCCTCAGCCGCGCGCCCTCGAAGATCCCGGAGCGCCGGCCGCGCAGCCTGGCGGCCAGATAATCCACGTCCCCCACCTCTCCCCCCATGGCGGCTCCCGGAGCCGCCGGTACTCAGGAACCGCTCCCCAGCACCCGCGCCACCACCTTACCCACCGCCAGCGGCCGCGCCGCCGCGCACCGCTCCAGCGCGGCGCCGGTCTCCGCCGCGGCGGCGGCCAGGAGAGCTTCCCTTTCCCGCCGGGCTTCGCCCAGCGCGGCCTCCGAAAGGCGGCGGGCCTCTTCGGCCGCCGCCTTGAGCGCGGAGGCGTACTCCTCGCCGGCCCGCTTGCCGGCCAGCGAGACCTTCTCCGCGGCGGCGGCGCGCGCGACCGCTACGAGGCGGCGGCCTTCCTCCTCGGCGGCTAGTATCTTCTCCATTATTTCGCGCATACGGCTGTCAGCGCGGGCGCGGGCGTGCCCGGTCCTTTTCCACGCTGCTTCGCGAAGAGTCCCCCCCTGAAAGGTAAAGTAGCAAAACCGCCGCAAAAAGACAATAGCCTGATTATCACCGCGCCGCACCGGGCCGCACGTCGGAGTTTTGCATCCCGGCCCGGTAGATGTATAATACCCGCATGACCGCCGGTTCCTTAACCGGCGGCATAACGGGGGACGGCGCGGGGGCGCCGGACAAGGGGGTACCATGACACAACCGATGTCGGTGGAGAAACTGATCGAGGAGCAGATCTCGAGGTGGAAAGCGGCTTCGTGCGCCCAGCCCGGCGAGGCGCCGAAACCCGCCGGCTGCTGGCCGGTGATAGCTCTTTCACGCCTGCCGGGGTGCAACACCTCGGACATCGCGGCGGAGACCGCCAAAAGGCTCGGCTTCGAGGTGTTCGACGGGAAGCTGATGACGCTGGTGGCCGAGGACGCCGGCCTGAGCGAGAACGTAGTGAAGACGCTGGACGAGAAAGCGGTGTCCGTGATGGACGACTGGATAAAGTCCATCACCAAGGAGCGCCACCTGTCCTCGGAGGGGATGTTCCTGCGCCTGCTCAGGATAGTCACCGCCATAGCCTCGCACGGCCGGGCGGTGCTGGTGGGGCGCGCTTGCAGCATGATACTGCCGCCGGACGAGTGCCTCAGGGTGCTGCTGATCGCGCCGCTGGAGACGCGGGTCTCCAACGTGGTCAGGAAGACCGGCTGCTCCTACGACGAAGCGCGCAAGAGCGTCATACAGAAGGAATCCGACCGCCGGGCCTTCGTCCGGAAGCATTTCAACGCCGACATGACGGACCCGCTGCACTACGACGTGGTGATCAACACCGACAAGCTGGACGTAGCCTCAGCCGCCGGGATCATAGCCGCGGCCTGGGCGGAAAAGAAAGAGCTGCTGCTGAAGAAAGAGCCCGCCGCGGCCGGGCGCTGAGCGGAAGGGCCCGCGCACCGGGCGCGCGGCAGGCGGGAACGGCTTTGCGGCCGGGGCTCAGACACCGCAGACTGCGACCTTGAGCGGGGGCTTCCCGTCGAAGGAAGGGAAATCCGCGTCGGGCGCCAGGCCGGTCACGCTCTTCAGGGGGCGGCCGGCCTTTTGCGCGCAGCGCTTCAGCGTCTCCGTCCAGGCGGCGTAGTCCACGGAGGCCACGTGGTTGGTGGCGATCACTTTCCCGCCTGGCCTGCAGGCCAGCAGCGCCGGCTTGAAGAGGCTAGGGTAGTCCCGCACCACGTCCACCGCGGCCAGCGTGCTTTTGGCCCAGGCGGGCGGGTCCAGGAAGACCAGGTCGAAGGAGCGCGGCTCGAACCTGGCGTGGCGCGTCTTCTGGCCGTAGCGGCCGCCGGCCGGAAGCCCGGCCAGCTGGCGGGCGGTGGTCAGGCAGTCCTCGTTGACGTTCCGGAACTTCTCCGCGGGGACGCCGTTGAGCTCCGCGTTGCGCCTGCCCACCTCCAGGCTGGAGGAGGCGAAATCCACGTTCCACACCTCCGCCGCGCCGCCCGCGGCGGCGCATACCCCGACGCCGCAGGTATAGGCGAACAGGTTCAGCACGCTGAGCCCTTTCGCCCCGTTGCGCACGAAGCGCCGGGCGGCGCGCAGGTCGAGGAACAGCCAGGGGTCTATGCCGCGGTGGCGCGCCGAGATCAGGAATTTAACTCCCCCCTCTGAACAGACGAACTCGGCCAGGGCGGCCGGGGACGGGCGGTGCCATTTTTCGAAGGGCTCGGATGACTTCTTGCCGCGGTGGTTATAGGCGAAGGCGAACGGGTAGGGCAGGAGCT
This sequence comes from bacterium, assembly GCA_021811405.1. Taxonomy (GTDB): domain Bacteria; phylum Elusimicrobiota; class Elusimicrobia; order Elusimicrobiales; family UBA9959; genus UBA9959. The sequence continues at coordinate 8,994 of JAJZOZ010000087.1, read as the reverse complement.
CCCGCAGGGCCTCCTCCAGCCGGAGCTGGTCCCCGGGGGGCAGCGGCTCCCGGAAGGTCTGCGCCAGGACCAGCCCGCCGTAGCGGTCCACGGTAAGGCCGGTAAGCCCCTCCGCTATGCCGTGGAAGAGGCGGCAGCAGTCGGTGCCCTCGGCGGCGAGCGCCTCCAGCAGGGGAGCGCGCCGCTCGAGCGCCCGTTTCAGCAGCGGGGTGTAGACGTTCTCTGTCATCTGCGCCGGCGGGGCCGGCCCTGCTATTCTAGCAAACCGGCCGCTTCCCGGCGGCTACCGCAGCTCGTCCATGATGGCGTAGATGGTCTTTTCCACTTCGGCGGCGGCGGGCGCCAGCTCCGGGTGGCCGAAGACCCGCAGCAGCCGCGTGGGGCTCAGCGTGGCTATCTTCGTGAACCCCCCTTCCGAGTAGACGGAGACGCGGCAGGGCAGGGCGGTGGAGATGGCCATGTCGGCCTCCAGCACGGCCTTGGCGTTCAGCGGGCTGCAGATCTCGAAGACCGTGCATTCCCTGTCGAACGGGATGCCTTTCTCCTTCAGCTTGAGGCGCAGGTCGTGCTGGCCCAGCACGCCGAACTTGTGCGCGGCCGTCACCTTCGGGAAGCGATCCAGTATCTCGGCTACGCTCCTTGTGCTCTCCACGATATGCAGCATATAACCTCCGGGTATAGCGGCGCGGCCGCCGCTCAGATCCTGAGCGCCAGGCCCGCGACCAGTTCCACGTCATCGGCCGCGCGGTTGAGGCCCAGCCCCGCGCCGGCGCTCACGTCGAGAGAGCGGGACGGGGACCAGGTCAGGCCGAGCAGGGAGGACAGCGGGTGGGAATGGGCGCTCTTGTCGGGGTTGGTGGCCGCCGCCAGCCTCAGCGAAGCCCGGAGTTCCGGCAGTACGGCCAGCGCCGCGGCGGCCGAGGCCTTCAGCAGGCTCTCCCTCTCGTCGAGAGAATTGCGGTTGTACATATAGCCGCCGTTCAGCGCGAGCCGCCAGGCGCCGAAAGAGCGCTCGGCTATACCGTAAAGCCAGGCCCCGCCTTTCCCCGCCCCGAGGCTCTTGGCCTCGTTGCCCGCCGGCAGCGAGAAGCCCGGCTTCAGCGCGAGGTCCCAGCCGGCGCGGCACGCGCAGCCGAACTTGCCCTCGAGCAGTACGTCGCCGAGACCGCTTTCGGAAATGCCCCGCGAGGTCCAGCCGCGCCAGGGCACGGTGACCTTGAGGTCTATCTTCTCGAACAGGCCGTAGGCCAGCTCGCCGAAGGCGCCGGTGGAATATCGGTCCGGGCCTTCGCGCGAGACGCCGTAGTCCAGCCAGCCCTGCATCTGCCTGCCGTCCACGCCGAGGAATTTCGCGTCCTCTCCGGTCAGCGGGCTGAAGGCCGCCGCCCTAGCGCCGAGCAACGCCGGCAGCAGCATGGCGAATAGATATTTCCTCATACCCCCTCCTCACCGTATTATATACGTTTCACCCGGGGGATGAAAGGGGCGGCCTAGAGTCCGGCTTTTACCGCCACGCCGCAGGCGAACAACGCGAACCCGGCCAGCGCGTGGGCGTAGCGCTCCATGCGCTCGGCCGGCAGCAGGCTGACGCCGCGCAGCAGCAGGAAGACGGAGGCCAGCATGGTCCCTATCGTCACGGCCGAGAATACCCCGGCCGCGGCGATGGCCGTCCAGATGCCGTCCTTCAGGGCCGGGTAGACCAGCACCGGGATCAGCGGCTCGCAGGGCCCGAACACGAAGATTATGAAGATGGCCCACGGCGTGACGGCTCCCTCCGCGTGGCCGTGGGAATGGCCGTGGCGCGCCCTGGCTATGCCCCAGAGCATGTAGCCCAGCCCGAACAGCAGCAGCAGCCAGCCGGCCATGTCCCCCCTTACGGCCTCCACCCACTGCAGGCGGGAGAGGGCCGTGCCGAACGCGATGCCCGCGAAACCGATGGCCACGGAGCTGAGCACGTGGCCCAGCCCGCAGAGCAGGGTGACAACGGCCGTCCTGGCCCCGGACCACGAACGGGCCTTCGCCAGCGCCACGAACGGCACGTAATGGTCGGGGCCGAACACCGTGTGTATGAAGCCCAGCGAAGCCGCCGTCAGCAGTATAGTCCCGTTTTCCATGTTCCCTCCATCCAGCGCCGCGAAGCGCTCTTTCGTGCTGCCCTGCCGCGAAAAGATCTTTTGCCGGCCGCAGTCACGCCCGGGTGGAAGGCTTCACGTCCTTGCCGCCTTCCTGGCGAGGCCGCTTTTCAGGGTCCTACCTCAGCTTAAATAGTGACACTTTCCCGGCCCCCGGTCCACGCGTCCAGGTCAATGCCGCCCTTGTTTTACAGCAGTTTCCAGGAAAGACCCGCCGAGAAGGTGCGGCCGGGCTGCGGGTACCAGCCGTTGAAGACGTCCGCGGTAGTGGCGTAATGCCTGTCGAGCAGGTTGTCCGCCGCGGCCCAGAACTCCAGACCGCCCAGTTCCCTGGCGGCCCTCAGGCCGAAGGTCCAGTATTCCGGCAGGCGGAGCCCGGTGCGGCCCCGGCCGGTATACTGCTCGGAAACGCCGAGCCCCGTGAACGCGACGCGCGTGCCGTCCGCCTCGAGACCGGCCGAGAGCGTCGCCTTGCGCAACGGGGAATAATTCATCAGCTCATAGCCGCCGCCGGTCTTTACCTTGCTGACGTTCAGCGCCCAGGCCGCGGAAAGCCGGAAGACGCCCGGCGTCCAGCCGGCCTTGCCTTCCGCGCCGACGTTATAGCCGGAGTCCAGGTTGGCCGCGGCCCAGGTGGCGGGGTCCAGCGCTATGCGGTCCCTGATGACCGAGTAGTAGCCGGAGGCGCCGGCGTACCAGCCGTCCGGCGAGCCGTAATAAGCCGAGGCGTCGTAGTTCACGCTGCGCTCGGGTTTGAGCCCCGGCGCGGGAGGAGCCCACGGGTTGTAGAGGTCGGCGAAAGTGGGCGCCTGGAAGCCGGCGCCGGCCGAAGCCGAGAATTTCCATTCGGAGGAGGGCGCGTAGACGGCCGCGAGCTTGGGGCTGAGGCGCGCCGGGTAGCTGCCGCTCCTGTCAAGGCGGGCGCCCGGCGTGAGTTCCAGCTTCTCCAGCGGGGCGAAGGTCTTCTGCGCGAAGAACCCGGCCGAGCCTATGCGGTGGTCCCCGTAATCCGCGGAAGCCAGCTCCGAGAGCGAAGCCTCGGCGCCCAGCACCAGCGTGCGCCGCACGGCGAGCCTGCCGGAGAGGCCGCGGTCCGTGACCAGGGCCTTGCTGCGCGAGCCGAACTGGAAGGCCTCTATCCTGTTGGACGAGAACGACGATTCCACCCGCCCTTCCAGGGCTTCTCCGCCGGCGCTCCAGGCCCCGGAGAGGAAACCGCGGCGGGACTTCTGCCAGTCGGTCAGCGAGTTGGCCGCGCGCTCGCGGGAGCCGTTCCAGTCAGCCACCGGCACCGGAGTGCCCGACGGAAGGCCCGTGCGGAGCGACGAATACAGCCCGCTGAAGGTCAGCTTGCCGGCCGCGCCCAGCCCCACGGAGCCGCGGCCCTGGGCGGCTTCCCTGGCGGCCCCGGAGTTCCGCTGGAAACCCTCCGAAGAGTCGCGCGCGGCGCCGAGGAAGAAATCACCGGCGCGGCCGGCCGCTCCGGTCTTCAGCGTCAGGTTCCGTCCTCCCCAGGACGAGAGCCCGGCCGAGGCTTCGGCGAGCCTGGCCCCGGGCGAGAGCTTCCTGGTGAACAGGTGCACCACGCCGCCCTCGGCGTTGGCGCCGTAGGCCGACGCCGCGGCCCCGGGCAGCACCTCCACCCGCCCGAGGCCGGCGGACGGGAACAGGGACAGGTCCACTGTGCCGGTGATGTCGGCCGGCAGCCGCACGTCGTCGAGATAGACGGCGGTCTGCTTGGCCTGGAAGCCGCGCAGCGAGACCGTGGCGGCGCCGGACGGCCCGTTGAGGCGCCGGACCGAAAGCGGGGCCTGCGCGTCGAGCAGGCCGGCCAGGTCCGGGGCCGCCGCTTCCCCCGGGTAGACGGTGGCGGCGTCGGCCGGGGGCATGGCCCGGTAGGCCGCGGCGCGGCCCACGGAGAAGAAGACGTCGTCGGAAGAACGGGACTGGACGGGGAACGACAGGAACAGCAGCAGCAAAGGCAGGCTTTTCATTTTTCCTCCCGCGAAGATAGCCGCCGAAGCGGCGTTCCCGCGGTAGACCGGGCTCAGCCCCTGGACTTCCGGGCATCACCGTTGCGGGGCAGCTCCCGATTCACACGGGATTCCTCCGCAGGAACGCTGATATTATACCAATTCGCCGCCGGCGGGGCCGAAGGGCCCAGCGGCGCGTAGGCCCAAATACCGGCGGGGCCTGGGGCTATCCTCCCATAGAAAAGGATCAATAAACGGATATCATTATCATGTCGAAGCCGGGAAGCCCGGCTCCAAGGAGATACGATGACCATAGATAAGATCGGCAGGATCGTTCTGGCCTCGGCCTTCATGGCCGCGCCGGCGGCCGCGCAGGACCTCGGGGGTCTGCCGCAGGTGAAGGAGATAGTCGGGAACGCGCGCGCCGCGGCGGGCGAGGCCCCCGCGCCGGCGGCCGTCTCCGACGGCAGGACCGTAAAGGACTGGACCATAATGGTCTTCATGAACGGCAAGAACAACCTCTCCAACTACGTCATCGAGGACATGAACGAGATGGAGAAGTACGGCGCTCCGGAGAACGTCAATATCGTCACCGAGGCCGGCCGCACGGCTTATACGCAGCCCTCCTACCCTTCCTATCCCGGCGGCTACGACGATTACCCGGGCGTGGTCCCCCACCCCGGCTGGCCCAACCCCTACTGGGGCGGCGGCCTGCCCCCTATGCTGGGCCGCGGGGAAGGCTCCGCGAAGGACGCCTCCACGGACTGGACCGGCGTGCGCCGCTACCTGGTGACGAAGGACGGCGACAACTCCGCGCTCTCCTCGCAGATGCTGCAGGACATCGGATCGGTGGACATGGGCGACTGGAACCAGCTGGCCGAGTACGGCAAGTGGGTGAAGCAGAACTACCCCGCGCGCCACTACATGCTGATAGTCTGGAACCACGGCTCCGGCTGGGAGATGAAGGGCCTGAACCTGATGCCGGTGGTGAAGGGCATCTCCTATGACGACGAGACCGGCCACGGCATCAACCCGGTGGACCTGGCCAGGGCGCTGCGCGCTATGGGCGGCGTGGACATCTACGCCTCCGACGCCTGCCTGATGCAGATGGCCGAAGTGGTCTACGAGATGCGCGACGCCGCGACGCTCGTGGTAGGCTCCGAAGAGACCGAGCCCGGCGCCGGCTGGGGCTACGACCAGTTCCTCTCCCGCGTAGAGTCCAACAAGGCCAACCTGACCCCCGAAGTGATGGCGGCGGCCGCGGTACAGGGCTACAAGGCCACGTACGCTTCCACCTCGCAGGCGACTACGCAGTCGGCGGTGCGCACCTCCGGCATGGCCGAGCTGCGCAGGCAGCTGGACCAGTGGGTGGAGCTGGCCATGAAAGAGGACAAGGCCTCCGTGGCGGCGGCCAGGGACGAGGCGCTTTCCTTCGAGGGAGCCGGCTCCAGGGACCTGACGGACTTCCTGCAGCTGGTGCACGGCAAGACCAAGTCCAAGGCGCTGAAGACGAAGACCGCGCAGGTGATGAAACAGTTCTACGACAAGGTGCTGCTGGACAACGGTACCACCGGCGACAAGTTCAAGAAGGCCTACGGCATGGGCGTCTACCTGCCCTCCTGGAGCTTCGACGACAGTTACGGCAAGCTGGCGTGGTCCGCCGACGGCAAGTGGGACGAGCTGATGCAGTGGCTCACCGCGAAGTAAGCCTCCCGGCGCAATGAAAAAGGCCCTCCGGAAGGAGGGCCTTTTTTTTGCCGGTCCCGGCTATTTCCTGCCGGTGACCACCTCGCCCTTGCCGTAGTCCAGCTCGCTGCCGAACATGCTGTGCGGCACAAGGTAGATGGCGGCGGTGACTATGAATGCCGTTATCAGCCAGAAGCGGGGCTTTTTCTCCTTCAGGAAGGCGGCCAGGCCGGCCAGCCAGAAGATCATCATGACCAGCGTCTTGTTGTCGGTGAGGTCGTAGCCGAAAGGGAAGCCGGTCCAGAGCTGTCCGAAAGCGTACTTCTGGGTCAGCGGGCCGAACAGGAAGCCGCCGAGCGCGAGGAAGGCCACGTTCAGCGGCACCGCGAAGCGGGGCTGGGGAAGGTTCCAGGCGGCGCTGACGAAGATGCGCACCGAGAACAGCATGAACAGGAACATCATCAGGATGTGCGGGATCAGTATAAAGTGGGGCACGGCGCCCTTGAAGCGGGTGACCACCGGCGCCTTGGCCAGCTCGGTCTCGCCGGCCTGGGTGCGCAGGAAGACGCGGTATTCCAGCTTGCCGGCGGGCGGCTGGTCCGGCAGCCGGGCGGTAAGCCTGCCGGCCTCGTAGGCCATCGGGAGTACCTGCGGCTCGTCGCCGGTCCTGTACCTCTTCCAGAGCAGGTAGCCCTCTGCGGGCGCGGCGGAGGTGACCCTGGGGACGCAGTCGTCCCCGCCGGTGGTGCAGCTGCGCGGGAAGCGGTAGCTCACCGCGGCCGCGCCGGGCACTTCTACGCCGGAGGAACGGACCGGGTAAGTGGGGCCGGTCATGCGCTGGAACAGCGCGAAGCCCAGCGTGACCACGAAGCTGACGACCCAGAGAAGCGGCTTTTTCATCTGTCTCTCCTGTAAAAAAACCCGCCGCTTGTTCAGCGGCGGGTTAAATTAATGCGCGGGAAGGGAGTTGAACCCATAAGCCCTTTCGGGCACACGGTCCTGAGCCGTGCGCGTCTGCCAGTTCCGCCACCCGCGCATAAAATCGGGTTAAATGGTGGTTGGGATAGGATTCGAACCTATGTAGGGCATGGCCCGACGGTTTTACAGACCGTTGCTTTTGACCGCTCAGCCACCCAACCACATTTAAAGAACAGCAACGTCAGGTTCAATAGTATAGCAAAAAAGAGGGCGGCTCCAAAACACGGGCTTCAAAAAGGGAGCGTCAGGAAGAAATCCTCGGGCCTTACCAGGCGGTAGAGGTTTATCGCGGCGCCGAGAGCCAGGAAAGGCCCGAACGGCATGTGCGACATCCTGTCGGCCCGCTTGAGCAGCAGCAGCGAAAGGCCGTAGATAGAGCCGAAGAAGGAGGCCATCACCACGGCCGTGATCACTCCCTGCCAGCCGCACAGCGCGCCTATGCCGCCCATCAGGAAGATGTCCCCCTCCCCGACGGCGTCCTTCTTGTAGAGGACCTTCCCCAGCAGCGCCAGGCCCCAGATGAAGCCGGCGCCGGCGGCCGCGCCGAGCGCGGAATAGCCGAGCCTGGCGGCCCAGGAACCCTCGTAGAACGGGTTGGCGAGGCTGCCGCCCATGCCCAGCAGAAAAAGGGCCAGCGAAAAAGCGTCCGAGATCATCATGGTCTCGAAGTCTATCACGCTCACGATTATCAGCACGTAAGCCGCCAGCAGGCTCACCGCCAGCCACGCCGGGCTGCCGAGCCAGCGGTGCACGAAAAGGGCGGTAACGGCGCCGGTGAGCAGCTCGACGAAAGGGTAGCGCGCGGAGATAGGCTGGCCGCAGGCCCGGCAGCGCCCCCGCAGGAACAGGTAGCTCAGAACTGGTATGTTGTCGTACGCCTTTATCGCCGCTCCGCATTTGGGACACTTGGAGGCCGGGAAGACTATGGATTCGTCCTTCGGGAGACGGACTATGCAGACGTTCAGGAAGCTGCCCAGTATGAGCCCCAGCACGAAGGCGGCGAGCGCTATGATCATGGGGATATTCTAACAATTTGCCCGGAGCATAAAAAAACCCCGCGTCGCGGGGACGCGGGGTTTTTTCCGGTCAGCCTTCGATTAGAAGGTGGACCAGGGGGTGGTCAGGGTCGTGCTGTCGCGGCCCTTTATGTCCTCGTGGGTGCAGGACACCACGAAGTTGCCCCAGCTGGCGGCATGGGTCGGGTCGTTGAAGTACGCCCAGCCCGCGCCGTCGGTTATCGCGCCGCCGTTAGCAACGGCGGTGACGGTGTTGGAGTCCAGATGGCCGGTGCCGGGCATCTTGGCCTGCGGGATCTCCGCTATGTACTTCGCGTTGGTGGTCAGTACGGACAGCGTGTCGGCCGGGAACCAGCCCTCGTTGTCGCCGTAGTACACCTGGATAGCGCTGCGGACCGAGGAGAGAGCGCCCTTCGTGGCGCCTTCCTTGGACTTGTTGATCAGGTCGGCGAACTTCGGTATGGCTATGGCAGCCAGAATACCGATGATGGCGACGACGATCATCAGCTCTATCAGGGTGAAGCCTTTCTTCATGTTCTTCATTAACTTCCTCCTTGAGTGCCCCCCTATGGATGATATATTAATGATGCCTCAGGGGTTATTGTCAATTTACATAATAGGCCTGCCGAATGTCAACCGCAAATCAAAAGAATTCAGGATAATTCAAAACCCGCTTTCGCGGGTTTTTTAAAAGTGGCGCGGGATTCGGTCACGGCTCCTCCGCTCGCCGTCGCCCGCTCCGGGCCGCGACCCCGGCACAGACCTGTCGCTTCGCTCCATCCCCTGCTGCGACCTGCTGGTCTCGCAGGTTCGGCTTTCGAATCCCTACGCGGGACATGTTATGTCCCGCTTCCTCTCCGCCACTTTTAACAGCAAAAAACCCGCTTTCGCGGGTTTTTTAAAAGTGGCGGGGTTTTCAGGATGAAGTTATAACCTACTTTGCGCAACATCCCGAGGTAACATTATAAGTTCCACGCCCCCGCCCATCCTGGGATCGAAAAGGAGGCCCGATCTTATCCGCGAGATGCCGCACGGTCGGCCACGCAGCGCGGCCGCCCATGCTTGCCGCTAAGTAGCGGGTCCGCAGGGCTCCGGCACTACGCGCCGTCGCACCTGCTCCCAAGGAGGCCCGCACTTATTAACAACCTCCTATGCGCGGCCGGCCGGCCCCCAACAGGGCCTTACCCGGCCGCTCCCGTCCGCCTTCGG
>JAJZOZ010000086.1 GCA_021811405.1 bacterium | reverse complement strand
GCTGAAGGAGGGGAAGCTGGCGGTGCTGGGTCCCAAGAAATACCTGAAGACTTACAAGTGGGACGAGGCCACCAGCGGCCTGACGCCGGACCCGTCGGACAGCGACCTGGGCGAGGAGGCGATCGCCTTCTACCAGGGCGCCAACTTCCTCTACAAGAACCGGCTGGACCGGCTGAAGTGAACGGAGGGATAATGCGCTATTCCATCGGCGTCGCAGCGCTGCTCGCCGCCCTGGTCCCGGCCCCCTGCGCCGGGCAGGAGGCCGCCGCATCCTCCGCGCCGTCGGCCTCCTACGACTACGGCATGCGCCAGCGGAAGGACGGAGACTACGCCGGCGCCAAGAGGACCTTCATGGAGCTGCTGCTGAAGGACCCGGCCGGCGCCGGGGCCCTGGAGGGGCTCGGCCTTTCCTGCATCGGCCTCGGCCAGTACCGGGAAGCGGCCGTCTACCTGGAGCAGTGGAATTTGCTCTCGCCGGGCAGCGCCTACATACTCGGCCTGCTGGCCCGCGCGCGGGAAGGCATGCGCGACGACAGGGGCGCGCTGCGCGCCTACCGGGCTCTGTCGGCCCTGGAGCCGGGGGACTGCTCCCTCGCGCGCAAGGCGGAGGGATATTTCGAGAGCGCAGGCGCCGGCGTCTTTCCCAAGGCTGACGCCTACCGCGCCGTCTCTCCGGAAGGCCTGGACACCGCCAGCCCGCAGCGCATCAGCTACGAAGGCGGTTCCGCTTCCGCCAGGTTCCGCGCCCCGGCCGGGAAAGGCCTGGAGTTAATAGGAGGGGCCGGCATACGCCGGGAGGCCCAGCGCAACGCCGGGGCCGGCTTCACGTATTTCGACGTCCAGGAGCGGATCTACTCCGCCGGCCTGGCCGGGCGCGGCGCCGGCGCCGACTGGGAGGCGGAGTACGGGCGCTCCTTCCTGGTGAACATCGAGTCTTCGGGCGTCGGAGTCCGCGAGCTGAACCGCGCGAGGCTGTCGCTGAAGCGGGGCGCCTACGGGCTTACGCTGACCAGCCTGCCGCGCTACGAGCGCCGCTCCGGCGGCGCTGGCTCTTTCGTCCTGCTGAGGGAGAACGCGGCCAGGGCGGAAGCCTCCGGAGCTTCCGACGGGGTCGAGTGGCTGGCCCGCGGCGGCCTGTCGTTCGTCTCCGACGGTTCCACGCTGCCGTCGCTCTACCTGACAGGGACCGGCACCGGCGGTCCCTATACCTACCGGGCCCACTACGCGCACGGCCAGCAGCAATTCTACAGCGCTTCCCCTTCGGGGCATCTCAGGTACGCGGGCACGGACGCCTTCGGCGCCGGGCTGCGGCGGGGGGAGAAGGACGTCTACTCCGCCGGACTGTACGCCTCCGGCGCTTTTTACTCGGATTCCAACCGGCTGTGGAAGCTGGACGCCGACGCGGAAGCCTGGCTGCCGGGGCGCCCTGACCTTTACGCGCGCTACCGCTTCTCGCTGCTGGATTTCGGGCGGGTGACGCCAGGCTACGATTCCATCGACGAGACAGGCCACTGGCTAGGCGCGTTCTGGTCCCGGTGCGCCGGCCGCGCCTGGCGCGCCGAGGCCGGCTACGAGCACGGCTTCCTGCGCGACAGCCTGATCTCCTATAACGCCGACGTCTATACGGCCGCCGCCGAGTGGCGCTCCGGGGTCTCCTTCGTGGAACTGCGCGGCGGCCGCAAGGCTACGGACGGCCGCGGCCATTCCTGGAACGCCGGCCTCAGGGCGGGCATCGCCTTTAGATGAGGTTCCTGCTGCCCGCGCTCCTGGCGGCGGGTCTATGCGCCGCGGCCGCCGGGGGCGGCGCCTTCGTCTATGCCTAAGCTCCCCGCCAGGTCCGCCTGCGGCTAGCGCTTCCCCGCGTAGAATTCAGGGAAATCCGAATAGCCGGGCGCGCCTGCGCCGTAGGCGTTCACCGCCAGCGGGCGCTCCATGCCCCTGACGGCAGCGGCGGCTTTCCGCTTGCCGCTCCGGTCGAGCCTGCGCCACGGGAAATCCGCGAATTTAACGCCGTACCTGGCGGCGGCCCCGCGTTCCTTTTCCAGCAGCGGACCTTCTTCCGGGTCCGCCGGGTCGAGCAGGGAGACCAGGGTGCGGACGCCGCCGCCGAAGACGTAGCCGAAGAACTCCTCGTCGGTAGGGTAGGGGAGGAAGAAGACGTCCTTCTCCAGCCGGACCACCGGTCCCCGCTCCATGGCGGGGAGCCCGTCCAGCGAGCGCGCCCCTGCCGCAGGAGCGCCCGCGACGCCGGAGGCCGAGGCCAGCATGCGCCTGAAGACGTTGACCCTGTCCTTGCCCAGGTAGCAGTGGACGTAGTACTTCCCCCCGCCCCTCTTAAGCAGCGCCGCGATGCCCTTTTCGGCGCCGTCGTTGGCCGAGACCCACGGCAGCATCGGGATGTGCACCAGTTCCATCCCGGCCTCCCTGGCCTCCTCCTTTTCCCGCGCCAGCAGCACGGGCTCGAACGGCACCACCGCCTGGCTGAGCAGGGAGACCACCGCGGTATAACCTTCGCTCTTCAGCAGGCGCAGCTTCTCCTCGTCGGGGTAGGGCCCGAACTCGAACTCCGCGCCGGCGACACTCTCCCCCGGCCCGCCTGCGTTCCTGTCCGTCATCAGGCGCGGGTTCAGCCACAGCCCCAGCGAGAGCAGGAAGACGGCGGCCGGGGTCCACAGGAGAGCCTTCCTGCGCCCGCCCGCGGCCCTCGCCGACAGGCGGGACAGCAGAACGGCCGCCAGCAGGGACACGGCCGCCAGCGCGGCTATCGCGGCCATGACGGAAAACTTTTCAGCGGAGTAGCCGATGCCCGCGGAGCGGTAATAGCGCACCAGCCAGCGTACCGGGCCCATGAGGGCCAGCGTGCCCAGGAAGAAGGCCGAGCAGAGCCAGTCGTAAAGGAACAGCGCCGGCCCGAAGCCGCCGGTCCCGCTGCCGGCCACATCGGGCCGCCGACCCTTATCGGAGGAGGCGTCTATCACCCGCCTGTCCTGCTGCCCCCAGTCGCGCTTGCGGAAGAAGACCGTGGCTTTCAGGCGCTCGACCAGCATGAGCTGGCGGTAGCCGAAGAATTCCAGCGCGGCCAGCACGCAGAGCCTGAGTATGTCGGAGGTCTTCCGGTAGCGCCGGAAGTTGTAGATGTCGAGGAAGATAGCCCCCACGTTGATCGAGATGCCCCACAGGACGGCCAGCAGTACCAGCATCACGAAGAATCTGAAGTTGAGCAGGCCGAAGAGATACAGGACCGGGATGGCCGCGTAGCCGAACAGCTCTATCAGCGGCCCCAGCAGCTCGACGAAGACGAAATAGGAGATGCCTATCAGGCTGGTGGCGCCGTACTTCGGGTTCAGTATCATGGAGCGGTTATAAAGAAGGGCGTCTATCATGCCGCGGTGCCAGCGGTTGCGCTGCTTGAGCAGCATGTTCAGCGAGAAAGGCGCCTGGGTCCAGCAGACCGGGTCCGGCACGAAGAGTATCTTGTACGGGATATCGTGTTCGTGGCAGTGGCGGTGCAGGCGCATAACGAGGTCCATGTCCTCGCCCACGGTCCTGCGGTAGCCGCCGACGGCCACCACCATGTCCTTGCGGAACACGCCGAAGGCGCCGGAGATGATCAGCAGGCTGTTCAGCGCGTTCCAGCCGGTGCGGCCGGAAAGGAAGGCGCGGGTGTATTCCAGCACCTGCATGGCCTCCAGCGTGCCGGACGGCAGCGCGATCTCCGTAACCGCCCCGCCCTCCACCCTGCAGCCGTTCAGGATGCGGATGATGCCGCCCGTGGCTATCAGCGAGTCGTCCTCGAGGAAGAGCTTGGAGGACTTTAGCAGGGCGTCCGGCTCCAGCAGCGAGTCCGCGTCGATGGAGCAGAAGATGGGGAAGGAGGAGACGTTGACGCCGGCGTTGATGGCGTCGGCCTTGCCGCCGTTCGCCTTGTCCACGATCAGCAGGTTGGGATAGGAGGAGGAGCGGTAGAGGGCCCGGATCTCCTCGTGCGGCACCTGCAGGCGCACCGGCCTGGCGGACGGCAGCAGGCCGAACTCCGCCGCGAGCACGGCGAGCGTGGCGTCGGAGGAGCCGTCGTTGACCACTATGACCTCGAACTCGGGATAGTGCAGGTTCAGCAGGGCCCGCACGCTCTGGATGATGACGGCGGCCTCGTTGTGGGCCGGCACGATCACGGAGACCGGCTTGTAGTAGAACTCGCCCGCCAGCTGGCGGCGGGCCGCCCGGGCGGTGCTGAGGTAGGCGTGCCTCACTATGTCGCGCATGGCCAGCACGATCAGCGCGGTGTAAATGCTGTTGACGGCCAGGAAGTAGACGAAGACCAGGTACTGCGAGGCGTGTACCGCCATCCAGACCAGGAAGGCGCTCATAGGCCCTCCTGGGAGAGGACGTAGGCCGCGGTCTCGGCCGCGAAACGGTCCTGGGAGGCCGACTCTTCCTTCAGCGCGGCGAGGCCTTTCCCTCCGGCCCCGCGCAGGGCCAGGGCCGCCGCCAGCCGCACGTGGTAGTTCGGGTCCCGGAGCAGGGCCCGTATCTCTGGCAGCATGTCGGCGCAGCAGAGGTCCGCCTTTTTCAGCGCTGTCATCCTGACGCGCCAGTCAGGATGGCGCAGCGCCTCCGGGACGAAGGTGAAGTCGCCTATCCGGGCCAGCGCCTTCAGGGCCGCGATGAGTATCTCCGGCTCCCGCTGGCAGTTCCTGTAATAATCATGTAGCAGGCCGCGGCCTTTCTCGCAGGCCGCAGCGTAGCAGGCGGTGAGTACGTCCCTCTTCACCAGGGCCGGCACGGAACCGTCCTTCAGGAGACCGCTCATGAAGACGCCGAACTCCTCCTCCGCACCCAGCGACCTGAGCGCGCCTATCGCGTTGTAGAAGACGTCCTCCGTGTACTTGGAGGTCAGGTAGGGGAGCGAGGAGAGCATGCGGGCCGTCTCCAGGATGTCCTCGTGGTCGCGGGCCAGCCCGCTGAGGCCGTAGATCATCCTGTACTTCACCTCGGTCACCGGCTCGCTGCGGAAGGCGGCCCTGAAGAACTCCCGGTTGGAGGCCAGGCGGAAGGAGGAGAGTATGTCGACGGCGTTGCCGCGCTTGTACCAGGTCCGGTGGCGGGCCAGCCGGCGGTAGTATTCCCCTATGCCCAGGGCGTCCACCAGACCCGCGGCCTTCTCGGCGATCTCTCCCTCGAAGCTGTCGAGCACGCTGGCTATGGCCTCGCTGTAGGCCGCGAACTCTTCTTCGTTCGAAGGGGGCGGCAGCAGCTCCTCCGGCTTGGTGGCGGTTATCAGCGCGGTGGAGGCCAGGCGCTTCAGCTCGGTCTTTCTCCGCTCCGAGCGTTCCACGCGGCGCTTGTTGTACAGCAGGAAGACTATCTCGGCGAGGTTGAAGGCGGCGAGGAACAGCACCCCGTAGGTGACGTATTCATAGAAGCGCGGGGAGCCCGTCAGGAGATCGAGCATTCGGGGGGTCTTTCATTTCCTCTTCTGCAGGAACTTTTCTATGCGGAGCTTGAGGTGCTCCATGTTGGCTGGCTTGGTGATGTACTCGTCTATGCCCAGGCCGTAGCCCCGCTGGATGTTGGATTCCTGCTTTAGCGAGGTCAGCATGAAGATGGGGATGTCCTTGGTTTCCGGGGCGGCCTTAAGCTGCTTGGCCACGTCGAAGCCCGACATGCGGGGCATGTTTATGTCCAGCAGCAGCAGTTCGGGCTTGAAAGTCCTTGCCTTCGCTATGCCGTCCGGGCCGTCGAAGGCCGTCTCCACCTCGTGGCCGGCCTTCGACAGATAGGCCCTGGCTATCAGGTGCATCGTCTCGTCGTCGTCGATCAGCAGTATCTTCGCCATGTCCCGGAGCCGCCCCGGGCCGCGCGGGCCCGGGGCCGTCCTCGGCTTCAGTTCAGCAGTTCCGCGCCCTTGATGTAGTCCAGCCTGGGGAAGCTGGCCTTCAGGTAGGCGTTGCCCTGCATCTGTACCTTGCCCTGGTCCGGGCCCATGCCCGAAGGCGCGCCTTCGCCGTAGCCGGAGTAGATGCGCTTAACTACGTCCATCCCTTCGACCACCTTGCCGAACGGGGAGAAGCCCATGTCGTCCAGGCGGGCGTTGTTGCCGTAGTTGATGAAGAACTGGGTGGTCCTGGTGTTGGGGCCGGCCATAGCGTAGGAGATGTAGCCGGGAGCGTTGGATTCCTTGACGGGGTCGTCCTGGATGCGGGCGCCGCGCCAGGCGGCGGCCACGGCCGGGTCGCCGTGTATGCCGAACTGCGCCATGAAGCCGTCTATCACGCGGAAGAAGGCGACGTCGCTGAAGAAGCCGGCCTTGACCAGGTTGTAGAACCTGTCGGCGCCGAGAGGCGACCAGTCGCGGTGCACTTCCAGCGTGAAGTCTCCCTTCGTGGTGGCGAACTTCACCTTGAAAGTGCCGGGGGCCTTCTCCGTGGCCTTAGAGGGGTCTTTAAGTATGTCCATATTCGGTTTTATCTCCTTTATGTCGGACGTGGCCGCCGCGACGGGGGCCTGCTCGGGCTGCTGAGAGGTCTCCGGGGCCTTGGAAGAGCAGGAAACGGCGAGGACGGCCGCAGCCGCCAGCGCCAGGTGGTGTATCCTCATTGAGCTTGCCTCCTGTAACTTGCCTTTGCCGCGTTAAGTATTATAATAAATAGAACGCGGACGGAGGAAACATGGCTTTCAAGATAAACGCGCAATATATAGGCGACGACCAGGTGGAGCTGGAGCACTGCCTCAGCGGCAGCCGGCTGCGCACCGACCTGCCTCCGGATAACGGCGGGCGGGGCCGCACTTTCTCGCCCACGGACCTCGCGGCCGCTTCCGTGGCCTCGTGCATACTGAGCATAATGGTCAAAGTGGCCAAACACGACGGCATAGACATGGCCGGCGCCTCGATAGAGATAGAGAAGCATATGACGGAGGCCCCGCGGCGCATAGCGGCCCTGACCGGGGTGGTGAAGCTGCCGGCGGGACTTGACGCCAAGCAGCGGGCCAAGCTGATGGCCTGCGTGAAGGCCTGCCCGGTGAGCCGCAGCCTGCACCCCGACGTCAGGCTGGAGCTGGTGGAAGCGTGAGGGGCGCGCGCGCCGGGCTGCTGGCGGCGCTGGCCGCGGCCCAGCTCTGCGCCTGCGGCGGGAAGCCCGCGCCAGGGGCCGGGGCGGGGACCGCAATGGAGGCTAAAGTGTCTGAGAACGAGACGAAGTCCGGACTGGAAACGGCCACGCTGGCCGGCGGCTGCTTCTGGGGCATGGAGGACATACTCCGCAAGCTGCCGGGGGTGGCGGAAACCGTGGTCGGCTATACCGGCGGCCATACCGACAGCCCGACCTACGAGGACGTGCACACCGGGACCACCGGCCACGCCGAGAGCATACAGCTGCGCTTCGACCCTAAGAAGATAACTTACGGGCAGCTGCTGGACATGTTCTTCCGCATGCACGACCCCACGACGCCGAACCGCCAGGGCAACGATATAGGCACGCAGTACCGCTCGGCCATCTTCTACCACGGCGAAGCGCAGAGGAAGGAGGCGGAGGCCGCGGTGAGGCGCGCGAAGGACTCGGGCCGCTGGAAGCGGCCTATAACCACGGAGATAGCCCCGGCGGGGAAGTTCTGGCCGGCCGAGGAATATCACCAGGACTACCTGCAGAAACATCCCGGCGGCTACACCTGCCACTATATAAGGGACTGACCCCGGGACGTTCCGCGGAAGACGGAAAGAGCCGCCTGGAGGCGGCTCTCTCTTTTTGCGCGCGGCCGCGGCCTATTTCTTGTGGTCTATCTCGAACTGGCGGTCGGCGGCCAGCTTTTTTATCTCCTGCTTGAAGGAGGGGTTCTCCGCCAGCGCCTGGTCGAAGTGCTCCGAAGTGAGCACGAAGATCTTCGACGGCTCCTCGCAGGTGACCGTGGCGTTGCGGGGCTTGCTCTCGAGCAGCGCCATCTCGCCGAAGCAGTCCCCGGGGCCCAGCGTGGCGAGGGTCCTGGAGAACAGGAAGGCCTCCCGGATGCTTACCTTAAGGCGTCCTTCCGCTATCACGTAGAAAGCGTCGCCTATATCGCCCTGCTTGCAGACCTTCTCCCCTGAGTCGTACTGGTAATAATAGATCCTGTTGAGGATCTTCTCCATCAGGCCCATGTTCATGGAGGCGAAGAAATTTATCTTCTTCACTATCTTCGTGAAGAGGACGGTATCCTGGTCGGTGAGCGGCAGCTTGTTCATCGTCTAACCCGCTTAAATTTTAGCAAAACTCAGGCTTTCACCGAGAAGGGCAGGCCGTGGCTGAGCTGCTTCGGATCGGTGGCTTTATCGTAGACGCCTATATGGCAGACCATCCAGAGGTTGGGGGGAGGGCAATCCTCTACGGCCTTCATGATGAGGCCTGAGGCCTTCCGGTTGTAGGCGTAGCCCAGCCTGGCCAGGCGCTCCGCCCAGTAGCGGCGCGGCTGTTCGTTGACGTGGTGGTGCCCGCCCTGGCCCGGCGGGGCGGCCGAGATCAGCAGCCGGTCGCTGAAGCCCATCAGGTTGCGCAGGAAGGTCCCGGAATGCTCCTCCGGTATGTGTTCCGCCACCTCCAGGCACAGCGCCAGGTCGAACCGGCCCCATTCGTTCGCCAGCGGCAGGGTGAGGTCGCGGTTGATTATCTCCACCGGGTAGGAATGCTCGCGCGGCGGGGTGACCCCGTCTATAGAAAGTACCCGCAGCCCTTTCTCCCTGAAAAGGTGGCTGTAAACGCCGCAGCCGCAGCCGAGGTCGGCCAGGCTGCGCGGCCTGAAGACGCGGTGTATAGCGTCCGCCACCAGCCCGGCGGAGCGGACATAATCCGCGTTGCCAGGCCCCCACTCCCGGAAGAACTCCGGCCCGTAGATCTCCTGGAGCCCTTCCATCGGCTTTTATTTCAGCTGGCTGCCTATATGCTTCCAGGCACCCTTCAGCTCGTGGGCCAGGTGGGCCGCCTCGTCCTTAGTGGCGCGGCCGACGCGCTCGTAGCGCACCGCCACGGCGTCCACCAGGGCGTAGTAGGCTTCCTTGTTGATGTTCTCCAGCTGTCTCATCTTGCGCAGCACTTCCGCCTTCATGTCCAGCGTCCAGACTGCGATCTTCTCGCGGTTCTCGCGCCCTCGCTTGCCGGTGAGGAAGTACACGGCGGCCGCGGCTATGGCCGCTACCGCGAGGCCGGCACCTATGGTCTTCTTGGAATTTGCCATAAACCCTCCTGTTTACCTAGATGATACAAAAAAGCCGGCGGCCGGCACCCTGCAAAACGGCCGCCCTCGGGACGCGCCGGCGGCGCCGGCGCGGCGGAACGCGGGGTTGACCTCCGGCGCCCGGCATGTTATCATATCATTTGAATGAACGTTCAAATGACTGCCGGTAGGGGAACATGCCCGGGCCGGTGACCTGCGCGGAGTTCTGCTCGGACCGGCGTAAAGTGGCCGCGGCCAGGCGGCGTCTGCCGCCTCGGGCCGCGCTGAAGCGCCAGGCCGCTCTCCTTTCGCTGCTGGCCGACCCCGGGCGCCTCTCCATCCTGCTCGCGCTCTCCGGCGACGAGCTGTGCGTCTGCGACCTCTCCCGGGTGCTGGGGGCCAGCGTCTCGGCCGTCTCCCATCAGCTGCGCCTGCTGCGCGGGGCCGGGCTGGTGAGCTGGCGCGGCCAGGGCAAGCTGGTCTTCTACCGCTACTCCGGCGCCGCGGTCCTGGCCGGGGCGCTGCGGGGGCTGTCAGCCCTGGCGGGGAGGACCCGGTGAACTATCTCCACGCTTTCGCGGCCGAGTTCCTGTCGCTGACCCGGCAGGTGCTCCCGTACTTCCTGGCCGGGGCCGCTCTCGGCGCGGCGCTGGACGCCTACGTGAAGCCGGAGCTGGCGCTCAGGCACCTGCGCGGCGGCTGGCTTTCGATGGCCAAGGCCTCGGCGCTGGGCATGCTGCTGCCCGGCTGTTCTTGCGCCACCATGCCGCTGGCCGAAGGCCTGCGCCGCAAGGGAGCGGACCTGGGCACGGTGTGCAGCTTCCTGCTGGCCTCGCCGCTGGTCAGCCCCCAGACCCTGGTACTAATCTACGCCCTGCTGGGCTGGAAGTTCGCGGCGGCCCGCGCGGCGGCGGCTTTCATCGGGGCCATGATGATAGGCGGGATCTTCCTCCGGCTCGAGCGCGGCGGCGGGCTTCCGGGCATCCCCGCGCCGGAGCCGGCCAAGAAATGCTGCTCGGGCTGCGGCTGTTCCGGAGGCGAGGACGGCGCCGGGCCTAAGAAATTCTGGCCGCTGTTCGCCGACATCGTAAAGGACCTCGGCAAGTATTTCGTGCTGGGCATGGCTATAGCCAGCCTGCTGGCGGTGGCGCTGCCGGAAGGCGCGGTGATGCGCTATATCGGCTCTTCCGGGCCGCTGGCCTATATCGCCGCGGCGCTGCTGGGCGTGCCGCTTTACGTCTGCGAGGGGGAGGAGATCCCGCTGACCCTGTCGCTGCTCAAGCTCGGCCTCGGCCCGGGCCCGGCCTTCGCTTTCCTGCTCGGCTCGGTGGGGACCTGCATCCCCACGATGCTGATGTCGCAGAAGCTCATCGGCCGCCGCGGGCTGGCGGTCTACGCCGCCTGGTGGCTGGCCTTCGCGCTGGCGGCCGGGCTGGTCTTCGGCGCCTTGTCCTGAGAAATACGTCCATTCCGCGCGGGATATCCGTGTGGCCGGGACCGCGCCGTAAGCGGCGCGGTCTTTGCCGTTCCGGCGAAACTTGGCGCCCCCGGCGCCTGCCGAAAAAAATGACCGCGTAGTGACCCGCCCCCGAGAAAGACGAGAGTGGCTGCAAGTACACGCGATAATTACAGGATCGGCGGCAGCGCTGTTGCAGCCTTCCTCTATTTTATAGACTTGTTTTGACGGCCTATATGTTTAAAGACAAGGGTTCACCGCGGGTATGGAGAAACGCCCTGCGTCTATTATTCCCGGTGCTGGCGGCATCCCTTGTCGCGTGCCGCGATAATTCCGGTCTATCCAAAGAAGCGGTATTCTTCGATTCGCCCGCGGCCACAGAGGAATTCTTTCCACGCGCGGAACCGGAAACTGTCGGCATAGAGCGAGGGGCTCTTGCGAGGTTGGTAGCGGAGGCCCAGAATACGCATTCAAATGCGCTCATCGTGCTCAAAGACGGCCGCGTAATAGCGGAGCGCTATTTCAACCATCCCGGTAAACAGCCGCTTCGTATCAATTCAGTGACCAAAAGCATAGTGTCGCTGACTATTGGTCAGCTTATCGAGGAGGGCAAGATTTCCGGCCTCGACACGCCTATTTCGAGATGGTTCCCTGACTGGGCCGCCGGTAAAAAAGCGAAAATAACATTACGGCACATGCTGACCCACACTTCCGGTCTGGCCCACGACGAGAGCGCAGCGAAACTTTATCAGCAGTCTGATGTGGTCTCCTATGCCCGCGGGTTGCCGGTAGTCGATGAACCGGGCAAAGTCTTTTCTTACAGCAACG